>JBJKQP010000083.1:0-34142 GCA_046705105.1 Ignavibacteriaceae bacterium | reverse complement strand
TGCAGTTGCCATAGATACCTCTTTCGCATTAGCATATTTTTATATTGCAAAAACGTGCAGCAGTTTGCTTGATGATTCTTTAATGATTAAAGCCATAGAAAAAGCAAAAGTACTTTCATCAAGGGCTCCTGAAAAAGAGCGGCTTGCAATAGAATCACTTTATGCCGGTCTGGTTGAAAGAAACCCCGGAAAGCGATTAACACTTCTGGAAGAGCTTGTAAAATTATATCCGCGGGAAAAACGATTCCATAATGATCTTGGAGTAGTTTATCAATCCATGAACAAAGTTAATAAAGCGCAATTGGAATTTGAGAAAGCGATAGAACTAGATCCGAACTTTGCAGCACCTACAAATGGTCTTGCATATATTTATGCAGCTCAGGGTCTATTTGATAGGGCTATCGAAACCCAGAAACGATACGCAGCACTCTCACCCGGGGATTCTAATCCATACGACTCTATGGGTGAAATTTATTTCTTAATGGGAAATATTCCCGAAAGTATAGCAAAATACCGAGAGGCATTGCGGGTTCAACCATCATTCTTCATATCTAATTCCGGACTTGCATATGTGTATGCCTTTAACGAGGACTATCCTGAAAGTTTTCGGTGTTTGGACGATTTTTTTGCCGGCGCACCTACCGATGAGATGAAGATATGGGTAATGTGCTGGAAATCTATCCTGCTGAATACAGTCGGCAGATCGAGGGAAGCATCTCGCGAAAATGAGTTAATTGCAAATCTTGTTCGTCAATTAAAAAATGATAACGTCTCGGCACAATATCATTGGGTAAAAGCAAATAATGCTTTGGGCAATAATAATTTTAAATTGGCCCGGAAAGAATTCGATTCTTTTCAAAAATTTTATTCAAATGACAATCCTCAATCCCCCGTTTTTAATAAAACACTTTATAATTTACTTCTTGCTAATATTTTCTTGCAGAAAGGTAATATAGATTCAGCCGGAAGTTATTTTGATAAAATACAATCTAATCTTAACTCAGTTGAATCAGACAGGAGCACACTTGTTTTGCTGAGCGGAATCCTTAAATCGGAACTGCTGCTTGCTGAAAATCGACCGGACGATGCTATTCAAGTTTATCGAAATACTCCGGTTATTAATACCAAATTGTCATATGGATGGATATTGCGTTTCTATAATTTCCCGTTATATCGAGATGTTGTACCGCGTGCATTCATAAAAAAAGGAGAACCGGATAGTGCAATTGCTGAGTATGAAAAACTGTTAAAGATTAATCCGAATATGAAAGATCGTCGCATCATAAATCCGATTTACCATTACAGGCTTGCAAAACTCTGTGAACAAACAGCCAAATATGACAAAGCTAAATCCGAATACACCAGGTTTTTGGAATTATGGAAATATGCAGATAAAGATCAGCCTGCATTGATAGATGCAAAAAGGCAGCTGGCAAAACTTATTAACTGAAGTTAGATAAAAATTAACTGCGTCCCCCGGTATCCCCCCTCTCCTTACTAAGGAGAGGGGGTTAGGGGGTGAGGTTAAGAGAAGATATTTTTAAAACTGTAAAAGGTTATTAAAATGATGAATAATAATAACTTAAATAATAATCGGCAATTAGAAAAGGAAAACATACGGCTTCGCCAGTCTCTGCAGGAGCTTTCTATATTAAATGAAATAGCAACGGCAATCAGCTCAACTATGGAGTTGAATAAGGTTACGGATCTTATGCTGCAAAAATGTATTAAGCATATTAATGCGGAACAAGGATCAATTATGCTGTTTGATGAAAAAGATCAAATGACCCCGTTCCACACAATGATAAGAAAAGTAGATGCATCCGATTATCGGCAGCCGTACCGGTTCGACAGCCAGCTTACAGGCTGGATGCTGAAAAATAAGCAGCCGCTTCTAAGCAACGATCTAAAAAACGACAAGCGTTTTATGATTAGCCCTGATGAACATGGTGTAATAAAATCTTTAGTTAGCGTTCCTCTTTATTTCAAAGGAAAAATGATTGGGCTTATATCGGTATTCAATAAAAAATCCGGGGAAGAATTTTCACCGAATGATCAAAAGCTGCTCACGATTATTGCTGCCCAGTCCGCACATGTTATTGAAAATGCCAGGCTGCTGGAAGAAGAAAAACAATTCCTTCTTATGCGGGAAGAATTAAAAATGGCAAAAGAAATTCAAAACAATTTACTGCCTAAAAAAATACCGTATATAGAAGGCTTCGATATCGTATCATACATTTTTCCGGCGCATGAAGTAGGCGGAGACTATTACGACTTTATACCTTTGTCCGAAAATGAAATTGCTTTTTGTATCGGTGATGTTTCAGGCAAAGGATTACCTGCCGCATTACTAATGGGTAACCTGCAGGCTACAATCCGGGGACAATGCATTATTCCCTCCTCCTGCAAAGAAAGAATTATAAGAGCAAACAGGCTTCTATTTGAAAGTACCGATCCTTCAAAATTTGCAACTTTCTTTTATGCCATTCTGGACATTCAAAAAAACTGCTTATGCTATTGCAACGCCGGACACAACTATCCCCTGTTATTTCATAAGGACGGGAGCCATAATTTGCTTGATACCGGCGGGATTATTTTAGGCGGCATTTCAGATTATCCGTTTGAAGATAATACTATTCAATTGCTCGAAGGAGATTTATTATTCCTTTATTCCGACGGTGTTTCGGAAGCCATGAGTCTTGATGAAGAAGAGTTCGGTGAAGATGAGCTGATTGATATAATTAAGAATAATCGAAATTTAACTTCAAATGAACTGCTGGAAAAAGTTAAAAGTGCAATTAAGCTACATGCCTCCGGTGCAACTCAATCGGATGATATAACAATTGTTATAATTAAAAAGAACATATAAAAATGATTACATGCATAAACATTGATCCGGTAGTATCTACAACGCCATCTTGACTTATTAATTTAAGCTACGCAAAAAGTATGAGAACAAGAAACAACATCTTTTGCGGAGTGAATAAATATTAGTTTTTTGAAAGAAATTGAATTAATATCGAAATCTTTTAATAAAGGAAAGATACCCTCTCTCTTCTTGCTCAAGTTCAGTTATTAAGATGAAAAATTTTGTAATTTAACATTTTTTATACATCTCCCCCTAGCCCCCTCTCCTTAGTAAGGAGAAGGGGACGGGGGTGAGGTTTATTTTGCTTAAGTTCAGTTATTAATTGGAATGCTTGTTTTCCTTTTCGTAATCAAACTTTTTCATGAATAAAATTAAATTGCCTTTCATTTAATTCTTTTTGTAAATTTAATTATGATTTTAGGTGTACTTTCAAATGTACCAATGTTTTCTAAAATTTCTGTAAAGATTTTTTACTTGTCTTTAAAAAGATGATTTTACAACTTGCAGTTTGCTTACTGCCTTCTGCAGACTGTTTATTTGAATATATAAAAGATAATTCTAATTATTGCCGATATGAATTTTGAAACAACATTTATTTAAAATGTTCAATGGGGTTCCAAATGAAAAAATTACAACTCTTTAAAGTACCGGAGATTTCTTCCATTCAGGATATGCTGATTCTGTCGGCAAATAAATTTAAAGATGAAATTGCACTGGAAGATTTAGCCGATACGCCGATTTCCAAGGTTACTTTCTCACAGCTTCTAGAGAAGGTGTTAAAATTCGGCAGCGCATTAAATAAACTCGGATTAAAAGAAAGAACCCATCTTGCCGTAATTGGTGAGAACAGAGTACAGTGGGGATTAGCTTATCTTACCGCCTTAACATTTAATTATGTCATCGTTCCGATAGATAAAAACCTGAATACAAACGAGATATTAAATATAATTCATGAATCCGATTCGGAAGCAATAGTCTTTTCTGAAAATTTTGAATCAATGTTCAGGGAGAAAATGCACGCATTAAAGAAAATGAGATATTACATAAGTATGGATTTGAAGGAAGAGAAAAACGGTGTACTATCCATGGCGGAACTGATAAACAATTCCGGAGTTGTCGATGTAAAAGAACTTCCCGAAATAAACCCTGAAGAATTAGCGGAAATTATTTTTACATCCGGTTCGCTGGGAAGAGCTAAAGGAGTAATGTTAAGCCAGAAAAATCTTTCTTCAAATTTATCCGCAATGACGAGCATGATAGAAATTACCCCGGCAGACAGATTTTTATCCGTGCTTCCAATTCATCATACTTATGAATGCACATGCGGCTTTTTATGCCCGCTTTACATGGGCAGTTCCGTACATTATGCGCGCTCTCTTAAAACAATCTTAGAAGACCTTCAAAATGTAAAAGCAACCATACTGCTCGGCGTACCGCTGCTGTTCGATAAAATGTTCAAGCGGATAAATAAATCTATTAATGAAGATAAGGTAAAGTCAAAAGTTGTTCCGCCTTTATTAAAGGCAACCAATGTTATTGAAAAAGTCGGGTGGAAAGGATTAAAGAAAAAAGTATTTAAAGAACTTCATGAAAAATTCGGCGGCTCTGTTAGAATTTTTATTGCAGGCGGCGCAGCACCCGATCCTAAAGTAGCAAAAGGTTTAAGAGAATTCGGGTTTAATTTTATTCAAGGCTACGGACTAACGGAAACCTCACCGATTCTTGCTTTGAACCGGCTGGACAATTTTAAAGATAATGCCGCCGGCATTCCGCTTCCCGGTGTGGAAATTAAAATAAATAATCCTTCCGCAGACGGAATCGGAGAAGTTTATGCAAAAGGCTCAAACGTTATGCTTGGCTATTATAAAAACGAAACCTTAACTGCTTCATCTTTTGAAGAAGGCTGGTTTAAAACCGGTGACCTAGGATTTGTTGATAAGGACGGTTTCCTGCATATAAGCGGAAGAAAGAAAAACATGATCCTATCCAAAAACGGTGAAAATGTTTTCCCGGAAGAAATTGAGGATTTAATAAACAGAAATCAGTTTGTTCTGGAATCATTAGTCTTCGGCCAAAAAGATGAAAAGCATGATGAAATAATCGCCGCACAAATTGTAACCGATGCGGAAGCTTTTATTGAATATTCGGAAGTGAACAACATTAAAATTACAGATGATTTAATCCATGATATAATCGGAAAAGTAATAAAAGAAGTAAATAAAGAACTTCCGCTGTACAAACAGGTTAAAAAGTTTTATATAAGAGATAAAGAGTTTGAAAAAACCACTACGCAAAAGATTAAAAGATACCTTGTAAATACACAAGCAGTGAATGGAAACGGGGATTAAATTGCAGCATTGCTAAATTGATTTATTGTCAAATTTCCGTGATACTGTTAAAATAAAATTCTATTCAAAGGTTGTGTTATGAAAATTATACTCATTGTAATTTTTGCCATTCTTTTATTTGGGTGTTCAAATAAAAATAATAATGTTACTGGTATTGAAAGCACTTCTCCAAATTATGTCCAGGGTGAAGTAGTGGCAGCATTAATAGATAGTGTAACACTCGATGAATTTGCTGATTATATATATTCTTTAAAAGATATCTCAATAAATGATATCGTATTCTATAATTACTATTCAACTTTTCCTCGAGATAGTCTTCAAATAATAAATTCCACTTTTAAATTAAAAGCTTATATTTCAGAAGGTGAAACAATAACAACTTATTTAGATAGTTTATCTGAAATAAGGATTAAATTTTGGATAAAGAATTTTAATTCAAACGACATCAGAGATTGGAAAACGTTAAAAGAGAGATTCCAATTAGTTCATATTCCGGATCCCTCTCAATTAAGTTTATTAAATGTAACACCTGGTAAAGAAAAAGAATGGTTGAATATTTTATCAAACTCTAAATTAATTAAAAATGTAAGTTTGGTTGGTATTACACATACTATGTAGAGAATGTTTATTTAATAAAAGTATAACATCAAAAAATACAACCAGTAAATTCAATTTGAATTAAGCGTTTTTCTTTTTCCCCCAATTCTTTTTAACAAAATATAAAGCTATTAAAACCACTAAAGCAAAGATAGAAATAACAATAATATGATGGTTTACCATATTCAGAACGACCTGCCACTTTTCTCCGAAGAAATATCCGATGGAAAAAAAAGTTACCGCCCAAAGTAATGCGCCGCTGTATGCAAAAAGCCCGAACTCCCACATTTGTAACTCCGATGCACCTGCAAAAATTGCAATAACATGTCTAACACCCGGAATAAAATATCCTATAACCAACGACCAGCGTCCGATTTTTTCAAACCATGCGTGCGCCTTTTCAAGCCGTTCTTCCGTAATGTGTATATAATGCCCGTATTTTATAAGTACCCGATGTCCAAACGTACTGCCGATAGCATAGCTTACCGAAATTCCTGTAATACTTCCTATATAAGCGGCTAAAAATGTAGGGACCAAATGAAGTTCTCCTTTAAAAACAAGATAGCCGGATAATGTAATAAGTGTTTCATCCGGCACCGGCAGGCCTACTATACCAAACATCAGCAGAACAAATATTCCGAAATAACCGTAATGAATTATAAGGTAATGAAGTGTTTCCATTCAACAGGGAAATTAATTTTTGTTTTATTAAATATAAAAATAAAATGAACAATTAATTTTTATCTTAAACAACATGATTATAAATTTGCACTTTATTAATAAAGAATTTTTTAAATTTTTGTGTAATTAAACGTAATAGGTAAGAAATGAAAAATTTTAAATTGATTTTAACATTATTGATATTGGTTGGATTATCCGCATGTCAAAAAAAAGAAGCACCTAAGGCAAATACCGCAAAATTGCCTGAAGGTACACACACCGTTAAGATAGTAGATTTTATAAATGTACCCAATTATACCTATCTCCAGGTAAAAGAAAACGGAAACGAATATTGGATTGCAGCCCCTCAAACCAAAGTAGAAAAGGGAGAAACTATTTATTACTCGAACGGGATGGAGATGAAGAATTTCCACAGTAATACTCTTAACAAAACATTTGATGTAATCTATTTTGTCCAGAACATATCCACAAACCCGTCGGAACTTAATCTTGAGAGTGCACATCAACAGGTAATAAATTCAACTAGAGATAAAATTTCAGTTGAGCCGGTTAAGGGAGGAAAAACGGTTGCACAAATTTTTAAAGATAAACAGTCTTTAGCAGGTAAGACTGTAAAGATTCGCGGTAAAGTTACAAAGTACAATCCTAATATAATGGGAAGAAACTGGATTCATATACAGGACGGTACCGAGTCCAACGGTAATTTTGACTTACTGATTACCAGTGAAGATGAAACTGCCGTGGGAAAAACGATAGTGGCGGAAGGAAAAGTTGCAATAAATAAAGATTTCGGAGCAGGTTATTCTTATCCGGTAATGATTGAAAATGCAAAAATTATTTCTCATTAATCACGACATAAATAGATATTAAAAAAAATACATTTTTATATAAATTTTATTTGAACTTTTAACCGGATTTAATTAAAATAGGCATGAATTTTATAAACGTTATGCTATTAACAGGTAAAATAAATTTTTGGGGTGCTTTTTTATATAAATTTTCTTTTCTTTATGTAAACAGGGGGCATTTTTGTTTTAATAATTGAAACGATACTTTAAGTGAGCTCTAAAATTATAAATTAAATATTTCTGCGGTTATTGACTTTAAATTAGTTTTTTAAGACGTTAAGGTTAGGTTTTTAGTTTAATAGGGTTTTTCAGTAAAAAATTCTTTAATAAGTTGAAAGTAAAAATTATTAAAATAATTATACTATCTTCAATGAAATTATTTTCTTTTCATTAATTCATATAATATTACCAATTATTACCGGAATGCAATATCCATAGACTTTTGCATTTAATTGGTTAATTATTTTTAATAAGCACAAACTGGGAGAGAGAGATTATGAATTTTTTATACTATCCGAAATAAAGTCCCTACTTTAAAGTTTTAAATTATACCCCAGGTATTACCGAAATGTATTTATTACCGGAATACATTTTACCGAGGGATAACCATTAACTAATCACTAATATATAGGAGAGAGAGAATATGAGGACAAAACCATCTATCCGTTTACCGTTAAAGTTTAGCATTTCCTTGTTTTCCCAACGGAATTAATAACAAAAAGAGGAACCGGTCTCTTCAATCCTGTTTACAGGGTTTCTCATCTATTTTAAAAAATTAATTAATTATTTAAGGAGGAAATATGCAAAAAGCTGATAAAATAAAGCTTTTATCCCTTATCGGTATCAGCTTAATTTTATTTCTATCTGGCTGTGTCGATACGAGCGTTCAGCCCATACCGTCGAGTTTTAATTTCCGCAGTCAGGTAAAAATAGTAAACCTTGCCCCGGGTACGGGTTCAGCATCAGTTTCAATGGATATTGCATCCGGCGGTTCAATGCAGTTTGGCCCAGTAGCTTTCGGTGACGAAGCACCAACTTCCGGACAGGCTTTTTCGGACATTCCGGCAGGTGCCAAAACGTTTAATATAACTTACTCAAGCGGTGTAAACAGTGACGTATTTAAACTTGTTACGGACACCGATTATAAAATGAGGCTGTTTATAGTAAGCGATACTGCTGCAAATTCAAGAGATTTTATAAAGGCTACGGAAAGATATATATGGCAGCAAAAAGGGACCGACAACGGTAAAAAATTATTCCCTGCAGATACTGCACAACTTGCTTTATTTAACGGCTGCCCGGACATAACGGTAGACCAGGTAATCTTCCATAATACCGCAGGCGGTGAAGATGTGAGTGTTGATGTTAATAAAGGCGGATTTAAAAGCGGTATGCCGTATCAAAAAGTTGCTGCCGGAAATTATAATGTTTTTGTAGTAGCAGGCAGCGATACTGTAACTACAATTTCGTTTGATGCTCAGGCTCAAGTAAGGTCTACTGCAGTTTTATACGACAGATTAAGCAGTCTGAAAAATAAAATTTTTACCGACGATTAGAAAAAAGTTTAAAAATTACGGAGGAAAAAATATGTTTCGAAAAATTTTTACTATAGTGGTACTAACACTGCTGGTCGGTTCGGCTGCGATGGCACAAACTGGTAGAGTTATGGGAAAGGTAGTTGATCAGCAGACCGGCGAACCGTTAATCGGTGCGAATATTATTATAGTTGGCACCAATTTAGGGGCGGCAACCGATATTCAGGGCGAATATTTAATTACTCAGGTTCCACCTGGTAAATACAGAGTTAAAAGTTCATATATCGGTTATCAAAATGTAGTTATTGAAAATATCAATGTTATTGCAGGTTTAACTCAATCAGTAGATTTTAAATTACCTTCAACCGCAATAGCTACCGGCGAAGTAGTAATTGTTTCGGAAAGGCCATTAATTCAAAAGAGCGCAACTAACGCTATAAGAATTGTTAACTCCGAAGATATAGAATCACTTCCCGTTAGATCTGTAAATGATATTATCGCTCTTCAGCCGGGAGTTGTTCGGCAGAACGGAATGACTTTTATACGCGGCAGCCGTCCGGATGAAACCGGTTACTTGCTGGAAGGCGCTAACGTAATGAATATTCTGGACAGAAACGGCGGTTCACTAGTTACCGTTACACAAGATGCTTTACAGGAAATTCTTGTACAAGCAGGCGGTTATACTGCAGAATACGGCGGTGCTAATGCAGGCATTGTTCAGGAAGATTTTAAAACCGGTACGGACCAGTATCATTTTTCACTAAGAGCCGAAACCGATAATTTCGGTAATTACCCCGGAAAAAACTTTTTGGGAACTTATTCATACGGGTATTCCGATTATGTGTTAACCGCAAGCGGTCCTTTGCTATCAAACAAATTAAAATTATTCCTTTCGGGAGAAAATTATTTTATTAGAGATTACTCCCCTATGTACTTTTACGGAAATCCGTATGCCTATACCGACGGTGCTTTGTTCGATACAACAAGGGTATTCGATTCGGGTACTTATGGCGGTAATCCCAATGATTCTCAAATTTTAACCTGGAAACCGGGAAATATTCCGGGTAGAATGCAGCAGCGGTATACCATTAACGGTACAGCTTTGCTGGATTTAAAACCTTTATTAATAAGGGTTGCCGGAGCTTTCACATGGCAAAGGCAGCGTAATAACGCTGCTGACCTTATTGATATGTTTAACTTACAAAGATTATCATTAACAGATAACAGTAATCTTTTATTAAACTTAAAAGGGACTTATTTCTTAACTTCAAATTCTTATTTTGAAGCAAATTTAAATATTTTTGACTACAGAAATAAAAACTACGACCCGAATTACGGCAATAATTTTATGGCCTATAGTGATAGTTTACAAGCTTCACAAAACGGATGGACGTTTGCAAATTATTTTTCCTCTCCAATTACTTATGACTTTTACGGATTTCCGTTTAATAGGCCCGGAACTAATTTATCTGGCTATTATAAAGATCAAAATAGTTATCTAGGCGGTTCTTTAGCTTATACTGCCATTATGGGGATGCATGAATTAAAGGCAGGCGGTTCTTTTCAAAGATGGACTGTAAGACATTGGGGAAGCGGTGCTCCTTCCACAATTTTACAAACAATTAGGCAGAATCCGGACATGGCAAGTAATACGGATTCTTTAAACTATCTTTTTGAAAATGTCCTATATAAATCGTTTGATAATTATGGATTTGACTTGTTTGGAAATGCAACAGATGCAGGTCAGTTTGCACCGAAACATCCGGTCTTTGCTTCAGGTTATATTGAAGATAGAATTGAGACAAGCGATTTAATTATTAATGCGGGATTAAGATACGATTATATAAATATGGATACCTGGAAATGGGTCAATCCATTAGTCCCGTATGTAGATCCGAATACTCATTTTGCACCCAGCGATACTATTCAAAAAGGTAATAAATACAGTTACATCTCGCCTAGATTAGGATTTTCTTTCCCTGTTACGGACAGAACTGTTTTCCATATGCAATATGGAAAATTTGTACAAAATCCTAGTTTGGATCAAGCTTACAGAGGCATTTTTCAAACCGCACAGCAGCTAATAGGTTCCAACTTATTTACTAATCCTATTGCTTATAACCCAGAACCTGTTAGAACCACACAGTATGAACTGGGCTTTACACAACAGTTTACAGATTTTGCTTCCTTTGATATCACAGCTTTTTATAAAGATATAAAAGGACAGCTTCAATATGCTGTTATTTATACAGCTCCCGGAGCTATTAGAGCAAAATATAATGCTTTTGTAAATCAGGATTTTTCAACTACTAAGGGTTTGGAATTAAGCCTTAAGTTAAGAAGAATAGAAAGAGTTAGAGTAGAATTAAATTACACTTATTCGGATGCTTCGGGAACTAACTCATTTTCCGGAAGTGGTGTTGGTTCTACCGAAGTTAACGGAAATGTTCCAACTGTTCTCATTCCTCTAACTTACAATCAAACTCACCGCGGCGCATTAATGGTAGATTATAGGTTCGGCAAAGATGACGGTGGCCCTATCCTTCAGCAGTTGGGTATTAATCTATTGTTCACATTTAACAGCGGCCACCCATTTACGTTGGCTCAGCAGGTTGGACTTGGTCAAAGCGATGCTTATACCGGCGGTTTAATTGATGCTGCAGATACCAGAGCCAGGAAACCAATTGGCCCAATTAATTCCGCTACAACACCATGGGTATACAACCTTGACTTAAGAATAGACAAAACGGTTTCTTTATTCAACACAGATTTCAACTTCTATGTTTATGTACAAAATGTGTTTAATACTAAGAATGTAATAAACGTTTATGACCAGACGGGTAATGCCTATAATGATGGATTTTTAGCTTCGGAAGCAGCTAAAAATTTAGTTACGCAACCAAGGTTTACACCAAGATTTGTCGATTTATATAATGCATTAAACACCGCTAATCGCCAAAATGCTCTTGATGTTATGGGTGTAGATATGTTCGGTACGCCTCGACAAATCCGCGGTGGTGTATTAGTTAATTTTTAAATGAATGAGAACTTTAGGTTACCTCATGAAAATAAAAAAACTCTGGAGGTTATTTATATGAGAAAATATAATAATTTAAGCCTGCCTGCACGGCAGACAGGTTTGATACTTTTGCTCTTTTTCTTCCTAGCCTATGGTATTTCTTCTTTTACCATAGCCAAAGGGAAAAAAGATAACGGAAAAAACAATAAACCGCGTATGTCTAAAACCACTCTTAATCCGTCCTCTAGCATTATGGATATAAATAATGCAACTATGTGGGTTACAGATGCCGGTTTTCATGATTGGGTGGTAGCTTCGTCTTGGAATGGTGCGTTTCCCAAAGGTACGGCAGCAGGCGCCATTTTTGCAGAAGGCTTACTTTGGGGCGGTCAAGTTCAGGATGGACAATCACCGCTTATAAGGGTTAACGGTAATGATTATGGTTCGGGCACAGTTAATCTAATAAGATTATTCAGGGTTCGTCCGGATTATGAAACTGCAGACTTGACAGATGATGCAGCTAATTTTAACAGCGAAGGTCTTGGCCAGGTTACAAGTGCACAGATTGATGAATTAAGAGGTCAATATAAAACAGATTGGAATGAATGGCCCGCCAAAGAGGGGGCTCCCTATAAAGATGTAAATAACAACGGGGAATATGACCCGAATGTAGATATCCCCGGAATTCCCGGTGCCTCCCAAACTATATTTATTATGTATGATGACAAGAACTCTGTTTCACTTTATAGTTCTGCACCTATCGGACTACAAGTTTCAGAAACCTATTGGGCTTACTCTTATACCGGTGCTCTTGGAAACGTAATATATAAAAAAGTAGATATGGTATATAAGGGCACCGCTAAATCGGCTTCTAATTCCCGCATAGATAGTTTATACTTAGTTCAATGGGCAGACCCGGATGTTGGAACTTCTACGGATGATTATGCCGGCTGCGATACAGCATTGAATTTAGGTTATGCATATAATTCTTCTCCATCGGATGGTATTTATACGGCTATTGGAATGGCTCCTCCTGCAGTAGGCTATGACTTCTTGCAGGGAGTTTCACAGTATACCGGAAACCCAAGTGACAGCGCAATATTTAATTTAAAGTGGAGAAAAGGATACAAGTATGTAAATCCTAAACCAATGAGTTCATTTATTTATTTTCCGGCCAGCGGTGCTTGGAGTGATCCTCCTTATTCGTATCTAGGTACACTTCAATATTATAATTTAATGAGAGGGCGTCTACCGGTTCCCGCTTATCCTTCTGGAGAGTTTTTCCCTGAAAATGTTGCGGACGTTACTCCTTATGGGACTTATCTTTTGGATGGAGATCCTGTAGCTGGAACAGGTAAATTGGATGGAACCCAGGACCTGGCCGGTGATAGAAGAATAATGTGTATTAACGGACCAATTAATGTTAAGCTGGGAGATACTCTAGAGGTAGTTACGGCTTTAATTTACGGAATGGGCAGCGATAATTTAAGCAGTGTTAGTGCTCTAAAAACAAACGACGCTACTGCTCAAATAGTTTACGATCAATTATTTAAATTGCCTTCTCTTCTTCCTCCTAATGTATCTGTTACTACATCAAGTAACAAAGTAGTTTTAAACTGGGGATATAATTATTCAACATTAAATCAAATTGAAACCTTTTCCGACCAGGGTTATAATTTTGAAGGTTATGATGTTTACCAGCTTAGAACTTCCAGTTCTACTATATCGGATCCGGCAAATAGTGTGAAGCTGGCTACTTTTGATCTTGTAGACGGTATAACAAATATATTGGATAGTACTGTTACGGCCGACGGCGTTATTCTTCCTGTAGTTGTTGAAAACGGTAAAGATAAAGGAATTCAACGATACATGGAGTTTACTACAGATGCATTTAGCCAACAACCGCTTAGAAACGGACAGGAATATTATTATGCCGTAGTTGCATATGCATATAATCCGGCACCTTTATTACCGTTTCACTCTCTAAAATCTCCTGTTGTAATCAAAAAGGTAACGCCTCAAAAACCGTTTGCAGTTAATTATAATTCTAAAACAGGTGATGACGTAAAAACTATTGAGCATAAAGGAACCGCTAATGCTTCAATTCAGGTTAATGTTGTTGATCCGGCAAAAACAACCGGGCATCAATACCAGGTAAGCTTCCATAACGAAGTTTATTCTCTTGGGCAGGACGGTAACTGGACTGATGTAACCGCTGCCAGCAAAAAAATGGGAAAGGTTAAAGATCTAACCGGTTCCTATATTACCGGAACTGCTGCCTGGAATGAAACAAAGAAGGGTGTTTTTGAAATTCATTACATGGTAGATGTAGAATCGTCTAACTATGACTATTGCGACGGTGTTGAACTTCAATTGCCTTCAAATATTACCATCGAATCAATAATTCCACCGGTTAGTAATAATGACGGCTCGGTTATTAATTATACTTTTGATGCCGCAACAAATACAATATTCTTTGGCGACAGCAGCCGTTCTGCAAACGGACTTTTTGCAGGAGGCGAAGACATAGTAATTTTGTCACGTACGCCTAATGTTCCTATAGTTACTAATTATCATATGTATGATGATAATTTCGGTGCGACATATGTAGATTCAGCTAACGGATTTCCTTTTGGAAAGCTGGTTGATGTAGCAGGCAGTACTACCATTGACAAAGTAGAAAATCAAATTGTTACCCAAAAGCAATGGGATGTTACTGATTTGACTACCGGCAATAAGGTACTTAAGAATCAAACAATAATAAAAGGCGAAGATATTTACGCACCTACATTGTATTATGCCAATACCGGTGTTTATGGACCGGGCGGCTCTTCGGGAAGCAAATATTCAAACGTAGGAGTTCCGGCAAATGCAATATTTGATGGGATTCAAATAAGTATTGAAGGAAGTTATTCTGCACCGACATCATATAATGATGTTACATTAAACGGCAAGTCTTTAACCGAATCCGGCGGAATAGAATTTTATAATTCAAATTATGATATAACCAATTTTATTTATTTCGGATATGCAGACGGGACTTCGGCAGCTTCATTGCCGGCTTATGTTACTTTCCCGGCCGGACAAACAGGCGGTACTAGTTCTATAAATGCATTGCAGCAGGATTATGAACTAAGATGGACCGGTGTACTTGGAGATACTACTATTAACGGTGTTACAATTCAGATTACAAAATCCGGCGGCCAATTAGTAACCCTTTATGGTGCCAGCGGTTATTCTCTAGCAGATCATCCGTTGAATCCCAATCCGGGTACAGATGCTCCGTTTTTAATTAGGGTTCCTTTCGAAGTATGGAATGTAGATAACAACCAGCAAGTGAACGTATTATTCTGGGATAGATCGGGAGATCCAACTGTAACAGGAGGTAAATCCTGGAATACCGATAATAGGGAATATTTATGGTGTGTAAACAACAAATATGATCCTACAACACCTTTAGACCCCTCTTCTCAGACTGTTTCGGATAATGCCACATGGAACTGGGTAATATATCTATCAACATTCACTACTGGCGATGTTTTAAAATTCATTTATGCAAATCCTTTACAAATGGGACAGGATACATTTACATTTAATGCACCTGCCGGTAAGGACAGCACTATGGATCTAGCTAGAGCCGATGTAAATAAAATAAACGTTTTTCCGAATCCCTATTACGGTTACCAACCTAGGGAAACATCTAGAGATAATAAGTATATAACATTCAGTCATTTACCGACAAATGCCACAATCAGGATATTCGATCTTTCGGGTGTTCTTGTAAAAACCATTAGGAAAACAGATCCCACTCAATTTACTACATGGAATTTGCAGAATGACAGCGGCTATCCCGTTGCCAGCGGTATTTACATTGCTTACATAGATCTTCCGGATTTGGGATCTACCAAAATATTGAAGATAGCTATTATTCAAGAACAGCAAATATTGAAAGTATATTGATATTTGTAGAGGCATTCCTGTACCGGAATGCCTCTTATAAAAAGTAAAATTTTTATTGGAGGAAATTATGATTCATTTGAAAAGACTTTTTTTAGTCCTTCTAATATTTGCCTTAGCTGCGGTTGAAACATTCGGCAGCGGTCATAACCGTGCAGGTACTTCTGCAGCACCTGAATTAAGGATCCCTGTCGGCGGAAGATACCTGGCAATGGGCGGTTCTGCAGTTGCTTCTGCAGTAGGACCGGAGGCAATTTTTTGGAACCCGGCAGGTGTAGATTTAAGCCTTAACGATGCAAATGCAATATTTTCATATCGACAATATATTGCGGATATGAACGTGAGCTATTTTGCTGTTAGCGGCAGGTTAGGTGAAATAGGTTCTCTGGCTTTATCATTTAGAAACCTTAGCGTCGGAAATATAAATGTTACAACTATGGATCAGCCGGACGGAACGGGAGAGGTATTCAGCCCGACATATTTTGTTCTAGGGCTAACCTACTCAAAGCAGCTTTCCGATCGTGTATCTATTGGAGTAAATGCAAATATGATAAACGAAAGCTGGGCAAGAGTAAGTGCCCTCGGATTCAGTTTTGATGCCGGTGTTGAGTACAAAAACTTGTTTGACGTACCTAATTTTTCAGTTGGTGTTGTTGTTAAAAATTTAGGCGGAACAATGCAATACAACGGTAACGGCTTATGGGTTCAGGCAAATGATCCTAATGCTGCAAGAGGCATTACCTATTATGAAGTCGGTGCTCAATCTTCCGATTTGCCTTCCGAAATTTCTCTTGGAGTTTCATACACCAGAAGCCTTGATTCCGATAACAAATTAAACATTGCCGGAGCATATGTAAATAACAATTACACTTTTGACGATTATAAAGTCGGGTTGGAATATTCATATAGAGATATGTTGTTCATAAGAGGAGGATATTTATTAACTCCTCAATCCGATACTGATAATCCGAACATCTGGCAAAACTTTACCGCAGGTTTGGGCTTTAACCTAAAACAGCTTAGCGGGATAAATATTTCGTTTAATTATGCATATATACCCGTTAAATACTTTACGGCAAATAATGCATTTACAATAGAGGTCGGTTTTTAATAAGCCGGATTATACTTAAACTATTAAGACGGCATCCTTGTAAACTTAAATATTAAGCTTTACGGGATGCCCTCTTTTTTTTATAGGACTTACCCAACACTTGATAATTTAATACAACTCTGTTTATCTTTCCTTGTGTTATCAATATAAAAATTTAATAATACTTATTTACGTTGTTTAAGAAGTCGATAAATAATATAATAATTATTTTTGCGGTTTTAATTTCCATACCGGCAATAATATTTTCCGTTGATGAGATAAGTTCGCTTAATCAAACCGAAAGCGTAATCGATAAAGTTTACAACGAGCAATTGAACACTATCCTTGCCACGGTTGACCAATATACTTATGATGTTATTAACGGCTGGACAAGAAAAATTAATCTGCTGATAGTTAACTATAAAAATAAAAGCGACGGAAAATTTAACAGCAATGTAGATGAGTTTTTATCTTTAAACCCGACCATACGGGCTGTTATATTTTCAGACCTTAACAATACCGGTACTGCCGATGTCTATTCGCTGGAAGAAGATTCCTTAACTTCGTATATTAAATTTACCTGGAATGATATAATTAAGTCCAATATAGGAAAGATTAAAAAAATATTAAGCTTAAACCAGGATAGCATCAGAAGAATTGAAGCATGCCTTGTGGGCAAAAACGACAGTGAAGAAATATTTTTCTTCCCTTTGGACTATACCAACAACCAAAGTGATTTTTGCGGTTTACTTGTCAATCCCTCGGTTTTTATAAAGAAAAATCTTGCGCCCGAAATTAAAAAACTTTCTCACGGAGAATTTACCGTTTCCGTTACCAATGCAAAAACACATAGGGAAGTAATTTTAAGCAGCGGGCAAAAGCTTGGAAGTATACAGCAGCAAAAACGCCTGATGCTGCTGCCGAATTATGCTGCAGCTATTTTTTTGAAGGGTAAAACAATTGCACAGCTTGTTAAAGAAAGAGCTAACCGGAACTTGTTAACTATTTTCGTAATAGATATTGTTTTGTTTGTGGGCATATGGTTTATGTTGAAAAACCTTCGAAAGGAAATTGAGCTGACAAAAATTAAATCGGATTTTATTTCCAACGTTTCTCACGAGCTTAGAACTCCGCTGGCTCTTATCAGCCTTTTTTCGGAAACACTTGCCGAAAACAGAATTGCTTCAACCGAAAAGAAAAATGAATATTATAAAATTATTTATCAGGAAAGCAGCAGGCTGAGCCGTATTGTAGACAAAATACTTAGCTTTTATAAGATCGAAGGAAAAAAGAAAACTTATAATTTTAATAATGTGGATTTAAACTCCGTTATTGAGAATGTCTTAGAGACATATAACTACCATTTAAGCAATTCCGGTTTCAAATATAAATTTGAAAAGGACCCGCATATCCCTTTAATAAACGGTGATGAAGAAGCAATAGCCGAAGCTGTTATTAACTTAATTGATAATGCAATGAAATACAGCACGGACATAAAAGAGATAGAAATTTCAACAAGTTTAAAAGATAGCTTTGCTATGGTTAAAATTAAAGATTACGGTATAGGAATTCCGTTAGACAAACAAAAAAAGATTTTTGAAAAATTTTACCGTGCCCAGGACAAAAATACTCCTGCTGCAAAAGGAGCCGGATTGGGCTTGGCAATTGTAAAAAATATAATTGACGAGCATAAAGGCAGCATAACAATTGAAAGCAGTGAAGGGCAAGGAAGCTGCTTTACTCTTAAGTTTCCTGTAATTCCGGAATTCAATAAGCGGGGAAACACAAGACGCAATATAAAACCCGATTAAGGAATTAACCATTAAATTGTTTTTAATTATTTGTAAACGGTTAATCGTAATAACAAAACCAAATTCTTCTTCACACTCATTAACCCGTTTAAAGTTATTCTTTATTAATTCAATATAACTATTAACTAATAACCATTAACCATTAACTAATAACTATTACCCTTTCTCCATTCCCTATTCACAGCATCATTTTTTTTATTATATTGCAGCAGAGATTAGAGAGAGATTTTCTTTTACCGTGAGGAGAAGATATGATAAAAATACTTATCGTAGAAGATGAGCCTAATATGATTACGGGGTTAAAGGATAATTTTGAGATTGAGGGTTATGCAGTAGATATAGCAAAGGACGGCGAAACAGGATTAAAAAAAATGCTGGAGAATAATTATGATATGGTCATTCTCGATGTTATGCTTCCGAAACTCTCCGGCTTTGAAGTTTGTAAAACCGTAAGAAAAAAAGGCCGTACCACACCTATAATTTTGCTTACCGCACGCAGTGAAGAAATAGACAAAGTTTTGGGGCTTGAATTGGGAGCAGACGATTATATTACCAAACCTTTCAGCATCCGTGAACTAATTGCCCGTATTAAAGCAGTACTAAGACGCAGAGATGAAAGCATCAGACAAAACTTGGAAAAAGAAATTGTTACCATAGGAAAGCTTGATATTAATTTTGGCGCATACAATGCTTACGATAGTTACGGAGAAGTTCAAAT
The DNA here is from genome assembly GCA_046705105.1 of Ignavibacteriaceae bacterium. Taxonomy (GTDB): domain Bacteria; phylum Bacteroidota; class Ignavibacteria; order Ignavibacteriales; family Ignavibacteriaceae; genus FEN-1297. The sequence continues at coordinate 14,669 of JBJKQP010000083.1, read as the reverse complement.
GTCTCATAAGGAATTTGAAATTTTAAATCTTCTTTGGAACAATAGGAATAAAACAGTCAGCCGCGACGAGCTTCTCAGGATAATATGGGGTTTTGATGAAAGTCCTACCACACGCACGATAGATAACTTTATAGTTAAGCTTCGCCAAAAAATTGAAGATAATCCCAACAAACCTAAAACCATCCTTACCGTACACGGCATTGGCTACAAGCTCATCGGGTAAATTATAAAATAGTCTAAAAAAATTTGCTTTGATAATTTTCTGTTTATCATAAAAAACTTTTCTCATTAGATCCTTCACCCTTTTTCCGCCAAAAATTTAGGAATATTTTCGTATTATGCCGGTTAATCGTGGAAATGAAGAAATCCTCACCCTAGTACTTCCCGGTAGATGGATATGTTACTTTACTTAAGTTGACCGCCATAATTTGAAGGGATTAAACCCCCTGCATTTATTGCCATTTCTTTGTCCACGCCCTAAAGAGCGTGCCCATAATAGCCCCGACCTTCAGGTCGGGGGATCGAAAAAGACCCAAACCACACGGGCTTTAGCCCATTTCAAAGAAGCGGTCAACTTGAGTTACTTTAAATATTTTGATATTCATTGAAGCGAAATTAAAACATTACTACGGTGATATTGAGCCGCCGGCAGATATACAGTTAAATTTGATGCATCCGATTTGGCCGGCGGTATTTATCTCTACAGGTTAAAAGCAGGAAATTTTGAATCAATTAAAAAGCCCGTGTTTCTAAAATAATTTATATACGTAAAGGCACCAATCAATTATTATTAAAGTTAAAGGTTGAATATAAAAGTAAGGGATTCAAAATTCATCTCCAATCGACTGCTTTAAAAAAGCTTTAAATATAAATAATAGGTAGCCACATTAATTATAGTTAAAGGTATTCCGATTTTTGCAAATTCCAGAAAGCTCAAAGAAATTTTATTCCTTCTTTCGGCATTTTGTATAATAATAATATTACTTGCGGCACCAAGAATAAACAAGTTGCCGGCAACCGTACTGCCTGCCGCCAATGCCATTAAACCCTGAACAGATACATTCAAATGGTTTAGGAGTGGCAGGTAAAGAGCAACAAGCGGTACATTTGAAATTAATTGGCTGAGTAATACACTTATGTTTAATACCATAAGATTTGAAGTAATTTTTATTTTTGAATGAATGATTATACTCTGGAAAAATCCGCTGTCCCACACGCTCTGCATAAGCACAAACATTGCTGCAAAGAAAATAAGTGTGTACCAATCTACCTTCTTAAAAATATCTATTCTTTTAGGGCTAAATAATATTATAGGAAGAGCGGCGGATATTGAGATGTAAGTAAGCTTAAGATTAATCGGGAATTTAAAAAAAACAATTACTACTTTAATAAAAATGAGTATAAGGATAATTGAGAGTGAAAACCGGGAAAGTGCAGCCAGTTTCGCATCTATTATTGGTTCGGATTTATGATGTATTAAACTATAATGAAACTGTTTACTGTAAAATATCCTTAATAGAAGATAAGCAATAAATAAATTTATAATGGTCGGGACGAACAAAAATTTCGAAAAAGTAATAAAGCTGTTCCCGATATTACCGTTTAATGCGATTAATAAATTTTGAGGATTCCCTATCGGGCTCATAACGCTGCCGGTAGTAATTGAAAATGCAAGTGCCAGCAGCAGTATTTTGGGTGAAAGCTTATTCTTTTCTGCAACCATAAGTACAACAGGTGTTCCGATAACTGCAACAGTATCATTCATTAAAAACACCGATATTATTCCCATTCCAAAAACCAAGAGTAAAACCAAAGTACTTACGGATTTGGCGCTTTTAAAAAAGTTGTAAGATACATAAGCAAGGAACCCGCTTTTTACCAGTGCTTCACCCACTATGAACATTCCCAAAAGAAAAATGATAACGTCAAAGTTTATGGAGTTAAAAGCTTCCGTTAGCGAAATCTGACCGGTTACTAATACTGCAACAGCACCGCCAAACATAACTTGCCAGATCTGTAATTTTACATTACCAATCTGTCTGAATGCTATTAAAATAAATACTACAACTAAAATTATTATGGAAAACATTAACTAAATAGTAAATTTTGTAATTGAGTTGAAAAAGAAATAAAGGAATGTATAAGGTGCTTAGTCAAAGGAATCACATTAAAACATCAGCAACCGGCATTCAATTAAATATTCGAACAGGTAAATTTCTATAATATTCCTCAATAAAAAAACACCTGGTGGTTTAAATATTTTCCGTTTTCATAATTAAACTTTGCACTAAAAAACTTCTCTTGTTTAAGCCACTTAAGAAATACCGCATCGCCGTCCCATAAATTTAATTCCGTTACCTTGTCGTTCGGTATCCATTCCAGATTTCCTTCGTTAGAATCAATTAGCTTTCCTTCAAATTTATCCGCAGTAAAAATAAACACGTACCAATCGTCTTTTTCGTCGAACAAGGGAAATGTAATAAATCCGTGCATTCGCGGCGAAAAAATAGTTAAACCGGATTCTTCCTTAACTTCTCTAATAACACATTCTTCCGGTGATTCCGTTTCTTCAAGCTTTCCGCCCAGCCCGTTCCATTTGCCTTCGTGATAATCATTCTTTTTCTTAACCCGGTGAAGCATAAGAGTTTTATTTTGTTCTTTATCAATTACATAACATAAGGTTGCCAGTTTCATATTAATTTTTCCTAAAAGATAAACAAATGTATTGACACTGATTCTTTACTAAATTAAGTTTTACCAAGTAGTATTTATTTTATTTTTGTTAATACAAAATATAATATAAATTTATTTTGCTCTTTAAAAAATTTATAAAAAATTGGGACATAATAATTTTTATAAGCAAATTTAATTATAATAATAGGAGACCTATTGTAATGGAAAGTGCTTTTAACGTTCCGGAAGAAAAATATAAATCGAGCGAAGAATCTATTGAAGATCAGCTTAGTTCAATACTCCCGGCAACCGGCAAAGGAAACGAAGATAACTTAATCTTAAATTTAGGCGGCAGAAAAAAAGAAGACGAAGACGACGAGTTTGATGATGGTGATGATTTTGAAGAAGATGACGATTTTTTTGATGATGACGAGGATGAAGATGAAGATGACGACGAGTTTAAGGACGAAGACGATTACTTCGATAAGGAACCGGATGAGGATGAGGAATTTTATGAGGAAGATTTTGATTTCGATGAAGACGACGAGGATCTATTCGACGATGACGAAGAACTTCCTTATAATTGATTCACCTAAACCTGCAAGGCCGGAACTAATAAGTTGTCTGTTAATGGTCAGCAGTTAATTGATTAAGACAATTAACCATTAACGAAAAACTTTTTATTTTGCAGACAAATTTAAAGCTACCGGATTATAATCCCAGGAACATATTTTTTAAAAGATAATTTTTTACATAGTCGGTTACTCCGTTTTCCAGAGAGTTTATTTTATTTGAGTAGCCGGCTTTTTTTATCTTTTCCAGATTAGCCTCCGTAAAATACTGGTACTTGCCCGCAAGGTTTTCCGGCAGGTTAATGTATTCTATGTTTACAGGTTTATCCATTGCATTAAATATTGCTGTAACAAGGTCATTCCATGTACGTGCTTTACCGGAACCAACATTAAACAAACCGTTTTTATCTTTTTTTTCTAAAAAGAACAATGTCATATCTACAGCATCTTTAACATAAACAAAATCCCTCATTTGTTCCCCGTCTTTATATTTGGGATTTAGTGATTTAAATAATTTTACCTTCCCCGTATCCCTAATCTGCTCAAAGGCTTTATGAACAACACTTCGCATATCGCCTTTATGATATTCGTTCGGACCATACACATTAAAATATTTTATGCCTGCTATTTTATTAATATATCCCCGTTTAACTGCCTGAATATCAAACAAATTTTTAGAATACCCGTACATATTTAAAGGCTTAAGTTTTGAGCATAGGTCTTCGTCATCGTTAAAGCCCAGCGAACCGTTACCGTAGGTTGCTGCGGAAGAAGCATAAATGAATCTTATTTCTTTAGTTAAACTATATTCCGCAAGTTTCTTTGTATATTCATAATTATTTTTTAGAAGGTGATCGGCATTCTTTTCGGTTGTGGACGAATTGGCTCCCATATGTATTACCGCATTCAAGTTAAAATCTTTTCCTGCTTCAACATCCTTTATAAATTCATCCTTATTAATAAAATCATGGAAATTTAACCCTACAAGATTTTTCCATTTTTCTTCAATTCCCAACTCATCAATAATTAAAATTTTATCTTCGCCCAGAGCATTTAATCTCCAGATAATTGCGCTGCCGATAAAACCTGCTCCGCCCGTAACTGCTATCATAGTTATATCCCGTACTTACTAATGTATCTTTTTAATAGCACTTAATTTAATTATATTTGCACATGTTTACAAAAAAGACGGACTAGTTAATCACTTTACTTCATTCATTAAAGATTTATACCTATGTAAATCTTCCCCTAAATAAGACAGGAAGAAAATCAAATTAATTAAAGGTAAGACAAAAACAACAATTAATATGGATAATAAATTCAATCAGCTAAAAGAGATTCTTAACAAGCGAATAATGATTCTTGACGGTGCAATGGGTACAATGATCCAGAGTTACCGTTTATCCGAAGAAGACTTTAGAGGTAAAAGATTTAAAGAACACCCGCACGACTTAAAAGGCAACAACGATCTTTTATGCATTACTCAGCCCGGTATTATAAAAGAAATTCATAAGGCATACCTTCAAGCAGGTGCTGACATTATTGAAACAAATACATTTAGCGGGACAGCTATCTCACAGTCCGATTATAAATTGGAAAATATTGTTTATGAATTAAATTTTCAGGCTGCTAAAACAGCACGTGAGGCTGCCGATGAGGTTACCAAGTTAAATCCCGATAAACCCAGGTTTGTTGCGGGCTCATTAGGACCAACAAACAAAACCGCATCTCTTTCTCCTAATGTAAATGATCCGGGATATAGGGCAGTCTCCTTCGATGAGCTTGCTGCCGCCTATCAGGAACAGGCCAGAGGTTTAATTGACGGCGGTGCAGATATTCTGTTAGTTGAAACTATATTTGATACTCTTAATGCTAAAGCAGCTATTTATGCAATTGAAGAAGAATGCAGAAAAGCTAATAAAGATATTCCGGTTATGATCTCAGGAACAATTGTAGATCAAAGCGGGCGGACTCTTTCCGGACAAACTACGGAAGCCTTCTGGATTTCTATCTCTCATACAAAAAATTTACTAAGCGTTGGACTCAATTGCGCACTAGGTGCAAAACAAATGCGGCCATTTATAGAAGAACTTTCCGGTTTAGCTCCTTGTTTTGTTAGCATTTATCCCAATGCCGGTTTGCCAAATGAACTGGGAGAATATACGGAGACTGCTGATTATACTTCTTCTGTTCTTAGTGAATATGCCGGAGATGGATTCTTTAATATCGTAGGCGGCTGTTGCGGTACCACTCCGGACCATATTAAAATGATCTCGGAAATATCCGCAAACTTTAAGCCGAGGAAAATTCCCGAATCCATTGCTTATTTAAGGCTAAGCGGATTAGAGCCTTTAACGATTCGCCCCGAAACAAACTTTGTTAATATAGGTGAGAGGACAAATATAACCGGTTCTAAAAAATTTGAAAAATTAATATTAGCAGGTGATTATGAAGCCGCATTATCCGTTGCAAGGAACCAGGTGGAAGGCGGGGCTCAAATTCTAGATATAAACATGGATGAAGGTCTGCTGGATTCGGAAGAGGCAATGACTAAGTTTTTAAACCTCATCGGTTCCGAACCGGATATTGCAAAGCTGCCTATAATGATCGACTCCTCTAAATGGTCTGTAATTGAAGCAGGCTTAAAATGTCTTCAGGGAAAGGGAATAGTCAACTCCATAAGTTTGAAAGAAGGTAAAGAAGTATTTAAAGAACATGCACGAAAAATTCTTCAATATGGTGCGGCAGCAATTGTAATGGCGTTTGATGAAAAAGGACAGGGCAGCACCCTGGAACGCAGAATAGATATTTGTAAACGTGCGTATAAAATTCTAACCGAAGAAATAGGTTTCCCTCCTCAGGATATTATTTTCGATCCTAATATTCTAACAGTAGCAACCGGCATTGAAGAACATAATAATTATGCTGTGGACTATATTGAAACGACAAGGTGGATTAAACAAAATCTTCCGTTGGCAAAAGTTAGCGGCGGAGTAAGTAATATCTCATTTTCATTCCGCGGCAACAATGCTGTAAGAGAAGCAATGCATTCGGCTTTCCTGTTTCATGCAATAAAAGCAGGAATGGATATGGGAATCGTTAATGCAGGTCAGCTTGAGGTTTACGAAGAAATACCCAAAGACCTTTTAACTCTTGTTGAAGATGTTCTTTTCAATAGAAGAAAAGATGCAACGGAAAGGTTAGTAGAGTTTGCCGAAACAGTAAAACAAAAAGGAAAAGAGGAAGTAGCAAAAGATGAATGGCGGGAGGGGCCTGTTGACGAGAGACTAAAGCATGCCTTAATCAAAGGAATAACAGATTATATTGAAGAGGATACCGAAGAAGCACGAAAGAAGTTTTCAAAACCACTCGATGTAATTGAAGGACCTTTGATGGCGGGAATGAACATCGTGGGCGATCTTTTCGGAGCAGGTAAAATGTTTCTGCCGCAGGTTGTAAAAAGCGCCAGAGTTATGAAAAAGGCTGTCGCATATTTGGAACCATTTATTAAGAACCAAAGCCAAGCCCATCCCCCAACCCCTTCCCAAAGGGAGGGGGAAGAAATGAGTGAGCGATTCGGGTATCAAACAGCAGATCCGGTTTTGTATGGTAAACTTAAAGAATTTGCTGATGCTAATCGTGACAATCCGACCTCTGCCGAATCAACACTTTGGAAATATTTAAGAACTAAAAAACTTGAAGGATATAAATTTAGAAGGCAGCATATAATTGGACGGTACATAGCCGATTTTGTCTGCTTAGAAAAAAATCTTGTAATTGAATTGGACGGATCAATTCATCAATTGCCGGAAAATAAGGAATCCGATGAGATAAGAACTAACTGGCTGAATGAAAATGGTTTTAATGTTGTTCGATTCGAAAATGAAGAAGTTATAAACGCTCCGGATAAAGTGTTATCTAAGATTTTAAAAGAACTTGAAAACTTGCCATCCGAAAAAGTCCTCCCCTTCGGGGAGGATTTAGGAGGGGCTTCCGGTAAAATAGTTATGGCTACCGTTAAAGGAGATGTTCACGATATAGGCAAAAACATTGTTGGCGTGGTCCTCGGATGCAATAACTATACGGTTATAGACCTCGGGGTTATGGTTAACTCAGATAAAATAATTCAAACTGCAATTGACGAGAAGGCGGACATCATAGGTATAAGCGGACTTATTACGCCGTCTCTTGATGAGATGGTTCATGTTGCAAAAGAGATGGAGCGGCATGGATTAAAGATGCCCTTATTAATCGGAGGTGCCACTACTTCAAAAGTGCATACGGCAGTAAAAATTACTCCGAATTACAGTGGTACAACGGTTCACGTCCTAGATGCTTCAAGGAGCGTGCCTGTCGTAAGTAGTCTGCTTACGGATGATAAAAGTGCAAGAGAAAAGTTTATTAATAATATAAATGTTGAATATAAAAAAATAAGAGAAAATCACTTAAAGAAAAGCGAAGCCGGTAAATTTATTTCAATTAAGGAAGCTAGAGAAAACAAATTACAAACAGACTGGAACGGAATTAAAATAACGAAACCGGAAAGTATAGGGGTTACCGTGTTAAAAGATTTTCCTATAGACAACTTGCGAAAGTATATCGATTGGACGCCTTTCTTTCAGACATGGGAATTAAAAGGTAAATTCCCCGCTATACTTGAACATGAAAAATACGGTCCGGAGGCACAAAGAATCTTTAAGGATGCTAATAAAATCTTAGATGAAATTATTTTGAAAAATTTACTGCATGCTAACGGAGTTTTCGGGATCTTCCCGGCTAATTCCTTTGGGGATGATATTGAAATTTATACGGATGAAACACGTAAAGGAGTAAAAAGAGTTCTTCATACTTTGCGATCTCAAACTAAAAAATCTGATGGATTGCCGAACCTCGCACTTGCTGATTTCATTGCTCCAAAAGAAAAAGGAGTTGCCGATTACATCGGTGCTTTTGCAGTTACAACCGGCATCGGTATTGAACCGGTAATTAAAAAGTTTGAAGATGAACATGACGATTACAACAGTATAATGGTGAAAGCAGTTGCAGACAGGCTAGCCGAAGCGTTTGCCGAATACTTACATGAACAAGTCAGGAAAAAATATTGGGGGTATTCAAAAAATGAAAAACTATCGAACGAAGCTCTCATAAGTGAAAGTTATACGGGAATACGGCCCGCACCCGGTTACCCGGCTCAGCCGGACCATACTGAAAAGCTCATCATTTTTGATTTGCTTGATGTTGAAAAAAATGCATCTATAAATCTTACGGAAAGCCTTGCTATGTACCCTGCGGCATCCGTTTGCGGTTTGTATTTTGCTCATCCGGACTCAAAATATTTTAACGTTGGTAAGATAGGCAAAGACCAGGTAATGGATTATCATAAAAGAAAAGGCATGAGCCTCGATGAAACGGAAAGGTGGCTCAGCAGCTCGTTGAACTACGACAAAGTAGAATGAACTTTATGAATCGCCGTTAATCTCAGAAAGATATCATTCCTTAAGGGGTATGAGAATAGTAAATGTGGAACCCTTTGATAAAATACTCTCTACCTTTATTTTTCCATTCATTATTTTAACAATCCTGTCGGCAAGTGTTAAACCTAGTCCTATTCCTTCATATTTTCTATTAAAGCCTTCACTAGCCTGCCGGAAAGCTTCGAAAATAATTTGAAGATTGTTTTGACTAATGCCAATTCCGGTATCTCTTATTATTATCGCTGCCCATTTTTCATTGTTTTCATAAACCGAGTCTAGTACTACCGTAACCGAACCTTCGGGGGTAAATTTTATCGCATTATCGATTATATATCCTATTGCCTGCTTAAGAAGATCCGGTTCAATTGCCGTGTATAATTGTTTTCGTAAAATTTCAAATCTGAATTTCAAGAATTTATCTTTTGCAAGATCCTCATAGGGAGTAATTATTTCTTCAAAAAACTCGGATAAATTTGTTATTGTTACATTTGCAGAAGTTTTTATCACATCAAACCGGGATAAATTTAATATCCCGTTTAGCGTATCCATCAATCTTTTACCGGAAGCGTAGATATCTTTAACCATCTCCGATTGCGAAGGTTCTGCAATTTCATTCATTAGAATTTGTGTAAGCCCCATTATGCCGCTTAAGGGCGTGCGAAACTCGTGGCTCATGTTTGAAAGAAGACTTGATTTTAACTTATCGGATTCTTCCGCCTTTTCTTTTGCAGTAAGCAAATTTATCTCTGCTTTTTTCTTTTCGGTTATATCCTCATCAACTTCCAGGTAATTGGATATTTCACCCTTCATATTTCCAAGCGGTGATATAAATGAAGATACCCAAAATACTTCGCCGCTTTTCTTTTTGTTCCTTACCTCTCCATGCCATTTGTTTCCTCTTATTAAAACCTTTTTTATTTTTTCCAGGGTCGAGTTCTTAACATCAACAGATTTTACGGCAAAAGAATTTTTACCAATCACTTCTTCGGAACTATAACCGGTCATCTCTGTAAATTGCGGATTAACATATTCAATATCGCCGTCCAGGTCCGTAATAGCAATAGATATTGGGCTTTGCTGAACGGCCCAATATAATTTTAATTTTTCTTCTTCAGCTTTAATTCTTTCATTTATTTGTTTTTGAAGTTCTTTATTGGCCTTAGAAAGTTCCAGGGTACGTTCTTCAACTTTAAGTTCAAGTTCGTAGTGCGCTTTGTGCAAAGCATCTTCCATTTTTTTCCGCTCTGAAATATCAATAAAGCTATCTATATTATAAACCTCATCACCTAAAGTAATTACTGCTGTTGTTAAAATTACGGGTATAAGACTGCCGTTGTTTTTTTTAAGCAGCCCCTCGCAACTGGTTACAAATTTATCTGGGGAGGTATTTAAATTATTTAAAAGGAAATAACTTTGTTTGGACGTCCCTATCAATTTATCTTTTGAAAGTTCAAGCATCCTGGTAGCGGTGCTGTTAACATCGGCAATTTTGTTTGTGGATTTTTCGGTAATAATAATTCCTACCTGAACTGCATCTAATATGGCTTTTATTTCACGTGTGCTTTGTACATAATCATTTGTACGAAGAGCTATTTTCTGTTCGGTGCTTTCTTTAAGACTGCAGATTTCCTTCACTAAATCATAAGAGCTTATTAATTGAGCAAAATAATTAGAAAAAATTCTACAACTTGTTGCAATATTTTCTTGTAAGGTATTTGAGTCTTCCATTATTAGAAGACAAAGCCCTATTATACCGGTCGGGACAATTAATGGAATTAGAAGTAAGCCCTTCCTATATTTCTCCGAATAATTAGCTCCCGGTTCATATAATTCACCGTTATTTAAAGCATTGGCAACCTCTCCGTCCGTAACCAGGTCCGAAAATACTTTTTTTATTTCAGGTTCATCAGCACCAATTGTTGACGATTTGTAATAAAAATCGAAATCTTCCTGGTTCAATAGAAAAAGAGTTGCAGATTTGCAACCGGGGATGTTTTTATAAATATTAAGGCCTATGGATATTACTTCATATTGGGTTTTATCACGTAATAAAAGAGGATTAAAGTCAGCAACCGCTTTTTGAAAATTTTCTACTATAATATTTCTATTTAATCCAGACATTACTTTTTATTTTGAATTCTATTCTGCCAGCATTAGCCTTACGGTTTGCGTAAAATCCTCATTTATCTTTTTTCTCATTAAACAAAAAAATCCCTTCGGTATGCTAAGGCTTTCCCATGCTTTGTTCGAGGGCTCCGGTATAAGGCTATCCCCGGGATTTCCTAATTCAAGCATTCTTGCGGTTATATCTCCGATATGTACTGCAGCTACAAGTTTATTTGGTTCGCCGCTATGAACAACCCCGTTATGATGTTGTCGAATTGTATCTTGAATACTTTGCGGTAACTTCCATTTTTCTGCCAGCATTTGCCCCACAACCGTGTGGTCAATACCGAATACTTTTATTTCCGCATCCTTAATAAAGCAATTTTCCGATTCTACAATTTCCAAAACATTTTTATAATCATCCGGTGCAAACTCAAAAAATACAAGTTTGCCGATATCGTGAATTATTCCTGCTAAGAAATAATTTTCAATATTTCTTTCTCCTATTGCAGTTCCTATAATTCTTGTTGTAATTCCGACGCCTATTGAATGAGCCCAGAAATCTATCGGATTAAAATTTAAGATCAATCTATCCTTTGAAAAAAAATTTATTACTGATAAAGCAGAGATAACATTTCTAACTTCGTTATAACCCAGGTATAATATCGCCTGTGATATAGTGTCTATTCTTCGCCTGAAACCGTAAAACGGAGAATTAATTACTTTTAATATTTTAAAAGCAGAAGCTTGATCCGAAGCAATAAGTTTGGCAAGTTCTTCCGAAGATGTTAACGGATTATCTACAGCCTCCGATAAAGCAGAATACACCGTAGGAAGAGTTGGAAGACTGTTTACACCCGATATTATTTTTTCTACTAATGTCAAATGTTTTGCCTGTCATATTAAAAATTTTTTTCCAGTATTTGTTGCAGTGCCATTTTGTATAAATCTTCTTCATTAAAATTTTTTGGCGTCCATTGCAATCGTTTATTTAGCATGGAAGATGCTTCACTTACATCTTTTTCATCATATTCAAAATCTTCTATTTCATAATCATCTTCATTTATATATATTACCTCTATGCCCCATACTTTAAAGATCTTCTTATGTTTTTCTTCAATCCGCGTATCGGCAGTCATCAGCATTTGCCCGAATTTATTCTTCACCGGTAATGCAAGTACCATTCCTTCTTTAATATCTTCCTGTAAAACAAGCTTAGGCATAAATTTTCTTCTTCTAGTTAAAATATTGGGTATATTCCCCGTAAAAAAATAACTACCGGTTATATAATCGAACTTTATCGGTAAAAATTTAGACTATTATGCATTTAATAATCCATGTTTAACAAATCACCGGTAAAATTCGGTTATTTACCGATTTCCCATTTTATAAAAAGATATACAAGACTAATTTTATACCTAATATTTGATTTTCTTTTTGTATGCAGGTATTAAAATGACGGCGCTTATTTTTAAAACAAACATAAATTCGGTCGAAAAATTTAATATGGTTCAGCATGTTTTATACAGAACTCCTAATATTTATGAATGCACTATAGACCTTGAAGATATTGACAGGGTTCTCCGTATCTTGGCGGATGACCTTACAACCGGTGATGTTGAGAAAGAAATAAACAATCTCGGTTTCTTTTGTAAAGAATTAGAAGAATAATAATCTTGCAATACTTCCTGAAAAATTTCTATATACATCCGTATTTTCTCAATTATATATTTTAAGTAAACATTTTATTAAATAAAGAAAACATATAAATGGAAAATAAAAACACAGACCTTTCATCATTAAGAATTAATAAATCTGATAGAGATCTTCCTTCAGGCTCAAGGAAAAAAATTGTAACTATAATTTTCATAATAATAGCACTGGTAATAATATATGTTGGCTACAACGTCTACAACTCATTATTAAATCCGCCGGTTGATGTAAACCTGGTTGCAGCCGCATATCAATCTCCGGCAAATGCAAGTGCGGTTTTTACCGCCAGCGGTTATGTAGTGGCTCAAAGAAAAGCAGCGGTTGCATCTAAAGGTACGGGCAGGCTTGTTTATCTTGGGGTTGTTGAAGGTGACAAAGTTAAGAAGGGAGAAATCATAGCCCGGTTAGAAGATAATGATGTAGAGGCACAACTGGCAGAAGCGAAGGCAAATCTGGAACTTCAGGAAGCTAGCAAAAAAAGTGTGGAAGATACGTACAAGCGGCAGGAGGCTTTGTTAAAAACCGGATCCACAACACAAGCAGAACTAGATGCCGCACAGGCAAATTATAAAAGGCTTCTAGCATCAATCGACCTTGCAAAAGCACAGGTGCAGGCTGCTGAGGTAGCTGTAGAAAATACAATAATCCGTGCACCGTTTGACGGTACGGTTTTAACTAAAAATGCGGATGTCGGAGAAATTGTAGCTCCTCTTGCCGGCGGGATAAATTCAAGAGGTGCTGTTGTAACAATTGCAGATATGCGCTCTCTTCAGGTTGAAGCAGATGTATCGGAGTCCAATATTGAAAGAGTTACTCCCAACCAGGATTGTGAAATTACACTTGATGCTTACCCGAACCATAGTTATCCAGGCTATGTTGCCAAGATTGTACCTACTGCGGACAGAACCAAAGCAACTGTTATGGTTAAAATAGGTTTTAGGAAATATGATAAACGGGTGCTGCCGGAAATGAGCGCAAAGGTTTTGTTTTTATCAAAGCAAGTAAACACCGGAACAAAGCAGCAGCCTATACTTGCCGTCCCTTCAACTGCTGTTAAAAATATAAACGGTAAGAAGTTTGTCTTTATTGTTAAGAATAATGAGGCTGTTGATGTACCGGTAACTACGGGCAGGCAATTCGATTCTTATATAGAAATTAAATCCGGCATAGTTAACGGTGATAAAGTAATTGAAAATGCTTCGGATAAAATTAATGACGGTACAAAAGTAAAGGTACGGTAACCGATGCCGGGAACTCGTTTCTGGATACCGGATGCTCGATACTTGATGCACGATTCAAGATACCGGATAGAAAATTGAGCCTGCCTGACCGCCAGGTATAATGAATCCGGAGAGAATATCTTTTATAAGAATTTTAAATCCTTTTGTATGAAGTAATTCGTCAATTGAGATTCTAATAGATTATTTGTGAATTAACGTCGGAGATAAAATGTCAGACATTATTCAAGTTCAAAATGTATATAAGTCGTATTGGCGGGATAGCTTGGAAACATCCGTATTACACAACATATCATTAAATGTACAGGAAGGAGAATTCGTGGCATTGATGGGGCCATCCGGTTCGGGGAAAACAACATTGCTTAATTTAATTTCCGGAATAGACAAACCGACAAAAGGAAACATTTTGGTGGGCGGAAAAGATATTGCCCAACTGGGAGAATCCGCTTTGGCAAAATGGAGGGCCAACAATGTAGGATTTGTATTTCAGTTTTACAATCTTATTCCGGTATTAACCGCATTTGAAAATGTAGAGCTTCCGCTTCTGCTTACAAAGCTCTCCAAAACAGAAAGAAGAAAGCATGTAGAAACCGCACTTAACATTGTAGGATTATCAGACCGTATGGAACATTATCCAAAGCAGCTTTCCGGCGGACAGGAACAGCGCGTTGCAATTGCTAGGGCAATTGTTACAGACCCGGTTATACTTGTTGCCGATGAACCTACCGGTGACTTGGACAAGAATTCTGCGGAAGAAATTTTAACTCTTATGGAAAGGCTTAACAAAGAGTTTAATAAAACTATTGTAATGGTTACACACGATCCCAATGCGGCTTCCAAAGCTCATATTATTAGACATCTTGAGAAAGGTGATTTAATTCAGGAGACGGTAT
>JBJKQP010000082.1:0-2603 GCA_046705105.1 Ignavibacteriaceae bacterium | reverse complement strand
GCAACAGTAGATAATAAAACGGCAGGCTCCCAGTTGGATAAAATTCGCGTTGTGCCTAATCCGTATCTTGCTGCCACAAGCCAGGAACAGCCGCTTCCTCCAACAATTACAAGCGGGAGGGGCACCAGGAAAATATCTTTTATTCATTTACCAAGGAACTCTACAATTTATATTTATACTTCACGCGGTGAACTGGTTAAAAAACTAACTATGCAGGATAATCAAAACATAGATGACGGTACCGTTGATTGGGACTTAACTACAAATGCAAATCTGGAAGTTGCATACGGGGTTTATTTCTATTTGGTTGATTCTCCGGTTGGTAAGAAGTACGGTAAAATTGCGATTATCAAGTAAGAGGTTTTTATGAAGAAATTTTTAATGCTGTTAGTAAGCTTAATATTTATCGGAACTATATACGGACAAAACAAAGTCGGTACAACAGCCGCACCTTTTCTTGGTATTGGTGCCGGCCCCACTGCAATAGGTATGGGGGGTGCATTTACTGCCGTAGCAAACGATCCCTCCGCACTTTATTGGAACCCTTCGGGTATATCCAGGACCGGTAAAACCGAAGTAATGATTGAGCATACAAACTACCTGCTTGGTACAAGCTATAATTTTTTCTCGGGTGTTGTTGCACTCGACGAAAATAATGCTATCGGGCTGAGTGTTATCGATCTTGATTACGGCTCCGAAAAGGTTACTACTATTGATATGCCGGACGGTACTGGTGAACAATGGAGTGCTCTGGACCTTGCCGTCGGATTAACCTATTCGAGGAATTTAACCGACAGGTTTTCAATTGGCGGTACGTTTAAGATGATAAGCCAAAGAATATGGCGCGAGTCCGCTATTGGTTGGGCACTGGATGCCGGGCTTTTGTACATAACTCCTTTTAACGGTTTGAAGATTGGTATGGAAATGGCCAACTTCGGTACGGATATGCAGATGACGGGACAGGATTTGTATATAACACATAACCCGGATAAATCAAAAGCAGGAGATAATCCGAACATACCTGCCGAATATTATACAAGCAGTTATCCTCTTCCGTTGTTATTCAGAATAGGGTTATCAATGGATGTTTTAAAAACTGAAGATAATACTATTACACTTGCTGCCGACGCAATTCATCCGAATGATAATAACCAGAGTGTAAATGTTGGTGCCGAATATATTTGGAATAAAATGATATACGCCAGAGTAGGTTATAAATCTCTTGGTGTGCAGGACAGCCAGGAAGGTTTGACATTTGGTTTCGGGTTTGGTTACGAATTGACATATAACCTGGTAATGAAAGTTGATTACGCTTATGAATCTTTCGGTTTGCTGCAAAACATTCAAAAGTTTTCATTGTCGTTAAGTTTTTAGATGATAAAAATTTCTATATATTTTTTATTGTTTACTTTCCCATACATATTATATGCACAATCGGATAGTTCCTTAATTCCTGTTGAATTCGATTTTAATAAAGTGCTTACGCCGCCGGATGTAGGCGTGGGTATTAACGGAACTTTTAATAACTGGGGTAACAACCCGGACGGTACCGGTAATAACAAGCATGTACATCCCATGGAAAATACCGGGAATAATAATTGGAAAACTATTATACCTATTCAGAAAGGTGTAATTGAATATAAATTTGTTACCTACCAGATTGGTACAAACGGAGATACTATAGCTTCTTCATGGATTACCGATCCCATTAATTCAAACTTCGGCGGACCGTATAATAACAGCAGAATGAATGTTGCAGACCCGATGATTTATTACTTGCTGCCGATGAATAACACTTCTATAAATAATAAGCAGCCTGTTATTTCGGCAAAAATATCATGGGCATATACTTCAAAGATTAATCTTTCATCAATAAAACTTTTAATCGATAATACTCCAATCCCTAATGCTCAACAGTATTTTGATACAACTACAAGAACTTTTTCTTATACACCTCCAGCAGCTTTTACTCCTGAAAAGCATGTAGTGGAATTATCTGTTTCAAACGATAAAGGACAAATTGATGATGAGACGACTACTTTTACAGTAGTTAATGCAATAATAAATGCCCCTTATACTTTTGTGTTCGATCCTCTTTCACCGAATTTTAAGCTAGTCGGTAGGATTAACCAGGTGGGAATAAAAGCTACATTCAACAATCTCGGTAACGATCCTATGGTAGGCCCGGACAGCGACGGACTTTATAAAATTACTGTTCCGCTTCAAATAGGTGTGCCGAATTCCTATCAATTTATAATTAACGGCGGGCAATATATTGATGATCCGGATAACCCGTTAATGGAAAAAGATTTTGGTACGGTCGTGGTCAAGCATGTTGATCCTAAACCGCATTTTGAAATTTTATCTCCGCGTCAGGGACAATTGTATACTCCCGGGCAAAGCATAACCGTCAACGCAGACTTAATCGAAAGCGATTCGGGTTATGTTATAAACAAAGATTCGATTAAGATTTTTCTTGACGGTAATCCTTTAACAATTTCTTCAATAGATTCAATTGAAAATGGTGTTCGAATTGAGAGTACTCCTTATATGATAACTCCCGGTAGGCATCAACTGATGCTTACCGGGCAGGATACTGCAGG
>JBJKQP010000081.1:0-3096 GCA_046705105.1 Ignavibacteriaceae bacterium | reverse complement strand
TTCCAGGTTTTTCTCGGACTTAAAAAAGACCTGGTTAAAGAAACCGGTATTACGGACACGGAAATATTTTATAATACCGGATATGATGCCGATGCTTATTATGAACTATCAAGAAAGGCGGATTTGGAAAACGGCGGGTACGCCGTGATGCTTTACGATAACATTTATAAAGGCTATTCTCCCGAAGGAAAGAACACTCTTAACATCTTAACAATGCAGGGATTTGATCATTGGGAAAAATACGAGGATGATTATTTTAAGAATAATAAGGAAGAGTATAATAAAGAAAAAGAAAGAATGGCAGACATCCTGATCGATAAAGTTGAAAAGACTCTCCTTCCCGGGCTGAGAGATTCAATTGAAGTTAAAGAAATCGGTACGCCGTTAACCAACATAAGATACACAAGCAATTACAAAGGAGCTATTTACGGATTCGATCAAACACTTGACAATTCCGGCGATAACAGAGTTGGTCATTCAACTCCAATAAAAAATCTGTATTTGTCCGGTGCATGGACAAAGCCCGGCCACGGTTACGGCGGAGTTATCTACAGCGGTCTGGAATGTTTTGGCGAGATTATGAAAAACCGGGGATAAGAGTGGGAGGTAACGGTGGGTAAATCTGTTGGTTAATAAGATTGATACTTTTTATAAATCGGAAACATATCATTAACCAATAGATTCATCCGTTGATTTATTTGCTTAGTTAAAAAGCTTAATTTACTTAAGCAAAACTAATTTTTTTGTTGATGCATAGCTGCCTGCCTGCATTCTATAAAAGTAGATTCCGCTCGGCAAATTACTGCCATTGAAAGTAACAGAATAATTACCTGCAGCTTTATAATCATTAATTAATGTTTTTACTTCTCTTCCAAGCATATCATACACTTTTATTGTTACAAAGGAACAATAACTTAACCGATACCTTATTACTGTTTCAGGATTGAAAGGATTCGGAAAATTTTGAAAAAGTAAAAAATTTCTTACAGAAGCTTTTGGAGTTTTTACACCGGTAACAGAAGGATTTTTAATGTCGAATAATCTGCCTGCTACCGCAGCATAAATATCCTCGTCATCCGGTTCAACTAAAATATATCTTATGGGATAACTTAATTCGGCTTTTTGAATCCAAATCTCTCCTTGATCCGATGATTTATATATATAGCCGTTTTGCGACCCGACAAAGATGTTACCCTTCTTGTCTGTTGCCGCAGAAGTCAAATAAGTATCGGTTAACCCGGAATCCTTTTTAGTCCATGTTTCACCTTTATCAATAGATTTGAAAAGTCCGTCCGGGCCGGCAGCATAAAGATTATCAGAACTGTCTGCTACAATAACTTTTACTTGTGCTCCGACATTTCCTCTGAATTTCCATTCATTCCAGCCGCCGGAACTTAAATATATTGCCCCATCGGGAGTACCGGCAACAACATCTCTGGATTTAAGCGGTTCAATTGTAATAATGTTATCAAGCCCCATAGGTCCCCAGCTGTTATCACCAATAATATATCTGTAAATTCCCCAGTCTGTACCTGCAAAGCAAAAATTTTCGGTAAGCATATGTGTTGAATCGGTACCGCCTCTGGGAACCAATGCTTTGTGGCCGGCTAGTGTGTATACCTTTCTTCCATTTATAAGTATTTCAGTAGTTTGTGTCCATGAGAGTCCGTTATTAGCGGATTCGAATACTCCATTGTTAAGAGAACCTGCAAACAGGTTCCCAAGTGAATCTTGTACAATACTTGTTATAAGAGGAACAGTCAAATTAGTCTGCATCCATGTTTTTCCTTTATCTACGGAACGGAAAACGCCGGCGCTGTCGGTTCCGACAATAAGATCTCCGTTCTCTGCTACCGTACCGGAAGAGATAGAATATCCGAACGGAAGCGGGTTTGTATAGCTGCTGTTTAAAGTATCCGATACAAAACCATTATTTAATAATTTCCATTTCAATCCTCCGTCTGTAGTTAGATAAACACCACCATATCCTCCCGCAAAAATTGTATCGCTATTCATAGGAATCAGAGACCTTACACCTCAATCATTCTTTGAGATGCTGTCTAAACCCAGATGAGTAATTTTTCCTTCCGGTGAGACACCATAAACGCCGTTTTTATTTCCGACATAAATTCGGCCAATCGAGTCTATTGCCATTGCATCAAGATTAAAATTTGCCGAAGCTATCAAGTTCCAGTTTTTTCCCGTATCGGTTGAGACATAAAATTCATTTAAATTAACTCCCATGGTTTCAAATGCTCCTGCATAAATTGTACTGTCGTTAAGAACAATAATATGCTGCGTAGCAAGAGAGTCATGATAATTAAAAAAGCCTTTCTCCCAACCGGCTCCGTTATTTGTGGAACGCATGACACCTATATGTGAACCAATGAATAAAACACTGTCTTTTGTTGCAGCGATTACAGGCGTAGCAAGTACAGATTCCATACCTGTTCCGATTTGATCCCAATTTTTACCATCATTATAAGATACATAAAATGCTCCACCCAAAGTAGAAGCATATAGTAAGCCATTCTTTCCCAGTATAATTGATGAAGGCGTAAAACTTAATGCAACGCTGTCTAATAAAGAGCCGTTATCAGTAAGGCGAAAAAGATACCTGCCGTACAAAAACCCGAAAGCAAACGAAACAATTGTATTTGATTTTGTTAATGTAATGGAATTAACACCGTACTTCATCTTAGTCTGCTGCCAATGATTCCCGTTATCGGTAGACATGTATATTCCATTTGAATATGTTCCAGCATAAAAATTTCCCGAAGAATCTATAACTAAAGAATTAACCCAGTCATTAAAATTAGGATTGGATTGAGCGGTTATATAGCAGCTAAACAGAAACAAAAAGAGAATGCACTTTTTCATTGATTTATCCCCAAGTGTTTTTTCATTTATTTGTTAATAATAGTTTTTTTACATCCATTGGGTATGGAAAATTGAATGTATAAAATTGTTCAAAATCAACCGAATAAATAATTTTCAAAAATCTCCCTTCCGCCTTTAAAAATTTCGAATTACTAAAAACTTAAATTTATTTACTATTAAATACAAGAAAGCATGTATTATTAATTGAAATATATT
>JBJKQP010000080.1:0-14133 GCA_046705105.1 Ignavibacteriaceae bacterium | reverse complement strand
ATTTCAACTTTTCTGTTTAGCCGGTCTCCGTGATTAAAATCGATCAATCCGCTGAGAATATTTTTATAATAAATTTCAAAGACAAATCTTTCGCTAAAGATGTCGTTATCCGACATAGTTTGAATATATAAAATGGTATCATCAATAGTGCGTGTTTCATCTACCCAGCTTAACCATTTATGCAAGTATTCCCGGTTAGACTGAATTAAATCAAACAGTATTTGAGCAGATTCAACTTTTAAATCAGAAAGAATAATTTCTTCATTAACTCTTAACGTAAACAAATAATTGCTCCTTAAGAAAACCCTTTACTAAAAGAATCATTTGAAATTTATTAAATGGAAATATAAGAAAAAATATTTTACCTGTTTTTCAATTCGGTTAAATAATTATTTTATTTTTTTGAATATTTAACCGCGGGAAACAGAATTATAAGCCATTCATAATAATTAGGTTGTATTAAAAATAAAGTTGTTTTATCTTGAACCCGTTTTTTGAAAAACCTTAATTAATGTTGTTTTATTTTTATTGAGAAGGTGAATCATGGGGCTTCGTTTTTACTTCGTTCTTTTTATAATATCAATTCTTTCTTTAACAGCAAGTGCACAAAAAATTAAAAGCACTCCGTCAACAACCAAACTATTGGATGCTTTTGCAACTGCATCCAAAACCTACAATGTTCCCGAAGATTTGTTAAAGTCAGTAGCTTATACTCAAACAAGATTTACAAACATGATTGCGTCCGACGAAGAAAAAGTATCTAAAGACGCGCCGCCGGTTTACGGCATAATGGGACTTAGAAATGACAACTGGTTCGGGCACTCTCTTCTGGAAGGAGCAAAACTTATCGGTGCAAACCCGGATGATGTTGCAGTTAACGAGTCGTTAAATATCCGGGCTGCTGCTGCACTTTTATCTTCGATAGCCGATAGTCTGCAAATAAATCGCTCAAACATAAACAATTGGCGTCCTGTTATTGAAAAATTTTCCGGAATTCCACAAGCATATGTACAGCCTTTTTATTCTTATGAAGTCTATATGGCACTATCTAAGGGTGTGGTTTCAAGCGGAATTAGAATCACTCAAAATAATGAAGTTTCTATCAGTCAATTCCCGGATTATGTAAAGCCAAATGGAAAAATAACAAAAATCAATACTACTCAATCTGCGGATTACCCGCCTGCCGAATGGTTAGGCAGCCCAAATTATACCCCGGATGATATCCAGCAGCTTTTTCTAGTAGTACATGTTACGCAGGAAACCTTTGCAGGCACCATATCATTATTTGAAGATCCGAGTTACCAGGCAAGTGCACACTATTTAGTAAGAAGTTCCGACGGAAAGATTGTTCAATTTGTAAGAGAACATGATAAAGCCTGGCATGTGAGATGCTGGAATGCTTACATGCTTGGAGTTGAACATGAAGGATGGGTAAGTCAGCCAAAATGGTTTACAGAGGCAATGTACGAATCATCTGCTGCATTGTTTAGGCACTTTGTTACAACTTATAACATTCCTGTCGACAGTAATAGAATAATCGGTCACTATCAATGGTCCAAAAGCTGGTGGGTTAATTGGGTAGATAATGTTTGGAATCCCGCACATCCCAATGCTTCCTTCGATCCCACATGTAATACTCATACGGATCCGGGTCCGTATTGGAACTGGAATCACTTTTTTAACTTAATTGAACAGGGAGCATCTAAAGCAAAAGTAGTCTCGTTTTCGCCTTCGATGCCGGATAGTGCTTGGTCCAACTCACCTATATCAATAACTTTTGATAAGCCAATGGCGGATGAAAGTACACAATCGGCATTTCATATAAGTCCTTCTGTAACCGGTAATTTTAAATGGACGGAAGACGGTAAAACAATGTCATTCATTCCTTCAACTTTACTAACTCCGGCGACGAAATATACTGTTACAATAGACACCAGTGCACTAAGTATTTTGAATACGTCGTTGGATTCCACAATTAAATTTAGTTTTTATACAAGACCGGCCACTCCCATTTCTATAATAAAAACTTATCCTGAAAATAATTCCGATGATATTAGTCCCACTGTTAAATTGATAATTGAATTTAATACTCCCATGATAGATTCAAGTTTCGGTGGTAATATACTGTTTCAGGATTCTACAGGAAATTCTATTGATATGGAAAACCGTCTGTATTATGAATCAAACAATAAGTATTATTTAAGCTTTTCCTCTTCGGAACCTTTGGATTATAACTCCGGATATAAAGTTATAATAAAAAGCAAAGTGCAAGGTGCTAATACTTCTACTTTAGGAAGTGACTATATATTTAATTTTAGAACTATAATTAGCAATTACACTAAAGGAACTGTTGTTGAAGATTTTAATTCAAGCAAAACCTGGCTTCAGCCTGCATTAAATAGCAACTCTACAGGAATAGATTCAAATTCAACAAAATTTTATACTTTTTACGGTTCATATCCCGAGGGCTCCTATCTGGGCAGATTAATATATGTATTCAATGGAGATTCAGGCGGAATTTGTATTTTACAAAATCTTAACATTCCGAGTTTAGGTTCAACAAATAGAGATATTTTTGGGCTTTGGATAAACGGAGATTTAAGCTATAACTCCGTTGGTGCCATGTTTACTGTAAATGGGAATGAAAATAAAAAAATGAATCTTGATACATTAAACTGGACAGGTTGGAAATTTATAAAAATTCCATTCAGTGATATTGCATCAAGCGGTGAAATATCATTCAAAGGATTATATATTAAACAGAATGTTGAAGGAAGCGATAGTAGCCAGGTATCTTTTGCCGGAGTCCAATACAATGATCCCGATGTCGAATCGGTGAAAAATAAGAATAACAATTCACTTCCATTAACATATAGTCTGGGTCAAAATTATCCAAATCCATTTAACCCAAGTACAACTTTACGATATACAATTCCAAAACAAAGCTTGGTTTCTTTAAAAATTTATGATGCGCTGGGAAGAGTAGTTGCAACCTTGGTAAACGAAGTGGAGCCGGCAGGAAACTATAGTGTTGTGTTTAATGCAGACAAGTTTAACATAACCAGCGGAATTTATTTTTATACCTTAAAAGCAGGAGAATTTACTAAGACTAAAAAATTAGTTTTGATGAAATAAAGAAAATCTACCACGGAGAAAATAGAGAGCGCAAGGAGGTCAAAGAGTATTAATATTATCTTTTATAAAGCCTCTGTTTTCTCCGGACTATCTCTGTTAACTCTGAGGTAAGAAATATTATATTATAAAAAAGAATTTCTACATCGGAATATTCCGGATTTACTTTACAAGATACGATTAACAAAGTTAATTAGTTATAAACCATTCATAATAATTAGGTTGTATTAAAAACAAAGTTGTTTTATTTTGAACCCGTTTTTTTGAAAAACCTTAATTAATGTTGTTTTATTTTTATTGAGAAGGTGAGTCATGGGGTTTCGTTTCTACTTCGTTCTTTTTATTATTTCAATTCTTTCTTTAACTGCAAGTGCGCAAAAAGTTCAGAGCACTCCTTCGGCTGCACAATTAATTGATGCATTTTCAACTGCATCTAAAGCGTATAATGTTCCGGCGGATTTATTAAAGGCTGTAGCATATGAACAAACAAGGTATTCGAATATAATTGAATCGGACGCGGATAGAGGACCAGGCGTACAGCCGCCGCTATATGGTGTAATGGGACTGCGGAACGATAATTGGTTTGGGCATTCCTTAATAGAGGGTGCAAAATTAATTAACCAGTCTGCAGATGTTGTTGCTGTTAATCCTTATTACAATATACAAGCTGCTGCAGCTTTACTGTCGTCTATTGCCGATAGTCTAAATATTAATAGAACCAATCTAAATAATTGGCGGCCTGTGTTGGAGGAATTTTCCGGTATCCCTCAAAAAGATATTAAGCCGTTCTTTACATTTGATGTTTTTAAGGTCTTATCGGATGGTTCCGACCTGGATGGAATTAATATTCCTAAATATACTGAAATTAATATGAACCAGTTCAGCCGTTTTGTTAATCCTAAAAGTATAAAAAAATCTAAAGAAACAATTCAAAAAGTTGAAGATACGGATTACGGACCGGCAGTATGGGAGCCCAGTCCGAATTTTTATAATGATAACAATTTTAACCAATTATTTGCCGTAGTGCACGATACCGAAGGCCCCTTTGCTTCAGCATTATCGTGGTTGAGGAATCCTCAGGCCCAGGCGAGTGCACATTATATTATAAGAAGTTCCGACGGCTATATTGTGCAGATGGTTAGGGAAAGATATGCTGCATGGCATGTTGTGTGCTGGAACCGGTATATGCTTGGCGTTGAGCATGAAGGGTACGTTAATCAACCCTCTTTCTTTACGGATACAATGTACAAAGCTTCTGCAGGCTTGTTCAGGCATTTTATTGAAAAGTATGGTATCCCTCTGGACAGTAATCATATAATCGGCCACGACCAGCACTTATTCCCATGGTGGGTAGATTACATGCATAAAAATTATCCGTATATAGATCCGACATGCAATACTCATACGGATCCCGGTAAATATTGGAACTGGCATTACTATTTCGGCTTGATAAGAAGCGATGCTACAATCCCTTTTCTAGCTTCTTATTCTCCAAACATTACCGATAGTGCCTGGACAAACTCACAAATAAAATTAACCTTTAGTATTGCAATGGATACTGCCGCAACACGTAAAGCATTTTCCATTTCTCCTGATGTGGGCGGGACTTTTTCCTGGCAGGATTACAAGCATACACTTGTTTTCACGCCTTCTGCGTTGCTTTCCAATTCAACAGAATATAAAGTAACCATTGATACATCTGCAAAAAGTATTCTAAATGTTTCACCGGACAGCATGTTTTCATTTAATTTTGTAACCCAATCTTTGAAACAATTGTCAGTTAAAGATTCTTATCCAGAAAGCAATCAAACCGGTCTAAGTACTACATTAAAGGTTATAATAAAATTTAATCTGCCTTTAATTCAGAGCTCGTTATCGGGAAATGTGCTTTTGCAGGATTCTTCAGGGAAAAATCTTTCTATTAAAGATGCTTTTTACAAAGTAGTTAATGATACCGGAATAGTTATGTTTCAGCCGATGGATCAGCTTGTTTCTAATTCATCATATAAAGTAATTATTAAAGCTGGAATTCAATGTATCAACAGTTCAAAATTAGGTAATGATTTTGTTATTAACTTTACTACTGCTAAAAATAATTTTATTAAAGGAACAGCGGTAGACAATTTTGAATCGATAGGCGGCTGGTTCGGACCTAATGCAAACAGCGGTTCGGTCGGAATCGATACTACAAAATCAAATTTTCTTGTTGCTTACGGTATTTCGGAAAATGGTCAACATGCCGGAATACTTAGGTATGTTTTTAATAGCAGTAAAGGCGGCATTTGCAGTATTGAAGATAGTGCAAAACTTAATATTGGGTCCGGCACAAATAATAAGTTCGGTATATGGATATTTGGCGACCAAAGCAATAATTATATGAACCTGGAATTTTCAAACGCTGCAAATCAAAATGCGTCGGTAAGGCTGGATACTTTGAACTGGACAGGCTGGAAATTTATAGAAATACCGTATGGTTCTATCGGCATTTCAGGTAATATGTTATTTACCGGAATTTCCATTATGCAAAGTCGGGCCGGTGACGATAGCAATATAGTTTATATTGACGGTGCACAGTACAGAGATACAACTGCAACTTCAGTTAGTAATAAAGATTTATCTGAGGTTCCGTCAAAATTTTTACTGGAACAGAATTACCCGAACCCGTTTAACCCGTCAACACAAATAAATTACCAATTGCATGTTGGCAGTTATGTTACTTTAAAGATATATGATGTACTCGGCAGAGAAGTAGAAACACTGGTAAATGAAAGACAAAATGCCGGCAAGTACACAATTAATTTTAATGCAGATAAACTTACAAGCGGTATTTATTTTTATACTTTAAAAGCGGGAAGTTTTGTCTCTACTAAGAAGATGTTATTGCTAAAGTGACAAGGCTCTTTTTACCCCGGAGAAAATAGAGGACGCACAGAGGCCACAGAGTTTTAAAATTGTCTTTTTTGAAGGCTCCGTTTTCTCTGTGCGGTCTCTGAGGTAGAAAATATTATCTTATAAAAAATTTCCTACATAGAAATCTTCCGGATTTTCTTTACAAGTTACGATTTGGTAAGTTAATTAGTGTATTATTCTTAACACGATGATTCTTTTTTTTAAGCAAGGTTTTAGTTAATTTCTCTTTGAAATATTTTCCTGTCTAATCTAGTTTTTACTTAATCTTATAAAGGTAAATTTGGAAGCATTAAAGAATTTTTTTTTAGGTATAAAAAATTTTCTTGATCTACCGATTGCGGAAGTAGGTAAAACGCGTCTTACGCTATTGTCTATAATTTACCTGGCGGCGCTAATATTTATTCTTTTCTATGTTACTGCAAAGCTTAAAAAATGGGTTGTATATAAGCTTCTGGAAAAAAGCAAGATTGAACTTGGTGTTAGAATAGCAGTTGGAACTATAATCCGATATGTAATTTTAATACTCGGTTTTGTAATAATCATGCAAACTGCAGGAATCGATCTAAGCGCATTAACTATACTGGCCGGAGCTTTAGGTGTTGGCATCGGTTTCGGTCTGCAAAACATAACAAATAATTTTGTAAGCGGCATAATTATTTTATTCGAAAGACCTATAAAAGTCGGGGATAGGATAGAAGTGGGAGATGTCTTCGGAGATGTTGTTAATATCTCAATGCGTTCTACAACTGTAATTACAAACGACAACATTGCTATCATTGTTCCGAATTCCGATTTTATTTCAAATAAGGTAATTAACTGGAGTTACAACGATAAAAATGTAAGGTTCAATATCCCCATTGGAGTTGCGTATAAAGAAGACCCCGAAAAAGTAAAAAGTATTCTTTTAAGAATTGCAGAGGATACAACAGGAATTTTAAATAAACCGCAGCCGGAAGTTTTATTTTCCGATATGGGAGATAGTTCGATTAACTTTATTCTAAGAGTCTGGACAGACAGATATATTAACAAGCCTGCAGTTCTAAAAAGCATTTTATATTTTGAAATATTTAAAAGATTTAAAGAAGCAGGCATCGAAATTCCATTCCCGCAAAGGGATTTGAACATTAAAAATACGGAATTTAAAATTCTGCCTTCTTAACAGGCATATAAATTTTTTTAAAAGGATGGGCAAAGTATGAAAACCAAAATTCTTATATTCATGTTTTTTATAATTCTATTTACAATTTTCGTCTCCCAGAATACCAAAATTATAGAGTTAAATTTTTTAACCTGGAAAATTCAACTTTCTACAATTGTCGTCATTTCCATTACTTTTTTTGTGGGTATGATTGTCGGATTTCTAATAGTAAGTATCTTTTCGGTTAAACAAAAAAATAAAAAAGAAATTCCCAGCAGCTCGGATATTAATGACATACCAAATAAGCCTTAATTAATGCTCCAAGTAATATATACCTCAAGGTATTTGTAAGTTTAAATAACGTGCGCCTTTGGCAAACCTTTTGATGTGATATCAGATTCACTATCTTTGACATCTAAGTTAAAATATATTATAATTAAATCTCTCAAATTAAATTTTCAAAAAAATAATTAGAAAGGAAATACTATGCCTATAAGAAAAGCTAATGCAGAATGGCGCGGAGATTTGAAAAACGGAAGCGGTAATATTTCAACTGAATCCGGAATTTTAAATAATGTTGTTTACAATTTTGTCTCAAGGTTTGAAGAAGGCAAAGAGACGAATCCTGAAGAGTTAATTGGTGCCGCACATGCAGCATGTTTTTCAATGGCGCTTGCCAACGATCTATCTGGAGCCGGGTTTAAAGTTAACTCGATTAAAACCGAAGATAAAGTTCATATTGTTAAATTGGAGAGCGGCTTTACTATTACCAAAATAGAGATTGATACGGTTGGCGATGTTGAAGGCATTGATGAAACTGCCTTTACCAAACATGCTGAGGATGCTAAAAAAGGATGCCCAGTTTCCAAAGCACTAACCGGACCGGAAATGGCTTTAACTGCTAAACTGAAAAAATAGATTTTAAATTTAAATCTAAAGCGGACAATTCCTCCATGTCCGCTTTTAATTACCATATCTTAATTGCTCAAATTCTGGGTGCCTTAAAATATAATCCTCAACATAAGAGCATGAGGGAATTACTTTGTAATTATTCCTCTGCGCAAACATTAAGCCTTCTTTAACTATTTTTCCCGCAATTCCCATTCCTCTTAATTCAGGCGGAACATATGTTTTAATTGTATCAATTATATTGGGGGATATTAAAATATATTTTAAGTATGCTTCATTGCCGTCAATTTCGGCAAAAAATTTTTGATTTTCTATATCATGTTTAATTTCAAGTTCCATTTCCGTATACCTTACTTGTTTTCTTAATATTTATTGTTAAAAATTTATTATGAAATTAATAAAAATTTAATAATATTTTATCATTTGTAATTTAATTAAATTAGGAGCAGCGGAATTTATTTTAATGTAAACCTTACAATAAACAAAAATGAATAGCTCTACAAAAGAGGGAAGAATTAGTGACATTAAGTAAAAAATCAGGCTGGTTAAAGACTTTACATATATAAATATTTTTGGGAGTAATTTTTTATGAAAAAATTCGACACCGAAGTGCGGCTTAGCCGTGAAATGAGCTTGATGGATGCGACGCTGATTGGTGTCGGCGCTATGATTGGTGCCGGAATATTTGTCCTTATAGGAATTGCCGCCGGTGTTGCCGGTCCGGCAATAATTATAACTTTTATTTTAAATGGTTTTGTTGCTCTTTTTACTGCAATGTCTTATGCCGAATTAGGCTCTTGTTACCATGATGCCGGAGGCGGTTATTTGTGGGTAAAAGAAGGACTGCCTCATTGGAACGGCTTTATTTCCGGCTGGATGGGATGGTTTGCTCATGCAGTTGCCTGCAGCTTATATGCACTGGGCTTCGGTGCTTATTTCGATTTGGTGTTTCATGAATTTAACATAACTCTTCCTCATTGGGGATTTTTTTCTCCGCAGAAAGTTCTCGCTGCAATTGCAGCAATTGTTTTTGCTTATGTTAATTTTCGAGGAGCTTCCGAAACCGGTAAGATCGGAAATCTTGTGACAATTACTAAAATTATTATCCTTGTAATTTTTATAGCTTTAGGGCTCGACCTGATTTTTAAACATGGCAATTGGCAAACAACTTTTAAGCCGTTTATGCCTTATGGTTGGAGCGGAGTATTTAAAGCGATGGGATTAACTTTTATTGCATTTCAGGGTTTCGAAGTAATTGCGCAAAGTTCCGAAGAGATTAAAAATCCTAAAAAAAATATTCCGCGTGCCGTGTTTCTATCTCTGTTGATTGTAATACCTATTTACTTACTGGTGGCGATTACTGCGATTGGAGCAGTTCATCCCGGTAACCTAACTCCCTGGGAATATCTGGCAGAGAAAAAGGAAATTGCACTTGTTGATGTTGCCAGAAACTTTTTTTCCGGCGGCGGTATAATGCTGCTGTTTGGTGGTTTAATTTCGACTATGTCCGCACTCAATGCCACCATATACTCCTCTTCCAGGGTTGCCTTTGCAATGGGAAGGGATAGAAATTTTCCAACATTTTTCGGCAAGGTGCATTCAAAAAATTTTACTCCGCACTGGGGCATTTTAGTTTCTTTATTTATTATAGTTTTTATGGCGGTATCGCTTCCTATTGAAGATGTGGCAAGTGCAGCGGATATTATGTTCCTGCTGCTCTTCCTTCAGGTAAATATAGCGATGATACGTCTCCGTAAAAAGCGGCCCGATCTCGACCGCGGATTTTTTGTCCCTTTCTTTCCGTGGCTTTCCATTCTGGGAATTGCGTTGCTTCTTTTTATTGCCATCTACATGTTTAATTACAGTTTAATTGCATGGATAGTAACTATAGTTTGGATTGCAATCGGATTTCTTGTATTTAAATTTTATGCTTCCGGAAGGGAAATTGAATACATCAGAAAGGTAAAATCTCTTGAAAGAATTGAAAAGAAAGAGTACAGCATTTTGGTATGTCTTTCTAATTCGAGAACGGTAACAAGCCTTGCTTCCATTGCAATATCTATGGCTAAAAAGCACAGCGGAAGCAGGATTATTCTTCTTACCATACTGGAAGTTGGAGAAGGTGAAAAGCTTGAAACAGGTCTTGATGATACGGAAAAAGTGCAGCCTCTTCTTGATCAAGCTGAAGCTATGATCACTCCTACGGAAATTCCTGTTAGATCAATTGTTAAAGTTTCCCACAGAATATCACAGGGAATTATTGATACTGCAATTGAAGAGAACTGCAATTTTATTGTTATAGGAAGACAAAAGCAGCCAACATTTTTCGATAAGATATTCTCTTCCTTAATAGATACGGTTCTTCAAAAGGCACCCAGCGAAGTTGTTGTAATGCACGGAGAATTTAAATCCGAAACGGTAAAGAACATCTTAATTCCTTTCAGCCCGGATGCACACACAAGGTTTGCTACGGAAATTGCTCCTGCTCTTACCGAATATTTTTCGGCGAATTTGAAAATTGCTATTGTCTTTAGGCCCGGAATAAATAAACAGGAAAGAGATGAAAAGATAAAACAAATTCATCAACTTATGGAAGAGAATTCCTTGTCCGCTACAATAGAACCTGTAATGGATGAAGACGTACTAAGCGGGATATTAAGAAGATCTAAAAAGGCAGATCTAGTTTTAATGGGAGGTAGAACCGGAGACTTTCTCGAACTGCTTTTTGCCAAATCTCTTGCACAAGAAATTACCGAACAGGTTAAATGCCCGGTACTTTGGGCTAAGGAATATGAGGAAAGGCCTTCGTTCTGGTCTTCCCTGTTCAAACCTTTAAATAAAGAAGGAGAACAAAATGGATAGTAGTTTCAGCCAAATATTTACGAACTTCGGAAAGAATATTATCAATTATTTGCCGAATCTTTTCGGCGGAATTGTTCTTTTGCTAGTAGGATGGATTTTAGGGTGGCTTGCTAAAAGATTTATTCTTCAAATTGCAGTAATATTCAGACTCGAACGTTACTTAGTCAGCCTAAGGTGGAGCAAAAGCTTTGCAAAAGCCGACATACGCTACGGTCTATATAATTACCTTGGGAACATTATCTTCTTTATAATATTTATAATATTTTTTAATGATGCTTTAAGTGCATTTAAGCTTACTATCTTTTCCCAAATACTTGAGAGGATTATTTTTTATCTGCCTAAAATAGTAGTTTCTGCATTAATATTAAGCATAGGATGGTATCTCTCTTCGTGGGGGGAAAGATCGGTTTTAAGAGTATTGATAAATGAAAATATCCCTAAAGCTTCTCTTCTATCCCAATTTGCAAAATCCGTATTTCTTATATTCTTTTTTGCAATGGCTCTTGTAGAACTTGATATTGCAAGGGAAATTGTAATTATAGGTTTTGCAACAATTTTTATTTCACTTGGTCTGTTTACCGTTGTTATGGCGGCTGCAGGAGGGAAAGAATTTATTAAAAAATTAATTAATCCGGAGTAAATTAGTAGCTATTAATAACTGCAATGTACATTATGAATTTTTTTAATAAAATAATTGTATTTTTTTCTTGTGTTGCTTTAGCTCTGTTA
Source organism: Ignavibacteriaceae bacterium (assembly GCA_046705105.1). Taxonomy (GTDB): domain Bacteria; phylum Bacteroidota; class Ignavibacteria; order Ignavibacteriales; family Ignavibacteriaceae; genus FEN-1297. Next base: position 2,453 of record JBJKQP010000080.1, on the reverse strand, counting down.
ATTATAGACTGTAACTCATCTAAGCTTATGAGCAAGAACTTAAAATCCGTAACAGGAGAAATTGAAGTTGTGGGCAACGAACCTTTTACTCATCTGGCATTAAAGGAAGATTCAACTAAAGTTTATATACTTGACTGCAACAATAAAGCAAAAAATGTTTTAATGCAGAATCAAGGTAAAATTTCCAGAATCTTTTACACAAGTCTGGATAGTTCAAAGATACCTCCGGTAATGAAGGTAGATAGTGTTAAAATTATTTCCAAAAAATTTCAGTAGTGTCTTTTTGAATTAAATTTGTACTTAATATTTCTTTCCCCGGATGAAAGAAATTGAATTGATTGATTAATGTTTTTACTTCCAACTTTTAGTGTTGCAGTTAAGAATAATTATTAAACAATTTCAATGAGAATAAGCATTAAAGGAACTTAATTCCCGGATTTATTACTTACCGTTTCCTGGTTTGCGGATTTCGGTTGGTCGGTTCCTACTATATTAACTCCGATATTGATTTTAGTTGCTACTCTTGTACCTAGTATCATATTCTGAACATTATACTTGGGAAGTAAGATTGCAAACTTGGATGTAACTCCCAGAAGATCGCCGGGTTCCCGTTTTTCGGTTGCAGGGCTTTCATTAAGGTAAGTCATTGTTACATTAATAGTAATCGGATTAGTAACACCATGCAGGTTAAAATCTCCGAGAACCTTAACATCTAATTTATTTGGGGCAAGTTTTTTTACGCTAAGAACTTTTTTTATTGTAAATGAAATTGTGGGATACCTTTCGGCATCAAGCCATTTGGGTTCCATTAAGTCTTTATTTCTCATCCTTATACCGGTTTTTAAAGAAGTGGTGGGAATAGAAATTTTACCCTTTAAAGTATTTTTTACATCGGAAAAATTAAATGAAACATGCCCGGAAATTTCAGTTGAAAGTCCGTCAACTTCATCAAGTGCTGTTAAACTGTGGAAAGATGCCTGGTTTCTGCCTTTATCGTCTTTAAAGTAAAATGTTTTATTCCCTTTTGCTTTTACATCAAAGCCTTGTGCCGATACGGATACGACCAATAGTAAAACAATACAAAATAATTCAATTATTTTTTTCATTTAGTTCTTTCTCTTTGTTTTTAAATACAAAAATTAAAACCGTAGAAAGTATTACACTTAATGCTGTTATAACAAGAGTTAAATCCAATCCCCAAATAAACTTATTCTTCCAGACTTTATATGTGGTTCCGAACAAAGGATCTTTTTTGTTGACAAGGACCTGAGTTTGAGTAAATATATAGCTGCCGTTAATAATCCATATTATAAATACCAGAATTATGATAGAGAGCCCGGCTATTATTGTATACTTTTGGTTTTTATTAATTTTCATTTCCATTTATTTTTTTATTATAAAAAATTGATTTTTTTAACGGGATATGATATAACCTTTTCAAAAACAAATTTACCAAACTCTTAATTATTGAATGCTAAATAACTTACTTGAAGGAAACAGAATATAAATGCAATAGTAACCTTTTTTATCAATTGATAAAATGATAATTTACTTCCGTTGGTTTGAAATATTATTTACATCACATTTGGAATTCTGCAGAATTTTATAATGAATAATGAAAAAATATTCGACATTGCAGTTATTGGCGGCGGTATTATTGGCACAGCTACTGCAATGGCTATCCAAAAATCCGGGAAATTTTCCGTAATAGTTTTGGAAGCTGAAAATAAATTAGCAGCACATCAGACAGGGAACAACAGCGGGGTAATACATTCCGGGCTTTACTATAAGCCGGGTTCGCTTAAAGCCAAGAACTGCACCTTAGGAAGAGAATTGATGTACGGCTTTTGCGAAGAACACAACATAAAATTTGAAAGGTGCGGTAAAGTTGTTGTTGCTGCTAATAAAGACGAAATACCTTCTTTGGATGAACTTGAGAGAAGAGGAAAAGCAAACGGCCTGGAAGGAATGAAAAGACTCGCAAAGGAAGAAATAAAAGAATACGAACCGAATGCTTCCGGTATTGCAGGTTTGTTTGTACCTCAAACCGGTATTGTAGATTATAATCAAGTAACGGAAACTTACGGTAAAATTATTATAGAAAACGGGGGAGAAATTAAAACCGGCTGTAAGTTTCTGTCATTAAAAAAAGATGGGAACTTATTAATCCTTAAAACTACAACGGGTGAGATTAAATCAAAATTTTTGGTAAACTGCGGGGGACTTCAGTCTGATAGAATTGCAAAGCTGTGCGGAGTAAATCCCGGTTTACAAATTGTTCCCTTTCGGGGAGAGTATTATAAATTGAAAAAAGAGAAAGCGCATCTTGTTAGAAACTTAATATATCCTGTACCTGATCCAAGGTTTCCCTTTCTCGGTGTTCATTTTACAAGAATGGTTAAGGGAGGAATTGAAGCCGGTCCGAATGCTGTACTGGCATTTAAAAGAGAAGG
>JBJKQP010000079.1:0-12168 GCA_046705105.1 Ignavibacteriaceae bacterium | reverse complement strand
CTTTTATTGATTCATCCAGCAAATTGCCGTCTTTATCAAATTTCTCGTATGCACGGGGAACGAATAATTCAGGCTTATTAAAAGTAAACATATTTGTATAAACCGCAAGCTGTCTAAAATGATACTGTGCCCTTGCGGTTCCAAGTCCACCACCTGCGCCCATCATTGCAAAGGGCTTTCCATTTAAAGGCGAATCTTTTGCCGGCCTTGAAGCCCAATCCATTGCATTTTTTAAAACACCGGCAATTGAATAATTGTATTCAGGAACTGCTATGAGCAATGCATCGGCTGTTCTTATTTTTTCTTTAAATATTTTAACGGATTCCGGTGGATTGCTTTCAAGGTCCTGGTTAAAAAGCGGGATCGAGGAAAGATCAAAAATCTCAAGAGTCATATTTTCAGGCGAGACTTCCTTTGCAGCACGAAGTAATCCTGAGTTATAAGAAGCTTTTCTAAGACTTCCTGAAAAGCCCAACACATTAATCATTTTTCCTATCTCCTAAACGTTATTTAAAAAATGATCAGCAGATAATTATTTAATTATCGACATCATTTTATAAAATTAAAAAAAATAAACCTGCTGTGTTATGATCTAAATTAAAGATTGTCATATAATCAAAATAGTAAAAGATCGATTTATTAAGCGGTGAGATCCAATTTCATTTTAAATGTTTCACGCCGGTATAAGGAATTTTCTTCGGAAGGTACTGACTGAAATCCAAGACTTTCATACAAATTTATAGCTGCCTGCAATTTCCTATTTGTAAATAAAATAACCGATGCTGCATTATTGGAATATGCAAAACCAATTACTGCTAAAGCAAGTTTTTTACCAATTTGTTTCCCTTGTGCTTTTTCAGTAACAGCCATTTTAGCAAGCTCATATGTTTTATCATCGATTTTTATTGCTGCACATGTTCCAACAATATCTTCATCTAAAACAGCAAAAAATATTTCTCCTCCTTTATTTATAACTTCTTCCTCCGGGTTAGATAATATTATTTCATCTTTAGGCTCTACGGTGAAATATTTTTGAAGCCATTCATAATTTAGATTTTTAAAGTCCTCCTTGTATTGAGGTGAATATCTTAGGATGTTTACCGAGTTTAAAAGCCTTTGTTTTGACTTTGTAATTGTCCGCTCGTATATACCTTTTGCATCTAATTCTTTCTCAATTGACTCGATGACATGTAAGAAATCATAACCGGTGGATTGAATAATTTCTTTAACCGAATCGTTAATTTCCCCAAGCAGCGGATTTATAGATTCAAACAATTCTTTTCCCTTATCACTTAGTTTAATCATCCTTTTCCGCTTATCGGTCTTATCTTTGTAAGCCTCAACAAGTTTTTTCTTTAACATTTGATTTACAATTTGAACAACAGCAGGGTGGGAAAATTTAAGTGAATCAGCCAGTTCAAGTATTGAAGTATCTCCGTAATCATACAAATAACTTGTTAACGCAAACCACCTCGGTTCAAAATTTATGTTTAATTTTTTATAAATTAAGTCGATATCATGCATAAACAGATCACTTAATCTTTTTAATCTGCTGCCTAATGCAATTCCTCCAAGTTGTTTTATTATATCTATTTGTGAGCTCATAGTCTTTTATGAAATAAATTACGTAATTACTTACGTAATTTATAATATAATTTTCCAAATTACAAAATATTCTGAACTCTATTAAATTAAGAATGTATATTTGTACCAGGTTGATTGCTTAATGTTGAAAATGAATTGTTAAACAAAACATCTAATTTTTTCGTTTTATATCTAGTAGAAGGATGCGAATATGTAAAGATGACACAGTTCTAAATTTAGTCATCTAATTCGGATAGCAAATCCAAAATATCAAGATGTTTTGTTGTAATTTGCAAATGCCCGTCTTCGTCAATCGGCCATTGGTCAAGAGGACGGTCAACATAAAGTTCCACGCCGTTTCCGTCGGGGTCTGAAATATAAACTGATTCGGTTACGCCGTGGTCCGAGGCACCGGCAATCGGATAGTTCATTTCAAGTAATCGTTTTAATACAAATGCAAGTTCATATCTGTTAGGATAAAGTATACCGAAGTGATAAAGTCCCGTATGCCCTCCAGGCGGCGGTGTTGCATTTTCACCGTTCCATGTATTAAGTGCTATATGATGATGATAACCCCCGGCAGATAGAAATACTGCGGAGTCTCCGAAAGTAGAAGTGATTTCAAACCCTAATAAATCCCTGTAGAACTTTACTGATTTTTCAAGGTCCGACACAGTCAAATGTATATGCCCGATTTTAGTTCCGGGATGTATTATATTTTTTATGGGAGCCATGTTTCCGTAATTATCAAATTTCGAGTGGTAAATTAAAATATTTTTCCTGAATAAAAAATCTTTTTGACCCTGATTGTTCAACTTCGTTAACTTAAATATTTTCAAAAATCTTTGTGAAACTTTGTGTGAACTTGGTGTTACTTTGTGTTCCCATATTGTTTCACAAAGTCTCTCAAATACTCACAAAGTGACACTAAAATATAAAAGATTCTTTTTAACGCTTCAATAAAGAATCTGCTGTTCAAGTCAAAGGTATCTTAAATTTCTTAGATTAAATTAAGTAAGAATCAAAAATTCCTGGAGTTATCTTAGCATGAGTTATTAATTCATTTCGATTTGAGCTTGCCTGATATTTCTTCCATGAGCTCAATTTGTATTTGCTGAATCTCAAGCATCTTCTGCCCGTGCTGCATTAGTAAATGATCAATCTTATCGTTAATCTGCCTAATTTCAATTTCTGCTTTTAAGTTTACTTGATAATCATGCTGGGCTCTAAGCCGGTCCTTATCTTCCTGCCGGTTCTGGCTCATCATTATAATCGGCGCCTGAATTGCTGCCAGACAGGATAGAATTAAATTTAACAGTATAAAAGGATAAGGGTCAAACGGATGAAGCGACAACACTAGAACATTAATTAACATCCAGATTAACAAAAACGAACCGAATATAACGATAAATGTCCAGCTTCCTCCAAATTCCGCAAGTTTATCAGATAACCTTTCACCGAAAGTTAATTTATTATCTATATCTTCACTGATATTTCTGCTTAAGATATCTTTTTCGGTTATGCTGTCTAAAACTTCTTTATCAAAAGAAGAAAGAGAACCCTTTTCTTCCTCCATTATTTTTTTAACATAAATGCCTCTGTATTTATTTAAATCCTCCAGACAAACATATCCACTTGAGTCAAATTCGTAACCGTCATTCTTAATAAGTTCGGTAATATTATCCCTGATGGAAAGTGCCGGCATTAACTCCGATAATTTTTTAATCTTTTTACAAACCTGGCAAGTTCCTGTTTTGGAGTGCTCGCTTTTCATTTGGTACCTGTGGTTTAGTTGGAAAATTTTTTATCGATAAGAAATTACTAATTTTCATTTAAAATAGCAGTAGCCTCTATTTCAAGTAATAACTCTGGATTTATTAATGCTTTTACTTCCACCATAGATGTTGCCGGTTTTATATCATGAAAAAATTCATTGTGTGCTTTTCCTATTTCTTCCCACTTGGAAATATCAGTTACAAATATTCTGGTTCTTATAACGTCCTTTAATTCTGCGCCTGCTTTATCCAAAGCTGTTTTTATTTTTTGAATAATAAAAACAGTCTGTTCATATGTATTATTTTTACCAATAATTTTATCACCTTCCACGGCAGCAGTACCGGAAACCTCTATAATATTTCCGATCCTTACTGCTCTTGAGTAACCGATTTTATCCTCCCACACTGCGCCCGATGGAATATTTATTCGTTCCATAGTTTATTTCCTTTAAATGATATAATTGATAGAATGCAAGATAATTTTAAATTAATTTATTGTGAAGTAAAAATCAGGAAGGTATTTATAAAAACGGCAACATTAAATGCTGCCGTAATCTATACGAATTAACTTATCTTCTGCCGCCTCTTCTTGCGTTACCCTTGGGACCTGTTCCGTCGCAGATTCCGGTTCCAATACCTGCACCAGCACCGTATCCGGTTCCGTTTTGGGGACGAACACCTGCATTACCGGTTCCGTTACCCGGACCATAACCTCCGCGTCCACTCCTAAAGAACGAACCGCCGCGCATAAATTTTCTTCCGCTTCCGTCCATAGGTCTAACAAAATCCGGGTCAAGGCAGTTTGGAATTCCGTCATTGTCGGAATCAAAGTGATAATAATATCTACCGGTTCCGCTTATGTTAACATTGCTTTTGCCTGCTTTGTTAACTTGCTTTTGCTGAGCAAAAGATATGTTGCTTGTTAAGAAAAATCCAAGCAATATTGCCAATCCTGTTATGAAGGATATTTTTGTTTTGTTTTTCATATCATCATCCTTTATTAATTTGATACTTCGGTCGTAAAAAAACAATCTTTATGCCAATAGAAAACAAGTAATATTTACCTTATTTTTGAGGAGAGAAATTTTAAAGAAAAATATTTCGACACAATAGACGGAAAACATCGACATAAAAGTCGGGTAGCGTTTGGTTGGGCGGTAAATAATTTATACGAATGGAAAAGATATATTTTCTAACTATATTTAAATGTAATGACAAAGGAAGAAATTAATAAGACAATTAAAGCCGCTTTTTGGGATTACAATATAGATCCCAATGAATTTTATTCTATTGTAATTGGAAAAAGTCCTGCGTCTGGAATTTTTACAAAAGATAAAATTTTATTACGGCTCTTGGAAAGATTAAGCTGGTATGAATTGGTTGACTTATTTGGGATAGACTTTTTAAAAGAAAATTTGAAGCCGGAATTAATTAGTTTAATTAGGGTACCTGAATTGAGGGAGAGGTATGAATCAGTTAGAAAATTTTTACATGGAGAAGCTTTATCCGGTTCAGGATGGAGTGATCAAAATCGTAAGAGACTTAAATCTTCCGTTTTATCTAACAGGCGGTACGGCGCTTAGCAGAATATATCTTCATCACCGGTATTCCGATGATTTGGATTTATTCGTAAACGAAGATCAAAAATTTAAAGAATATATTAATACTTTTCTTAATTATTTTAAATCTCCGGATACTCCAAAAGCTTTCTCATTAAACATTGAAAGGTTGACTATTACTGATAACTTTGTCCAAACGTTTGTACAAAATAATAATATTGAGTTAAAAATAGATTTCGTAAACGATTTACCTATAAGATTTGGTAAAATTTTAGAAGATAAAAAATTGGGGATGGTTGATTCGATGAGGAATATTTTATCAAATAAACTATCGGCTTTGTTTCGTTTTGAATTGAAGGATTTCGTAGATGTATGGGCTATTGCAAAAAATTACGATTTTAATTGGCGTCGAATAATAAATGAAGCAAAGCAAAAAGAGTCTTCTGTTGATCCTCTGGAAATATTAAATTTATTCAAATCATTTCCTTTTGAAAACCTGGACTCTATTAAATGGATCCATGTTGTAGATTATAACCTGATAAAAAGTGATTTTTTTTTAATTGCAGATGATATACTTAAAGGCGGTAACAATTCGCTGAAATTAAATTAAATGGGTATGGTTCATTTAAGAACAGGCGCATTTATGAAAAATAAATTTCAACCCAAGGTTGTAATTACAATAGCAGTGATAATCATTGTAGTAATGATAACGTCTGCTTATTTTGAACTGACGGAAAGTAAAGAAGAAATATTTCGCCTTCTTTCCGAACAATCTTCTTCCTTAATTGAAACAATATCCATGAGCAGTATAAATACGCTCAATTCTAGCTACGAAATAGAAACCCTTTTAACAAAACGGCTGCTGGATAATGCTCGGTTGATAGAAACTCTGGACAGCCTTAACCTTCTGACAAGAAAAAAAATTATTCAAATAGGAAACGAGAACAATCTTTACAGAATAAATATTTTCGATAAACGCGGCAATAGGATAATGACTAACAGGGTACCTGTACCCGGGCATCTTCACCCGGAGGGACCTATTAATAGATACGATGAATTAAAACCTATTTTAACGGGGAAAGTAAGACAATTGATTCTAGGGCTTCGCCCTGCACAATACAGCGAAGAGGAACGGTTTGCTGTTGCAGTTGCCCGTTCGTTTAACAGAGGTGCAATAGTTATTAATCTAAATGCAAAAGAGATTCAGGACTTTAGAAAAAAAATAGGTATCGGAAGAATTATAAAAGACATTGCGGGCAGCGGAGGAATTGAATATATAGTTTTACAGGATTCTGCCGGTATACTGGCTGCCAGCCCTTCGGTTCATTCGATGAATAAGATTGCAGGAGACCCGTTCCTTGAAAAAGCTATGAAAACGGATTCCATTTTCACACGTGTTACAAGTTTTGAAGGCCATGATGTTTTTGAAGTTGTTAAGCGCCTGGTTGATGAAAATGAAATAATCGGACTTTATAGAATGGGTATTTCATTGGGTGATGTTAAAAATGTTGAAGCAAGAATGTACCGCAGGATTATAATTATATCATTTTTACTTGCGGCAATTTCGGTTATCGTCTTAAGCATTATTTTTACCTCTCAAAACCTGAAAGCCGTCTCAAGGGAATTTAACAACTTTAAAACATTTACCGGTACTGTTCTTCAAAACATGGGCGAAGCCGTAATTGTAATTAATAAAGATTTTATAATTACACTGTTTAATAAGTCGGCGGAAGAATTATTTAAAGTAAAGAACAATGAAGCAATCGGTAAAAAATTGAATGAGATTCTTGAGGGAAGGCTTGGATTTCTTCTAAATGAAATAGGAAAAGGAAATTCGGAAACTTTCGATATTCAAAAAGAAATTTTTATAAACGAACAGCCTCGATTTTTAAGATTAAGCGTTACCCAAAATAGAGAAGAAACCAACCGGGTAGAAAATTACACAATTGTAATAAACGATTTTACCATAAGAAAAAACCTGGAAGAACAGGCAAAACGGCGCGAAAAACTTTCTGCCATGGGAGAACTTGCATCGGGTGTTGCACACGAAATCAGAAATCCGATAAACGCAATAGGCATGATTGCACAAAGGCTTAACAAAGAATTTTCTCCCGGTAAAGACATAGAGGAGTATAATTCTATTCTTAAAGTTTTAAAAGATGAAGTTACAAGAGTAAACAAAATAATCAGTCAATTTTTAAATTATGCAAGACCGCTGGATATTCAATTACATAAAATTGATGTGAAAACTTTTATAGACGAGCTTTACCGTTTGTTTGCCGCACAGGCACAAATTAAAAAAATCCGTTTGGAAAAATTATCATCCTATACATTTGAAATTAAAATAGATCCCGAATTAATGGAACAGGCCTTTATGAATATAATCCAAAACGCTATGGATGCCGTAAGCGAAGGCGGAACTGTTTCTATAAATTATTATAAGACGGGAAAAAACGTAATCTTTGAAATTAAAGATAACGGCAAAGGAATTTCCCAAGATCAACTGGGAAAAATTTTCGATTTATATTTTACTACAAGGAAGGACGGCAACGGACTGGGCCTTAGTATAGCTCAAAAAGTTATTAGCCAGCATAACGGAACAATTGAAGTTGAGAGTGAAGTTAATAAAGGGACAAAGTTTAAAATTATAATACCGGAATCATGAAAGAAAATTCAATATTAATTATTGACGACGAAAAATCTCAAAGGGATATTTTAACCGGCTATCTAAGGAAAAAAGGATTTAAAATTATCTCGGCTAGCTTAGGCGAAGAAGGCATAAAAATAGTTAAAGAAAATCTAATTGACATTATCCTTTCGGATTTTAAGATGCCGGATAAAACCGGTTTGGAAGTACTGGAAGAAGTTAAAAAGATAAATCCCGAAATTAGCTTTATAATGATTACCGCATTCGGAACTGTTGAGAATGCAGTTAAAGCAATGAGGCTCGGAGCTGATGATTATATTTCGAAACCCGTAAACCTGGATGAACTGGACATTCTGCTCGAGAGAATTATCGAGCATAAGAATTTAATATCTGAAAACGAACTGCTTAAAACTCAGCTTCAGGATAAATATAAAATTTCATCTGTTATTTCAAATTCACCTAAAATGTCTAATGTAATAAGTATGGCATCCAGAGTTGCGGACAGCAAAGCAACTGTTTTAATTACAGGTGAAAGCGGTACAGGTAAAGAAGTGCTTGCCAAATCTATTCACTACATTAGTCCCAGAAAAGATAATCCTTTTGTTACTGTTAATATATCTGCTTTATCTGCAAACCTAATAGAAAGTGAATTGTTCGGGCATGAAAAGGGTTCGTTTACGGGTGCGGATAGAATGAAAAAAGGCAGGTTCGAGATAGCCAATAACGGTACAATTTTTCTAGATGAAATCGGAGACATTCCGCCTTCCACACAGGTTAAATTATTAAGAGTTTTACAAGAACAGCAGATAGAACGAGTCGGGTCTACCGAATATATTAATATAGATGTAAGAGTAATTGCGGCAACTAACAGGAACCTCGGAGAAAAAATTAAGGAAGGTACATTTAGGGAGGATTTATTTTACAGACTTAATGTAGTAACTATAAATATTCCTCCTTTAAGAGAAAGGAAAGGAGATATACTTCCCCTTATAGAATTTTTTATCGAAAAATATTCCAAACAAAACGGTAAGAAGAAAATGGAGATTTCCAAAGAAGCTGTCGATCAGCTTCTTAAGTACAATTATCCCGGTAATGTAAGGGAACTGGAGAATTTAATTGAGAGGGCAGTGGTGCTTGCACGAAGCAATATTATTACCTTAACCGATCTTCCGATAAATGTAAAAGAACTTACGGAGGAAAATAAAATACAGGATTTAGGCAGCAGTGATATTACGGGACAGGTTGAAGCTCTTGAAAAAAGATTAATTTATGATGCACTTAAACAAGCAAGCGGCAACCAGACCAAAGCGGGAAAAATGCTTGGAATTACCGAAAGAAATTTAAGATATAAATTAAGAAAGTACGGTATTAAAAATTAAAGCAAAAAAAAAGCTTTGACCGTTCCAACGTCAAAGCTTAAGGCTTGAATACATGAAGATAAGCCGGAATTTTCCCGCTTTTTACCCCGATTACAGTCGCTGATTTTGCAGCATTCCGAATGCCCGAATATGTAGCTACGTCCTCAGCACTCCATCATCGCCCGATTATTATAATAGCATTTTTTATTTTTCGAATTAAAGAGAATAATAAGAACAAATATTATCGTGTATATAAATTATTTTCTCTACAATAATTATATAATTTAGATTACATAGTCGAACAATTTATATACCAAAGAAAAAGATTTGATTTATTTAGTTTTTGATTCATTTTTTGGTAAAATCCGACCAATATGTCGAATCAAACCGTAAATTTGGTCGAATTGAGTGTAAAATTTTTAATCACTTTTTAATTCTACGGTAACCGTGATTTGCTCTGTTACTGCCTTTATGTCTTTTCCGAAATTTTTCAAAGCTCATTCCTTTGACTCTTTTATCACAAATTCCGTCGCCGTCTTTATCAATAAAAACATCTCTCTTTTTATTTTTATCTACCGCAGTTGAGTCTGTAAATTGGATATTAGTAGTTTTTACGGGTCCTTTAACTTTCAGTTTTGCTTTTGTTGAATCATCAAATGTATATACGTTTGAGGTAAACAGAGTAAATATTAATAAGCATATTAAATATATCGGTTTCATTTAAAATTTTATGAGTTTCCGTTTTTATTTAGTCAAATGATGTGCCACTATGAATGGATTTTTATGTCGTAATACAACGTATAATCCCGCTTTTTTTTGTTAGATGAAATTAGATAAATAGTGAATCGTCTTAATTGTCGAATGGCTTAGACTTTACCTAGCAGGTAGTTCTTTCTTTTATTCTCAGGGAATTTTTCAATTGCATATCTAAGCATAGTACGCGGCATTTGTTTATAATTACTTATTAAAAATTTTTCTTCGGCTGCAATATCTCTTTTTCCTATTTCTCTTAACATCCAGCCGACTGCTTTATGTATTAAATCATGCTTATCATTTAATAAGATTTGTGCCAATTGAAGAGTAAGGTCATAATGATTGTTTTTTATAAATTGAAACGATGCAAGAACGGCAATTCTTCTTTCCCAAATACTTTTTGATGATGCCAGTTCCGCTAAACTTGATGTGTCTTTGTTTAATAGGAAACCCCCTACAATTTGAGGAGAAGACAAATCCACAAGATCCCAGTTGTTTATATACTTTGTATTCTTCAAATATAATTTGAATATAACTCCTTTCTCTTCTTCGTTCGCTTTTTCAAACTGAAAAATCAATATAAGTAATGCCGCTAATCTTTCTTCATGTATACCGGATTTTAGCAAAGCTTTGATTTTACTTAATTCCAATTCCTTATACTCCTTTGCAACTTTCCTTATTTCAGGAACTTTTATACCAAGAAATATATCACCTTCACCATATTCGCCGGGACCGGTTTTAAAAAATTTTTGTAATATTTTGGCTTGCTTCGGATTTGCTTTTTCTTTTAATGTTTCTTGTATCTCTTTATTAGTCATAATTCTTTCTCCCTTAATTATGATTGACGACAAAAAAATAGTTAGCAGATTTCTTCAATTATTATTAACTAACGGAATGGGTTATTAATTTTTACCCTCCTATTATCTTTCAAATCACAGGATCAAATATAATCAATTAGTAGTTTCAAAATTACTTTAACATAATATAAAAACAAGGAGGCTGCTATATGAAAAAGGTAATTATTCTTTCGATTTCTGTATTTGTTATAGCTTTTTTTGCGGACTTTACATTTGTCCCGGCAAACACTGCGAATTTATATTCAGCTAAGGGATATATTTCTAATACCGCTAAAAAAAGTAAACGTGATTATAAAGCAATGCTAAGCGGCAAGAATGTTGTTCCTCCGGTTAAAACAAAAGCTTACGGTAAAGCAACTTTTGATTTTAGTAAAGACGGGAAAAAAGTTTATTATAAATTATGGGTTTATAAAATAAAAGGCGTTATAATGGCACATATTCATCACGCAGCAGCAGGTAAGAATGGCCCTATAGCTGTTTGGCTCTTTAAAAATAATAAAGGAACCGGAATGGTAAACGGTTTATTATCCAAGGGAGTTATAACTAGCAAAGAAGTAAATCTGGACAGCTTGCGAACATGGATTAACAAGGGTGATGCTTATGTAATGGTCCATACAAAAGCTCATCCCGCCGGTGAAATAAGAGGTATAATAAAATAAAAATGATTTTGCCGTGCAGAACGGATTTTTAGTAAGTTGAGAAAAGAAACCTCCTATTATTAAATACCTTCTGTGCGGCTTTTTTTGTATACCTCTTTCATTCGTTAAGGATATTGTTAATTGTTATCGGAATTGAATACAACTTTTAACCAATAACGATTAACTTATAATAATTAAAATTAATTATGGTTATTGCCACGTTAAGAGATAACAGGTGTATCAAGTTTCTTTAAATCGGCATATAGTTCTTCTTCGGTCAGATGATGTTCGACTAATTTACCGGCAATATAATCATCATATGCGCTCATATCAAAATGCCCGTGCCCGCTTAAGTTGAACAGAATTGTTTTAGCGGTGCCTTCTTCTTTTGCTTTTAAAGCTTCCTTAATTGCATAAGCAATAGCATGAGTTGATTCCGGTGCCGGAATAATGCCTTCCGTTCTTGAAAATTTAATACCTGCATCAAAGCATTCAAGCTGATGTAATGCATCAGCCTCTATAATTTTATCTTTTAATAATTGACTTACAAGAACACCTGCACCGTGATAGCGCAGACCGCCTGCATGAATAGGAGCCGGAATGAATGTATGTCCTAACGTATACATAGGAAGCAGCGGAGTAAGTCCAACGGTATCTCCGAAGTCGTATCTAAATTCACCCTTGGTTAGTTTAGGGCATGAAGAAGGTTCAACTGCAATGCACTTAATATTTTTACCCTCCTGAAAATTTAGCCTTAGGAACGGAAATGAAATACCTGCAAAGTTGGAACCGCCGCCGAAGCAGCCAATAACTATATCCGGGAAATCATCGGTCTTTTCAAACTGTTTAATTGCTTCCTGTCCGATTACCGTTTGGTGCATCAGTACATGATTCAGAACGCTGCCTAAGGAATATTTAATATCATCGTTTGTTGCCGCTCGTTCTACGGCTTCCGATATTGCAATACCCAGGCTTCCGGGCGAGTCGGGATTTTCTG
>JBJKQP010000078.1:0-2944 GCA_046705105.1 Ignavibacteriaceae bacterium | reverse complement strand
AAAATACCAATGCGGTAATCATTGTCAATAAAATGAAAAAGGACCAGAACTTCGGCTTAAATAATTTTTGTAATGCTTTCTTATAACGTATTGCCCAAATAGAAATAATTGCAATTGTTAAGAAGCTACAGGTAATCCAATCGGAAAAACTTAATACGACTAGAGAACCTATCATTAGAATAATGTTAATTGATAGCCAAAATAAAGAATAATTGAAATTTTGATTAATATTATTTTGTCTTGGGAAATAGCTGTTGGAAAATTTCTCTTGTTTATATGATAAAGGATGCAGCAGTAACTTTCGTCCTATTTTTATACCGATAATTGCAGATAGAATTCCCAAAACTACTTGAACAATTGCTATTAGAATAACCGGTATCCAAACAATATCGAATTTAAGGTTTAGCTGTTTCTGTAATAACTCAATTAATTTTGTATAAACATTTACAATATTATAGCCGTACAAAATTATAAGATTCGCTATCTTCTGAAATAAATTCCAAGACATTGCAAGCACCGCACCAATTAAATAGCCTGCATATGTTCTTCCTAATAGTCTTACAGAAATTTCAAGTAGAAAAGCTTCACTAATAATTGCGATCATCGGACCGAAAATTACCGCACTTGGTGACATTGTTTTCATGAATGCACAAATTAAACCGGCACGCCAGAATAAACCTTTCTCCTTCCAAACATAGCTTACGGCAACTAAGATAATTATTGCAATAGCGGTTAATATATTTCCGCCAAACGGCACTCTTAAATTATGTAAAAAACTTCCTATTACTATTTCGGATGCAGCCCAGATAGTTCCGAGTATTGATGCTTTGATCCACTTTTCGCTTAGGTTATATTCTTTATTCATTTACAATACAAAATTTCTCGGCGCAATATTTAAACAAATGAAATCCCGTACCTGCTTCACTAACAACCGTAAATAATAATTCCGGATTTGTAATTCTTGTTGCTCCTACAATTTTAACTTTTTTCTCGAATAAAATATCCGGTATCATGCTGCTTGACGGACCGGTAACAATAACTTTTGTTTTTGGTAAAATTGATGCTAATAAATCATCTAAAGAATTGTTAACAATAGTAAGACCTGTAATTATTACAATATCGGAAAGCGGAAGAACCTGATTGTATTTGTTTGCGGGGACATAAAATTGTTTTTGATCGTCGTTAAGAGCAGTCTCGTCAAGTTCCAGCACGTACAACTTGTTTTTCGTCGCAGCTATTTTATTTATATAACTCTGAAATGCTCCAACAACCGTTATTGTCTTTTGAGGTATTATATCAATTAAATCAACCGGGTCGGTTCCTTCTATTATTTTGTAATTTCCCTTTGAAATAATTTGAGAAGATGCGGCGTTCAATACTGCTGCTTTTAATGTATTGATAATTTTTAAATTTGAATTGTTCTCGAACAAGTCTGCAACTTTTTGTCCAGTAATTTTTGACGGGGAAAAATCACCGAAGTCTCTTTCTTTTTTATAACAATGAGAGCTAGTATCAACATCCGTACTCGCTGTACCGCAGCTTCCGTTTGATAATAAAACTGCGGTAAGAAATACACCGATAGTAACTTTGGATATTCTAAGGTCATTTATTTCATTTTCATATTTCAACTTTAGCAGTCTATATGTTTCATCTAAAATCATTTGATGTCCTCTTAAGAAATGTTCATAACAGATTTTTTATGCGGATACAAATATAATTCAAAAATAAATTCAGGTTAAAATAAAGGTTAGTCTTTGCCCGCAAATTAACTCGAAATGAATTTTAAGAAGTCTTTTATCTTATCGCAGTCTGAATATTTATTATAAACACCGCAGTTTCTACATTCTTGTTTCTTACAGTTTTTGTTCATATAACTCCAGCAGGGTTGGCTGTGTCCGTTAAAAGCTTGGCATTTACTGCGGTTTTCTTTTTTGCATTTAATAATACTCCAGCATGGTACCAGCGAGTAAATAGCTTTTATCCCATTAATACTAATTTTCAATTCATTTATTGAACGGCGAATACATTTAATCCTTTCCAGATCCGATTTTGAAAAAAGACGCCGGTTGGGATTTTTTTTATATGAGATGAATAAACCTTCCCGTTCATACATCCTAAGTGTATGAACGGAAACATTAAGAAGTTTTGCCGCAGTGCTAATGGGGAAAACAGGTAAATCGGATTTTATTTTTATGTCGGTCATGCCTCCGCCTTCAAAGTTTTTAATTTCTCTTTATCCATTTTTCCGTTTTTCAAATTCATTAAAACACATTTCTGTTTGGCAAAGGCACAGATACTTTCGTTAATAATAAAATTGAATTTCAGGATTATCATATTATGTTTTATATCTTCAATCCAAATAAAGCCGGAAGGCCTGTCGCCGAATTTAAGCTGCTTTTTGTAAACTATGTTTGTTGAAGTAACTACCGGGTATAAATTCCAGTATAGGAGATTATCGACAGGAAGAATTTGTTCAAAAAGTCTATTGCGCAGATCTTCCAGCCATTTAACATAAACAATATTATTAACATGACCCGCTACATCAATTTCATAAGTTTTAATTTCAAAATCCTTTGATGCTTTGTATTTGTCATTCTCTAAGTTCATATTAACTTTCTTTATAATATTAGTCTCTAAATTTTACGCTAAATGAAAATTGAAAATTGATAGTTGAACATTGAACATTTCGACCACGAAACTGTTCATGTATAGCGAACACAACATTGGAAAATCCTCAGTATTCAATGTCCAACATTCAATATTCATTTAGTCATATGTTTCTATCTCCGACGATATCGATTTAAGGTAAAAGAATAGCAGCGGCAACAACTGTTGTCCATAATCCTGCTCTATCGCCTTCTGCAGATTGTGTAATGTTAAATGTCTTTACAATTTTCCCGGACATTTTAAAAACCTGTTCTCTCTCGTTCCAATCAACGTCCGC
>JBJKQP010000077.1:0-3279 GCA_046705105.1 Ignavibacteriaceae bacterium | reverse complement strand
AATTTTAATATACTATCCCTCAACTATATGCCAATTCTCTCTAACCGAACAACGGTATGTTTAACAGGAAAGCAATTGCAATAAAAAACCCGCTGCCGGTTTTTCCGGCAACGGGTTAAATCATCGTTCGAATATAATTATAGGTAAATCTTGTTAAACAGGTTTATTTTACTACAGACGTTTTTGTTGTATAACAACAATTGTTGCAACATCCGCAAGTTGCATCCTCAGTAATAAAATATTTCCGTTATATATACACCATATCTTCTTTAGTCCCAAAACAAAGTTATTCTATCTGGACAAAAATGTCAAGATTAAATATGTATCTTTGATTTAGATCAAAAATTGTAAATTGCAAAATACTCTAAAAAAATTAACGAATGACTGTTTTATTCTCATTTATCCATTCAATTGGACATTAGTATATTTGGGATTATTTTAATAAATTATTAAATACGTTATATTTTAGAAAGAAAGTTAATTTATGAATACCATTTTCCAAATAAACTCGAATGAGTTGGATAACAGGTTTATTGATACGATTAAATCGCTTTTTAAAAACAAGAAAATCATCATTTCTATTACTGAAGATATCGATGAAACTGATTATCTTAAACAGTCTAAAGAGAATTTTAACAGACTTCAAGATGCATTGAATGACGTTAATCAAAGAAAAAACTTAATTTCAGTTAATTCAATAGAAGAACTGGAGAGTTTGATAAATAATGCGAAAGATAATCCTAACTAACAATGCTCTTGAGGATTTAATCTATTGGTCAAAAAATGATCCTAAGACGATTCGAAGAATTTTCAATCTGATTTCAGATATCCAAAAGAATCCATTTGAAGGGTTAGGAAAACCCGAGGCATTAAAACATAACTTTGCCGGCTGCTGGTCTAGAAGAGAAGAATTGACAGTATAAACAGACTTGTTTACAGAATAACTGAAAATGAATTACAAATTTTATCATGTAGATACCATTATTAATTTTAATGCTGCACGAAAATCTATTGTAATGGGGCTGTCTTTAGATCAGTTTTTAGAAAAGGCAATTATCTTCGCATTATAATTAGTTCCATTCGGAATTAAAAGAACTCACTTCTATTCTAAAAAAAATGCTTAATTTAATATCATCATTCTTTAAATAATTTTGAATCTACGCTCCACTTGCCGCCGCCGGTAATTAAAGTAGCAAGTGCAAGACCGATAACAAGTAGATGATATTCATATCCTTCCGGCCTGTGAGGTATACCGCTCCAGTTCATAAAAAAGCCGTAGCGAATATGCACAGTAAATATAATTCCTATAAATTCGCCAATAAAACCGAGTGCGAAAAATCTTGTTGCTACTCCTAAAATTAATGCAATGGAACCTATTGATTCCAACAAAATTACAGCCAAGCCAACTATCCAGGGAAGATGCTGCATGCCGGTAAAATATTTCATTGTACCTGTAAAACCATATCCGCCAAACCAGCCGAATAATTTTTGCGCACCATGAGGAAAGATAACTATACCAATAGTAAGCCGTGTAATTAATGCTGCCCAATTATCTTCTTTTGTAGAGAATATTTTAGTCCAGTCCATCTTAAAGCCCTCCTAGAATGTAGTTATTTCTTATCGGCAGCATATACCTTATTTGCCTCGGCAATATGTTTGGCCGGGTCTTTTTCAAACATGGCTTTTGCCTTTTTACCGGAAAACAAATAAGTATGTCCTTTATACAAAATAAACAGCTTTGGATTTGCCTTTATCTTTTTACCCATAGACATAGCTTCGGCACCAAAGCCGCCGTATTCGGGTAAAAATTTCGCGGGATCTTTTTGAAACATCATTTTTGCTTTTGCATTTACAAAATGGTATGTCTTCCCTTCATAAGTTAATGAATATTTCGGATTCCCTTTCATGGCTTTTTTAAGTACATGATAAGCTACCGGGCAATAACCGTTTAAAGCAATATTACTTTTATGTTTTGCGTTTTGTGCAGATAATGAAAAAGTTAATGTGGTAACAAAAACAAGTGCATAAAAAAATATGCGATTTAAATATTTCATCGTACCTCCATTGTTTAAGTTAAGATTATTCCGCAATAATTTTTTAAATCTATCAAATATTATTCATTGGAATTGTCCTATAGAATACAATTATCCGTTTTGAAAGGCATGTGTTATGTTTTTCACATTTATGAAGATGAACTGTGCGGTGTTAAAAGAAAAACCTGAAGCATAAAATGATAAGTTTGAATATCTATTGATTCCCGGATCCGTAATGTAAATAGTTAATAATGAATAGATATTTCATCTTGTCTTCTTTAACTTATTTAATATTGTAAATGAGATTTGGATATTGGATTCCGGATACCCGATTGAATTTCCCAGGATCTAATATCGAGTATCGAAAATCAAGTTACCGGTTTTATCCCTACAATTCCGTAATGATAAGGCGGTAGAGAAATAACTTCGTTTTCTATTTTGAATCCGGCTGATTCCATCCATTCGATACATTGTTCCGGCTTCGGTCTAATATTCATCGAAGGACCTCTTGGTGTTTTGGAAGAAAATATCCAATGAATAATACCTGCTTTGCCTCCCGGCTTTAAAATTCTTAAGGCTTCCTTTAATAAATCAACCGGATTTTCTGCATGAAGAATATTAAACATCATTACATAATCTATCGAACTATTCACAAGCAAGGTCCCTTCTTTTACAAAATCATTATGATGGATGACAATGTTGCTTAAATTTTCCGCTTTAGCTCTATGCGACAACCGGTAAATCATTTCATCGTCAATATCGAAAGCATGTATTATTCCTCTAATTATTTTTGCTGCCGGGACGGTGAACGTACCGTAACCGGAACCGAATTCTGCAGCATCAATAATTTTATTACCTAATTGCAGTTTTGAAAAAATATTTTGAACATTGAAAAAAGATTCCCAATACTTTTCTTCCGGCATGCCGCTTTCACGAATTTTCATAATTAACTTCTCTAACACATTTAATAGCTTAAAATTTAATTAAAAAAATAATAACAGATGCTATTTAGTGATAAAATTGTGATGAAAAATGAATAAACGTAAAGTATCTTACAATTATATTTGAATCTTCTTATTATCTTTAAATATAAACGACTTAGCGGACTTTTATTTTTTTCTTTTAACGGATCCTAAAAATGAGTTAGAATGAATAATACCTTAACCTGGCAGTGGATAGTTTTAATTTCCTTTTCTTTAATACTTATTTTGATGACTCCTTTTGTAAAAACCAAAGAGAGCTTTTA
>JBJKQP010000076.1:0-2593 GCA_046705105.1 Ignavibacteriaceae bacterium | reverse complement strand
CAAACCTTTTTAATTCTTTAGGCGCCGTTTCAATTGCAGGTTTTATATCGTGAATATACAATTGAGGAATTTCAGTTCCTTTAACCTTACCGGTATTTTTAATATCGAACGATACGAAATATTTATCCCCGGAAGTATTAACCCTGATGTTGCTGAACTTAAATTTAGTATACGAAAGCCCGTAGCCGAACGGGAACAATGGTGTAATATTATTTTTATCGAAGTACCTGTAGCCTACAAAAATGCCGTCGCTGTATACCGAAACGCTGTCTTGCTTATGATACGAATTATAAGCAGAACAATCTTTCCATCTTTTCGGGAAAGTAATGGGAAGCTTGCCCGAAGGATTATGTTTACCCGTAAGTACATCAGCAATTGCATTCCCGGTTTCATCTCCGCCGAACCACGACTCGACAACCGCTTTAACATTATCAATCCAATTACTCATCAAAACCGGCGAGCCGCTGGTTACAACTACAATTGTATTTTTATTTACGGCAGCTATTTTGTTTATTAATTGATCCTGGTCGCCGGGTAATTTAAGATTGGGCCTGTCAAAGCCTTCGCTTTCAAAATGGTTTGATGTACCAACAAATAGAATTGCAGCGTCCGAGTTTTTTGCAGCAGTAACAGCCTTATCTGCCAATTTGTTGTTTGTAAGCCGCCATCCTAATTTTACGAGTGCTCCGCCTGTATGTTCATAATACTCGAGTTTAATTTGATAGAATTTACCTTTTTCAAAATGCATTGTTGATGTTTTCGACTCAGCAGCATGATCACCCCAGTTGTTTATTACAAGTTTATTATTTATAAACAATCTCGTTCCGTCATCGCTTGTAACGCCGATTATAAAATCACCTGTCCTTGCTACTTTTAATTCTCCGCTCCATCTTATTGAAAAATTATCTACCGGGAAATCAGGCAAAGGTGACCCGTTTCCCCAATTAAAGTTTACCTCTTTATCTATTCTTGTTAATGCAGGTTTGCCTTCCAGATTTTTGTTTTTAAAATATTCACCTACAAGACCATTTTCATTTTTATCAGGTTGAAATAAATACTTTCCGTTTATGGGATCCAGGTCTCCCTCTAATACGGTTCCCTGTGCAAAATTTATTTTTATATTTTTAGGAAGCTTATTTTTCAGTGCTTCAAGCGGACTAACGGAGTATACCGGCGTAACCATTGAGCTTCCCCCGCCTCCGGTTCTTGCAACTGCCGCATTAGGGCCTATTACCGCAATTGATTTTATTTTATTTAAATTTAACGGTAAAGCATCACCTTCATTCTTAAGAAGAACAATGCCTTCAACTGCTGCTTTATATGCAATCCTTTGATGTTCTTTTGTGTTTATCAATTTATCATCCGGAGAGTATTGATGCTCAAACAATCCAACCTTAAACATTACAGTTAATATTCTGCTTATTTTATCATCAATAGTTTTAATACTTACTTTACCGGACTTAACCGCATCAGTTAAGGTTTTCGGATTCAAATATTCACCGGTCGGCATCTCAAGGTCCAGGCCGTTTTGAGCAGTTTGGATAGTACTGTGAACAGCGCCCCAATCCGACATAACCAATCCTTTAAATCCCCATTCATCTTTTAATATTTTGTTTAAAAGATAATGATCCTCGCTGCAGTACGTTCCGTTTACTTTATTATAAGCAGACATAACGCAGAGCACTCCTGCTTCCGTAACGGCAGCTTTAAATGCCGGTAAATAAATTTCATTTAGTGCACGTTCGCTTATCTTCGCATTTACAAACATTCTTTCGAATTCCTGGTTGTTTGCATCAAAATGTTTTACCGTGGCTGCAACACCCCGGCTTTGAACTCCTTTTATGTAGCTTACGGCCATTCTCGAATCGAGGTAAGGGTCTTCTCCGTAGCTTTCAAAATCTCTTCCACCCATAGGAATTCTGGCAATGTTAACACACGGTCCTAGAATTACATCTCTGCCTTTGCCTTTCAATTCTTGTCCTATTGATTCTCCCACCTTATAAATTATAGAAGTATCCCATGTAGAGGCCAGGCATGTACCGGAAGGAAATGCGGTAGATTTACCCCATCTTACACCAAGCGGTCCGTCGGACATTCTTAACTCCGGTATGCCTAATCGTTTGATTGGCTTTGTTGCAAAGCCGGTACCGCCAAGCATATTAAGTTTTTCTTTAAGAGTCATTCTGGAAAGTAAATCTTTTACTCTTTGCTCTACAGGTAATTTAGTGTTTTTATACGGCGCTGATTCCTGTGCTTTTATTTTAGCCTGCATAATTACCGCAGCAATTAAAAAAACAAACGGTAACAATTTGTTCATTAATTATCTCCTAATAAAATATGAGGAATTAAATATAATATTTGAAAACGAAGCTGTTTTTAATTTTAAAATATATTCATTATCTGTTATTAAAACCGGAAAAAAACTGAAATTAATTCGTTGTATTTATTATAAAACATATAAATATGTCTTGACAATATAATTTTATATTCCTATACTTATTATAATTAAAATAAAAAGTTATATGTAATTAGTACTATTAGTATTTTGTTCTTATAACTTTTATCCAATTACCGTTTTTTATGTATTTCTATT
>JBJKQP010000075.1:0-7993 GCA_046705105.1 Ignavibacteriaceae bacterium | reverse complement strand
ATACTGGCAAACTTTCCGCTTAAAACTATGTCTTCTACTGTTTCATTAATATAAAGTGCTTCTTGAAGAGAAGAGCTAACCCATCCTATTAACTTTCGTAGTTCACGTAAATCGAAAGAGCCGAATTTTTTATCGAGTACTTCAACTTCTCCTTCGGAAGGGTAAATATACCCGGTTATAATTTTTAATAGAGATGTTTTGCCGGAACCGTTTAATCCGATAATTGCCCAATGTTCGCCTGCTTGTACTTTCCAGTTTAAGTTTTTTAGTATGTAAGAACCATTCCTACGCCATGACACATTATTCATATGTACTATCAAGAGAAATCCTTATTAAGATAAAAAAAACATAAGTTGATAAATGTATATTCTCTTCATCATAAAACATTTAGTAAAATAGATTAGTTTATCGTTTATGGTTAATAGTTAATTGTCTTTATCAATAAACCATCAATTAAACATTAATTGATAACTTAATCATTTCTTCGAAAATCGTTTAGAAAATATTAAGAAAATTACCAACTATCGGAATACCGTTCAACTTTTATTGAAGATACTCCTGCGTGAAGATCTATATAAATTTTATTTTTGGAAGTATTAAAGTTAGCAGTTCTATATATGTTATCTCTAACTTTATTAAACCCGTAAAAATCTTTTGTTGACAAAGCAATGTCTGTTGAAATTTGGCAGCCTGCTGAATCAGGAACCAGAATATCGATTGAAGATACACCGGACTTCAAATTTAATTTAGTTACACTGTTTTTATCTCCTAATTTTATTTTGCATGAAGCAGCACCCATTCTAACTTTTATTTTATTTGTCTTGTATGGACTTAAGTCAAAGTTAACCGAAGCAGCACCAACATCAAAATTAAAATCCCAAACAGGATTCGTATTCAGTTTTATAAATGCTTTATTTTTTAAGTTGCCGTTGTTAATTGCAAACTTCCTGCTTTTCATTGTCAGTTCAATTACGGAATTGTTACTTCCATGCCGGGTAAGTTCGTAATTATTTTTTATCCCGGTTGTAATAGCCGACAATAATTGCCCGGTAGTATCATCAATAACAAATGAGCCTGCTCCTGCTTTAAAATTGAACTTAGCATTTTTTAAATCTGTGTTATACGGTATACTGTAATTGGAAGTATCTACATCACCGTCTATTGTAACGCTTATACCTTTGTCGTTTATAGTAAACCTGTTATCGACAAAATAAAATGCCGAATTAAAAAATGCAAAAATTGCAACAGCCAAAACAAGTGCGGCAAGTGCGGCTAAAAACGATTTTATAATGTTGTTCTTAACTAAAAACGAAAGTCCGAGTATAACCAAAACAAGAGGCCAGAATTTCCAAACGTCCTGAAGGTCAATATAAAAACTGCCCAAATTGTTCAGCAGAATTAAAACACCTATTGTTATAAAAAACAAACCCCAGAAAATATGTTTAGTTTTCATTTTAATTCTCTCAAGCTAATTATTAATTTTTCCTGGATTTTAATAATAACCCGAAGCCGATAGCAATTAAAATTAACGGCCAATAATCTCCGAAGTCAAATCTCGGAATAAAATTATCGGCTAAAAACAATACACCTATTACAATTAATATGATAGCGGCTATGTTTCTTCGCTTGTCTTTTTGCTCTTCATACGCCTGCTGATATTCATTAACATTGCCTTCACCGGTAGCACTTTGTTCACCTGCCGATGAAGTTGTTGAAGATGTGGAAGAAGCAGTCGTACCGGATTGACCGGTATTTGTAAAGACATAAGGTTCTTCGGGAACAACAATCCATAAAATAATATAAGCCAGAACTCCGCTGCCACCGAGAAATAAAGTTATAATAAAAACTATCCTAATTAGAGTGGGGTCAACATCAAAATAATCTGCAAGGCCGCCGGCTACACCGCCAATCATTTTGTCTTTTCTGGAACGGTATAATTTCCTTGGCATTTTATACCTCCTGTAAATATTAGTATTTTCCTCTAAGCAATAATACAAAAAAGTTAGCTTACTCTTTTATAAATTATACTGCCGGTAAAACCGTTTGAAATACGGGAATAAACAAAGATTAGCGGTTTAACAAAGGTTAATGTTTATCAATTAATCTTTTAAAAAAGGCAAACTGTTTAATAATTGAATGCTTCCAGTATTTATGAGAATGTGTACCGGGACCTGTAATAAAGTCTATTGGAATTCCCATCTTTTTACATTTTTCATAAAAATGTTTGTTAACCTTAAAAGAAAAATCTCCGGTTCCGCAGTCTACAATAATTGGTATTTTATTTCCTACAATATTTTTTAAAAGATAAATATCAGAATACTTTTTCCACCTGTTCGGGTGCCGGCTGTATGATCCCAAAACTTTCGGCAGCCCCCAATTCTTGGGGAATGCTGTTATATCCAAGATACCACTGGTGCTTCCCGCACTTTTAAAAAAGTTCTTATGAGTAAGATATAAATACATTGCTCCGTGTCCGCCCATACTTAGCCCTGTAATAAAAATATTTTTCTTATCAATATTATATTTTTTAAAAACAGCAGGTACCAAATCTTTAAAAAAGAATGTTACAAACTGGCTGTTCTTCTTAACAGGACTATTAATATACCACGAATCATAAAATCCGTCGGGGCAAACAATTATAAGACTGTCTTTGTTTGCATATCCCGGCAGGTTAGCATCCTTGCTCCATTGTGCATAGTTGCCTGACCAACCGTGAAGCATAAATAACAAGGGATATGAAACAGAAGGATTGTAATTAGATGGTGTAAAAACAAGTGTTGTGTCTGTGTAAGGAATATAACTTCTATTGAACAAAAGTGTATCTTGAGGAAAAATTAAAATTGAACAGAAAAAGAAAATTGCGGCAACTTTTTTTAGCATAACAATACCATTAGTTGAGTTTTAAAATAATGACATTCAAAATAATAATTCAATTTAAATTAAAATTATTGAATTGTAAAATCTTGCAGCCTTTTCTATTTTTGTAAAAAATATTTGGAATAATATGAAAATTGCTCTTTGCCAGATTAATACTGTTATTGGCGATATACAAAATAATAAGGCTAAAATAATTGAAGGGTATAGAAGGGGAGTAAAGGACGGAGTTGAACTTGTAATTTTCCCTGAACTTGCATTAGTCGGTTATCCTCCGCTTGACCTTGTGGAAAAGAAAGAATTTAGGAAAGCGGTGAAACAAGCTGCAGATGAGATTGCTTCCGTTACCGCGAAAACCGGTTTACTGTTTGGTACCATAACGGAAGACAACAATCTAATTGGTACGGATATTCACAATTCAGCTTTGCTCTGTTACAATGGAAAAATCCAATTTGTTCAGCACAAAACATTAATTCCAAATTATGATGTCTTTGACGAAATGAGATATTTTGATCCGGCAAAAGAAACTTTTATTCATGAATTTGATGGAGAGAAGCTTGGAATTTCTATTTGTGAAGATATTTGGAACGATGCCGATTATTGGTATAAAAGAAGGTACAGTACCGACCCTGTAAAAACACTGATTGATAAAGGTGCAAGTCTTTTAATTAACATTTCTGCTAGTCCTTATTCTTACGGTAAAAGAAAGGATAGGCAGGAGATGCTTTCCGTTCTAACCAAACACGATAGAATTCCGCTTGCTTATGTCTGCTGTGTTGGTGCTCAGACAGATTTGATATTCGATGGTGCAAGTATGTGTTTTGATTCCGGCGGAAACTTAGTTTGCCTCGGCAAAGCTTATCAAGAAGATTATTTTATCTTCGATACAAAAAATAAATATGAACCTGTTCTAGATTCGGAAGGTTCATTTGAAAAGGAGATACACGATGCGTTAATTTACGGTATTAAAGAGTACTGCGATAAGCTTGGATTTAAGAAACTGCTTGTGGGATTAAGCGGCGGAATAGATTCTGCTATTGTTACTTATTTAGCTGTAAAAGCAATGGGGAAGGAAAATGTTCATGTTGTACTTATGCCTTCCGAATATTCAAGTGAAGGAAGTATTAAAGATTCCCGGAAACTTATTGGTAATTTGAACATCTTATCGGAACAGATTTCAATTCAGCCTGTAGTTGATAAAACTGTTGAAATGCTTGCTGATGCTTTTAAGAATAAGCCTGCAGATATTACCGAAGAAAATATTCAGGCAAGAATACGCGGCTTATACTTGATGGCGGTTTCCAATAAGCATAATTATTTATTGTTGGCGACGGGAAATAAGTCGGAAATGGCAGTCGGTTACTGTACTCTTTACGGAGATATGAGCGGAGGCCTTGCGGTTATTGCCGATGTTTATAAGACCGATGTTTACAGGATTGCAAATTATATAAATAGAAAAGATGAAATTATTCCTAAAGAAATTATAGAAAAAGCACCGTCTGCCGAATTAAGAATCGGTCAAAGAGATCAGGATACGCTTCCCGATTATGAACTTCTAGATAAAATATTAAGAATGTATCTTGAAGAGAATAAAGAGCAGAAAGAAATTGCTGAAATTACAGGCGATGAAAAAACAGTAAAAGAAGTTTTAAGATTGGTTGATTTGAATGAGTTTAAAAGAAAGCAAGCTGCACCGGCTTTAAGGGTTTCTAAAAAAGCTTTCGGCTACGGAAGAAGATATCCCATAGTACAGGGATGGAGAAAATAAACCAAAATTTATTAATAGAAGATTTTAAGTAGTATGAACAATTTAAAAACTTATCCCGGCATTAAATTTTTACTTTCACTAAGTAACTCATCGGAATATTGGAATAATGGAATTATGAAATATTTAAATTCACTCCATTATTCCAGCCAAAGATATACGCAATTATTTTGTGGCTCTCAGCGCTTCTCGGTGGCTCTCTGTGTAACAAAAAAAGGTAACACAGAGGAAACAAAGAATTCACAGAGAACCACAGAGATTCTTAGAGATAATTACTTAGATTTATTTCTGAAGGAATCCTATATTCAATTATTCCAAAAGTTTATTAAACGTAATAGTACTTATTTAAAAATAATTTTTTTAACATTACTCATAAGTAGTCTTTCTTTTGCTCAATTCGGATTGCAGAAAGATGTTGTAAAGTTTAAAGCTTTTCAATCTTTTGATAAGGTTTATATAGGAAGCTCTTTTAAAATAGCTGCTCGTTTGGATGTTGACAACGGCTGGCATATAAATTCAAATAAGCCGCACGAAAAATTTCTTATCCCCACCAAATTAACTATTGATTCTTCAAAATATTTTCAACTGACAAAAGCAGCTTACCCGCCGGCAAGAGATATCCAGCTAAGCTTTTCCAAAACTCCGTTATCTGTTTGGGAAGGCGAAGTATTTATTGGCGGGCTTGTAAAAACATCTGCGGATTTATCTCCCGGTAAATATCCGCTGGTTGTAAATGTAGAATATCAATCGTGCAATAATATGACTTGTCTTCCTCCGGTAGTTTTAAAAGATACCCTTATTATAAATATAGTAAACAAAACCGCTACCGTTAATGAAATTAACCAGGGCATTTTTAATAATATTCAACTAAGTTTTATTCAACCGGCAGCTTCCGTAAAAACAAATGATAGTTCTATTACTTCTGTTCTGGAACACAGCGGAATATTATTAAGCTTGTTATTAATTTTTATAGGCGGACTTGCATTAAACTTAACTCCGTGTGTTTATCCCCTTATTCCCATTACCGTTGGCTTTTTCGGCGGGCAAAGTGAAGGCAGTACAAAAAAACTTTTTATGATGGGGTTGTTATTTGTAATAGGTATGGCATTTACATATTCCGTTATCGGAGTAGTAACAGCATTAAGCGGGGCAGTGTTCGGTTCGCTTCTGCAAAATCCAATTGTAATTATTTTTATAGTACTGGTGTTTGTAGTTCTCTCTCTAAGCATGTTTGGTGTTTATGAATTTCAACTGCCTAATTCTCTCGTTGCTAAAGCCGGTGGTGCTAAAGGAGGTTATTACGGTGCATTCTTTATGGGGCTGACAATGGGTATTGTTGCCGCACCCTGCATAGGTCCGTTTGTTTTAGGTTTGGTAACTTTTGTTGCCGCCAAAGCGGATCCTTTTTACGGATTCTTAATGTTCTTTGTGCTTGCATTAGGTTTGGGTCTTCCTTACTTAATACTTGCAGTCTTTTCCGGTAAGATTAAAAAGCTTCCTAAAGCAGGCGAATGGATGGAAGCAGTAAAACATATTTTCGGTTTCATCCTTTTGGGAATGGCTTTGTATTTTCTTCTGCCGCTTTTACCTAATAGTTTTTCGGGTTATGTATTGCCTGTATTTGCAATAATAACCGCGGCATATCTTCTGGTATTTGAAAAATTCGGGAATAAAATTAAAGGCTTTAGAATATTTAAAATTTCTTTTTCTATTATAATTTTGGCAGTTGCCGTTTATACTCTTATTCCTTCCGGCAAAGCGGGAATAAACTGGAAGCCTTATAATACGGCAACAGTGCTAACTGATATTAAAAGTAATAAAGGAGCCATAATAGATTTTTATGCTGACTGGTGCATTCCATGCAAAGAATTAGAAGCTTCAACTTTTAAGGATCCCAGGGTTATTAAGGCTTCTAAAAACTTTTTAGCCTATAAAGCCAATATGACTAAATCACTTTCTCCGGGTGTAGAAGCTTTAAGGAATAAATATAAAATATTGGGAGTTCCTACAGTTTTAATAATAAATTCCAAAGGACGGGAAGTGGAAAGAATAACCGGATATGTCGATGCCAATAAGTTTTTGAAGATATTAAACGATGTAGACTGATTTTGTAATGGAATAATATTCAAAACTAGTTATATATTAACACTTCATAAATTATCAAATTATTTATTAGATTTTCTAATTTAAAAATTTATTTCCCACTTGTGAGAAATCAAATAAGTTATCGTATTATATATTGCATTGATTTCCTATGTAATATAAGAATTCCAATAACTTAAAATTATTTTAATTAATGGCATGGTTTATGGATAAAATTGACGGAATTTTTAAATAAACAACTATTCGAGATAAAAAAGATGACTAAAGAGAAAGAAGTTCAAAGTTTGTCGGAAGTAACCGTTAGGTTTGCCGGTGACTCCGGTGACGGTATGCAGTTAACCGGCAGCCAGTTTAGTGATACTACAGCATTAGTAGGTAACGACCTTAGTACTCTTCCGGATTATCCTGCGGAAATTAGAGCACCGCAGGGAACAGTATACGGAGTAAGCGGTTTTCAGCTTCATTTTAGCAGTACTGATATTCATACACCCGGTGATAGACCGGATGTGTTGGTAGCAATGAATCCCGCGGCTATCAAAAAAAATATTGATGAATTAAAACCAGGCGCTAAAATTATAGCTAATTCAGATTCGTTTGACAGAAAAAATTTACAGCTTGCCAAATACGATTCAAATCCCCTGGAAGATGATTCTTTAAAAGGTTACGAAGTATACTCCGTACCTATTGCGTCACTTACTGCAAAAGCTCTGGAAGGAACTTCTCTTTCTGTAAAAGATATATCCAGGTGTAAAAATTTCTTTGCATTGGGTATAATGTACTGGCTATATAACAGACCGTTAGAACCGACACTTAATTGGATAAAACAAAAGTTTAAAACCAAACCGGAATTTATCGAGGCAAATAGTAAAGCATTAAATGCCGGATATAACTTTGGCGAAATGACCGAAATTTTTACTACAAGATACGATGTTAAGCCTGCTAAACTACCTAAAGGGACATATAGAAGTATTTCCGGAAATGAAGCAACTGCATTAGGCTTTCTTGCAGCTTCGGTTAGAAGCGGTTTACCTTTATTCTTAGGTTCCTACCCTATAACACCTGCATCGGAAATTTTACAGTACTTAAGTACTTACAAAAGTTTCGGAGTTAAAACCTTTCAGGCAGAAGATGAAATTGCAGGTGTTTCCTCGGCTATCGGTGCTTCTTATGCAGGTAACCTTGCTATAACTACAACTAGCGGTCCGGGTTTGGCTTTGAAAACCGAAGCAATCGGTCTGGCAGTAATGACCG
>JBJKQP010000074.1:0-11526 GCA_046705105.1 Ignavibacteriaceae bacterium | reverse complement strand
ATGGAAATGCAAAAAGTATTTCTATAGCTTATTAAGTGGTACTACATAAAGCATTAAATTATTTAAGAATTAAATGCCCCAGTTTATCCCGTTTAGTTTTTAAATACTTTACATTATTTTCATTCGGCGGTATTTCAATCGGAACCCTTTCAACAATTTCCAACCCGTAACCTCTTAGACCGATAACCTTTTTGGGATTGTTAGTAAGAAGTTTAATTTTTCTTACTCCCAGCTCAAGAAGAATTTGTGCACCGATACCGTAATCGCGAAGATCCGGTTTAAAACCTAAAGCTTCGTTTGCTTCAACGGTATCTTTGCCTTCCTCCTGAAGTTTGTATGCTTTAATCTTATTAGACAGCCCTATTCCTCTGCCTTCCTGCCGCATATAAACCACAACACCGGTTTCTTCTTTTGCAATTATATCCAATGATGTATTTAACTGGTCGTGGCAGTCGCATCTTAAAGAATGAAATACATCACCGGTTAAACATTCGGAATGCATTCTTACAAGTACGGGCTTAGAAGGATCAATTTTTCCTTTTACCAAGGCAAGATGTTCTTTATGATCCAAAAGGCTTTTATAAACATATACTTTAAATTTGCCGTGTGTCGTAGGAAGATTAGCATTTGCAATTTTTTCAATCAATCTTTCTTTCCTCAGCCGGTATTCAATTACATCTTTAACGGTAAGAATTTTCAGATTGAATTTTTCTGCAATCTTAATAAGATCCGGAACACGGGCCATTTGTCCGTTATCGTGAAGAATTTCGCAAAGTACGCCGGCCGGTTTTAAATTTGAAAGTTTACAAATATCAACAGCAGCTTCCGTATGTCCCGCTCTTCTTAAAACACCTTCGTCAAATGCACGTAAAGGAAAGATATGTCCGGGCCGGGCAAAGTCGGATGCTTTTGTATTATCGTTGATAATTTTCTTAATAGTCAAGGCTCTGTCTGCGGCAGAAATACCGGTAGTAGTTCCTTCAATGGCATCAACAGTAACGGTAAATTGGGTACCGTGCAAAGCGGAATTGGAATCGACCATAAGCGGCAAGCCGAGCTCATCAAGCCTCTTACCGCTTACGGCAACACACAACATCCCCCTGCCGTATTTGGTCATAAAGTTTACTATTTCGGGAGTAACATATTCTGCGGCGCAAACAAAATCGCCTTCGTTTTCTCTATCTTCATCATCAACAACAATAATTATTTTGCCGTTCTTAATTTCTTCAACGGCTTCCTCAACTGAACAAAACATGATGTTACCTAACAATTTTATCGCTAATTAAAATCTCTATTCCTCTATATTTGTATTAATAGTTCATCCAAAAGTTATTTTTCAACTTCTTTGGATGAGGAAGAAACAATAGAGGCAATTGCAGAGCGTTCATACTTAAGTTTAATATTATCTGCAACTTGCAGAAGAACGGTTTTTTCATCAATATGAATAATAGTTCCGTGCAGACCGCCGCTGGTAACAACCTTATCACCCTTTTGAACATTGGAAAGCATTTTTTCTCTTTCCTTGCTTCGTTTCTGCTGTGGCCTGATAATCATAAAATAAAATATAAGGAAGATAGCACCGAACATAATAATGGTGCTTACCAAACTTCCTCCACCGCCGCCGCTGCCGCCTTGCGGGGGAGCAAATGCTAATAAATATTCCAATCAATCCTCCGATTTATTGTTTTTGTTTAGTGTTATTTTTTTGATAATGTTTTCCTTCCAATCCGAAAAATTTCCTTGTTTAATATGTTTTCTTGCCTGCTCAACAAGATTCATATAAAAATGAAGATTGTGTATGCTGGCCAGTTCCAGAGCAAGAATTTCTTTAGCCGTAAATAAATGCCTTAAGTAAGCTCTGCTAAAATTTTTACAAGTATAACAGCCGCAGTTTTCATCAATTGTTCTAAAATCATTTTTATATTTTGCGTTACGCATTGCTAAAATTCCGTTTGATGTAAATAAGTATGAATTTCTCGCATTGCGCGTAGGCATTACACAATCAAAAATATCTATACCTCTTTCAATTGCCTCAAGAATATTTTCCGGTCTTCCTACTCCCATTAAATATCTTAGTCTGTCTTGTGGAAGCATATCCGTAACAAAATCAACCATTTCATACATTACATCAACAGGCTCGCCGACTGCAAGTCCTCCAATTGAATAACCGTCAAAATCCAGATTCATAATATCTTTTGCAGATTTTTCCCGTAAATCTTTATAAATGCTGCCTTGTATTATTCCGAATAGAAATTGCTTATGACCATATAGAGGCTTAGTTTTTTCGAAAGCTTCTCTATTTAAAGTTGCCCAGTCCGAAGTTAGCTGTGTTGACTTTACCGCATATTCATAATCGCAGGGAAAAGGAGTGCATTCGTCCAAAGACATCATAATATCCGAACCGATGCTTCTTTGAATTCCGATAACTTTTTCCGGTGTAAAAAAATGCTTCGAGCCGTCCAGGTGAGAACGAAATTCAACACCTTCATTTTTCAATTTTCTTAATTCGGAAAGGCTGAAAACCTGATATCCGCCGCTGTCCGTTAAAATCGGCTTATGCCAATTCATAAAATTATGCAAGCCGCCTGCTTCTTCCAGAATATCAGTTCCGGGCCTTAAATAAAGATGATAAGTATTTGAAAGAACAATTTGGGCTTTTATGTCAAATTCCAGTAAATTTTGGTTTACTGCTTTTACGGTGCCCTGCGTACCCACAGGCATAAAATTAGGAGTTTCTACCTTACCATGATCTGTTTCAAAAAAACCTGTTCTCGCTTTAGAATTCTTATCGGAACCGATTATATTTAATTTTAACAAATTTATCTATAAAGCCCTGTTAAATCAATTTATTTTCAGATTACAAATTTACGGTTATTTTTTTTCAAGTACCAAAAAAGGAAGGGATGTATGCATTTATTTAATAATTATTTTTATTTTTGTTGGAAAATTTTTGATTCTTACTAGAAAAAGCAGTTAAATTAACAATTTACAGTTTAGAAATAAAACAAGGAAAAATTATGGCTTTTAATAAAAACCGCAGAGTAGTAGTAACCGGTATCGGGGCATTAACTCCAATTGGATTAACACCGGACGAATTTTGGACAGGAATGATGGAAAGTAAGAGCGGATGTGAGTTAATTACAGATTTTGACACATCAAAATTGGATACTAAGTTTGCCTGTCAATTAAAAGGCTTTGATGTATCAAATTATATGGAGAGGAAAACTGCCAGAAGGCTGGATAAATATGCTCAGTATGCAATGGCAGCAGCGGTTCAAGCCATAGCGGACAGCGGGCTTAAACATGAAACGTTATCCGATGAGGAAAGAGCAAGAATAGGTGTAATATTCGGCAGCGGAATAGGCGGCATCCAAACATTTAACGAACAATCAATAATAAATTATAAGGAAGGCCCGAAAAGGATTTCACCTTTCTTCATCCCTATGTTAATTCCTGATATTGCCAGCGGAGTAATTTCAATTCAATTTGGATTTAGAGGACCTAACTACTGTATAGTTTCTGCCTGTGCTACTGCAAATAACAACATGATAGACGGATTCCTTTTAATTAAACAAGGAATAGCAGACATGATATTAACCGGCGGAAGTGAAGCTGCATTAAATGAAATCGGCATCGGCGGATTTAATGCGTCCAGAGCTTTATCCACTAGAAACGATTCTCCCGGAACAGCCAGCCGCCCGTTCGATGCGACTAGAGACGGTTTTGTTATGGGAGAAGGCGGCGGAGCTATGCTGCTGGAAGATCTTGAACATGCCCAAAACCGCGGGGCAAAAATTTATGCGGAAATTATCGGGATGGGTCTTTCTGCAGATGCACATCATATTACCGCACCTCATCCCGAAGGTGCCGGTGCAATTCTTTCCATGGAGATGGCACTTAGTGATGCAGGTATAAAAAAAGAAGATGTTGATTATATAAATATGCACGGAACTTCCACTCCGCTTGGAGATATTGCCGAAACAAAAGCAATTAAAAAAGTATTCGGTGATTATGCATATAAAATAAATTTGTCTTCAACTAAAAGTATGACCGGTCATTTACTCGGTGCTGCCGGTGCAGTAGAAGGTATTGCTTCCATCCTTGCAATAAAAAATAACATGATTCCACCGACAATAAATTTCACTACTCCTGATCCCGAATGCGATCTTAATTATACTTTTAATAAGCCTGTAAATAGAGAAGTAAATATTGCATTAAGCAATGCTTTTGGATTCGGCGGGCATAATACTTCGGTCTTATTTAAAAAGTATCTTGACTAATTATCTAAAACAATTTAAGGAGGGAAAATATGGACCGCTCCATGGTTACTACTGCTTTTAATTTGGATGGATACAAAATTGTAAGAACACTAGGAATAGTACGGGGAATTACAGTACGTTCAAGATCAATAGTTGGAACTATCGGCGGAACTTTGCAAACTTTATTCGGCGGAAACATTTCTTTATTTACGGAACTTTGCGAAAAGACGAGGGAAGAATCCTTTGAACTAATGGTAAAGCATGGCGAAGATATCGGAGCTAATGCAATTATAGGCACAAGATACGATACTACCGATGTACTTCAAGGTGTAAGTGAAGTTCTTTGCTACGGCACGGCAGTGGTTGCAGAAAAAATATGACATATTCTTCTTATTTTTTGCCCATTCGATAATTTGCGCAAAAAGAAATAAATAATTAACTTATTCAAAATTTAAACTGCGGTTAATTTAATATTTCTTAGTTATAAAATCGCAATGCAATGAATATTTATAATTCACTTCCGTATTTAGCAGGCTACCTGCTGCAAGGGGAACCGGGTCTTTTTATGTGGTTTATCCATTTTGCCAACCGCCCGGAAATTTGGAAATGGATTTGCATCATTGCGGTTGTAATTTCAAACATTTCTTTTACCTTATATTTTCTCGCAGGTTATTATGCAGAAAATTTCCTTCATTTACGCGAAAAGATTTTTAAAATTGCATCCAAATTGGAAAGACATTCACTAAATTTTCCCGAACCTATCATAGTTGTTTTTATGCGGTTTTTTTTCCTTATAAGAAATCCTATTGCTGTTTATCTCGGCATTAAGAAGTATAAACTGTGGAAATTTATTCTTTATAATTTTGCCGGCAGCATTTTATGGATATCGGTTTGGTTCTTTCTGTTTTATTCGGTTCAATTAGAAATTCATAATATTCTTAGTATTTATTCCAAAGCACTTTATATATCCTATATTGTATTTTTGTTTTTATGGATTATTATTTCCCTAAGATGGAATAGAATTAAAGAACTTTTATTTAAGAATGGTTAAGAGCTTCTTGCTTCCAATTAATTAAAGCCTGAAATGCCTGCTTCCCGGATACTTTGTTTATTCCCTCAATATAATGAGATCTGTCTTTTCCAGAATTTTTATTTAAGCCGATTTCAATTATATCATCATACATAGTTTCCGATTTAAAAGAAACTTCAATGGATCTCATAAAGTTCCTTTTGTGAAATTCCCATGAATAACTGTCTAATATGAATTCGATGTATTTAGCATTATTAACGTGCCGGTTTATATCAATATCGGAATAATTTATTTGTTTACTTAAAACAATTTCGTTTGTATCCTCTCCGGGGATTTTTTCAGGTAAAACATTCAATGCATATTCATTCGGATTAAAAGGAATTTCTTCGGGAAGATTCTTCAAATCGGCTATTCTTTTACTCTTAATATTTAGAAGAAGCCATGCAGATGCAACCTTGCAAAACACTTCATTGTTTTTATCGTATAAAAGGAAATCCCTTAAGGCATATAATTTATATTTACCTTTAGGCCAAGTCTTGATTCTAAAATTATCTTCAAATTTTGGCAAACTACTGAATTCCAATTTAACCCAGGATAATACCCAGAATAGATCGTTTTGAAACAGATGTTTGTACCCCACTTTTTCATTATCAGCATGATTTGAGGCCACATCCTGCATGTAATTAAAAACCGAACTCACTTTTAATTTATTTTTAAAGTCAACGTCGTAGGCACGGACTTTTAATTTTTCTTCCCAAAAAGTTTGCATAATGATTTTTTTTTAACATTACAAAGTTAAAAAATTTGAAGATTATTGGACCATTTTTTAGCCCAACCTTTCACTCCAATATCCAGGCTTTCTTGATAGATGTGCAACTGCTACAATAAGTAATTCATCTTTTCTTAAATGATATATAATGCTAAAAGGAAACTTGTCAACTAGGCATCTTCGAGTTTTACGAGAATGTTTAGGAAAAGCCTCAGGGAATTCATTTATTAGTTGAATTGTGGAATAAACCTCATTTAAAAATTTTAAACCAAGCTTGTTTAATTGGCTTTAGTAATAGTCAACGGCTTGATTCAACTCTGCACGGGCTTCCGGATGAAATGTATATTTCACCTTGAAATCCGGTTTCTTATTTCCTTAATAACCTGCTCACCGTCTAATGCTTTTATTTTGCCATTTTCATATTCTTTTACTCTTCTTTCAGCCTCTTCTGCCCAAGCATCATAGATATCTTTTTGAAAAGGAACGTTCAGGCTTTCCAGCAATGTATGAATCAACTCTGCTCTATCTTCGCGAGGAAGTAAAAGAATTTCATTTGCAAATTTTCTTGCTAATTCAGACATATTTGTTCCCTTAAAATAATTTATAATAAATATAAAGAATAAATAAATAAATTTCTCCTGGATGTTTAGTTACCTAAAATAAATACTAAGCCCCGGTTGGTCAAGAGTGATACTTTTGGCTGCGTCCGGGATAACTTGAGCATTTGAACAAAAACTTGAACTTAATCTTAAACTTGAACTTGAACTTAAACTCTTCGTATTTTTTGAATGTATAATAAATTTATTAAAAGAAAATTTTATTGATGCAGCCAAGACAGGCCTTATTAAAATACTTCGGATATAAGTCATTCCGGCATAGCCAGGAAGAAATTATTGATGCAATAATGGATGACGACAACGTACTGGCGGTCCTCCCAACCGGTGCCGGAAAATCTATTTGTTACCAGATTCCGGCCCTTATTTCCGAAAATTTTTCGATTGTTGTTTCACCTTTAATAGCCTTGATGAAAGACCAGGTAGATTCACTTAATAAGAAAGATACAATTGCCGCATTTATTAACAGCACAATGAGCTTCTACGAAACCGAAGAAGTTCTGCAAAATATTTCTTACGGAAAAATCAAACTCCTATATGTTGCCCCGGAAAGGTTAGATAACATTACATTTGCGGATAGAATCAAGAAATTAAATCCGTCGTTCTTATTTGTAGATGAGGCACACTGTATTAGCGAATGGGGACACAGCTTTAGACCGAGCTACAGGAAAATAAAAGAGTTTATTGATTACCTTCAGATAAAACGAATATCGGCATTTACTGCAACAGCAACGCCGGAAGTAATAAAAGATATATTGCTTCAACTAGGTTTAAATGTTGCAGGCAGAGAAGAAGCCAGAGTTTTTGTAAGAGGTTTCGAAAGAGAAAATTTGGAACTGAATGTAATTCTAACCAAAAGGAAAAAGGAGAAGTGCCTTGAATTAATTTCTACTTTTAAAACGCCTGCAATTATTTATACCGCTTCCCGCAAAAGAGCGGAAGGAATTTCCGAATATTTAAATTTGCACAAGATTAACTGCAATTACTACCATGCAGGTTTGGCTCCTGAAGAAAGGAAAAAAATTCAGGAGGACTTTCTTAACGGTAAAACTCCGGTAATTGCCGCTACAAATGCCTTTGGAATGGGGATTGATAAAAAAGATATTCGATTGGTAATTCACTATAACACTCCGGGCTCAATTGAAAATTATTACCAGGAAATAGGCCGTGCAGGAAGAGACGGCGAACCTTCCTTCGTCTTTTTACTGCATGAGGACAGAGACATAAACATTCAAAACTTTTTTTTATCGAATTCATACCCGGATAAGCAGCTAATTCAAAATGTTTATGATGCTGTTTGCGATTACGGACAAATTGCTGTTGGAAATTCATCAAGTAAGGAAATAGCCATTAACAGGGAATTTATTTCTGCTTATGCAGATAAAGAAATAAGTAACGGTCTCTTGTATTCCGCATTAAAAATTCTTGAAGGCGGAGGTTACCTAAAACAACCATCCGAGTTTGATAATAAAACATCGGTTAAATTTATCTTTGATAAAAACAAATTAAAGGAGTTTACCAAAAACACTACCAACAAAGCTGTTAAGCTCATAATAATATTTTTAGTAAGAGAATTCGGAAGTAAAATTTTTTCATCACAAGTCCAAATATCGCTTTCAAATATTACCGGACAAACCGGAATTACTTCCGCCGAAGTTGAGGAAGCCTTTTTGATACTGGAAAATCTCGGTATAATTGAATATAAGAAACCCGTTTCAAGAGAAAATGTTATTCTTACTGCACCCCGAATATCTTCCGGCAGATTGGTCCTGGATTATAAGAGGATTAGCCAAAGTTATAATTTGATGCAGAAAAAGATTGAGAAGATGGTAGATTATGTTTATTCTGATGAATGCAGGTTCAAATTTATTTTAAAATATTTCGGTGAGGATGTTCATAACTACTCATGCGGTAAATGCGATAACTGCAAAGAAGAATCTCAAATTCCGGGTTCAACAACGGAGTATATAAAGGAAATTGTTTTACGAACCTTACTTAATGCTCCCATGCAGATTACCGAAGCATCTTTAATGACGGTAATTAGAGGTACTGTTAAAAAAGAAAAATATTCTTCATTCGATACATTCGGTGCTTGTGCAAATTATGATAAGAATGATTTGAAAATAATTCTGGATGAAATTTGTTTACAGGCATTAATAGAAAAAGGACAAAACAAAAATTTATTGTTAACCGCAAAAGGGAAAAATTACTTAAAAGAAAGAGGATTTGTAAAAGAAGAAAAGGAAAAAATATTAAATTATGAGGATAACCTAGAATTATTTCATTTACTTAAAGATGTCCGAAAAAAAGCAGCAAGTAAATTTATGCAAACAGGTTACTTAATTTGCCCGGATGAAATTCTTAGAGAAATTTCATTCAAGAAACCAGTAAATAGAAAACAGCTTCTTGAAATAAAAGGCTTTAATAACAGGATGTTTAACAAGCTTGGAGAAGACCTTCTTGAAGTGATAACCGAATTTGAAAAGCGGAAAAGAGATGAACAATCTAAAACATCTAAAAAAGAAGAAAAAAGAATTATCCCGGGCAACATTAAAGAAACACTTATTCTGCTTGAAAAAGGATATTCGTTAAAGGATATAGCGGCACTAAGACATTTAAATGATGCAGTAGTCTCCATGCAGATTGAAACTATTCTAGAATATGTTCCCGATGTTAAAATTAACTGTTTGTTTGAAGAGAATCTTTTAAAGAGAATAAATGAAGAAATTGAGAACGGATACAACAACTTAAAAGACTTAAAACAAAGACTCCCCGAAGAAGCAACTTATCCGTTAATTAGAATTGCAGTAGCAAAGCACAAGATGACTGTTAAAGATTAATTTTGAATTAGTAAAATATTATCATTGAAATTATAAAAATAATATTCGTTGCAGGTTAATGACTTCTTAATTTTTTATCTTTTGTTTCTTCAACTCTTTCACATAAGCTACTGCCTTGTTAAAAAAATTCTGCCACTTTTCAGGGTCTTGATTATAAAAATCGATTGTAGCTTCGTATTCTTTTGCAGTTATGTTATGCTTTTTAAAAACAATTTCCTTTAAGGAATCAATACTTGCGTTTTTAAGTCCGGTAGTATCCTGTGCAATAATTATATCAGCATAGACTTTTACAAATTTATTTTCACTTAGTATGTTTTTTTTAGAACAGCCTGAAAGTATGATTAAAATAGGAAAAGAAAAATAAATTATGAGAAGTAAATTTATGTTTCGATGATTCATTATTTATGTTTAAAGGTTGGAGAAAATTTATACGCCTATTAAATATACCGGTTAAGCCGGAATTAAAGCCAAAACAATTGTTAAATTATTTTACGGCTAATTTGATAATAACAATTGAGCAATACAGCAATTTATTTAAATTATTACTTCATTTTT
This sequence comes from Ignavibacteriaceae bacterium, assembly GCA_046705105.1. GTDB lineage: Bacteria > Bacteroidota > Ignavibacteria > Ignavibacteriales > Ignavibacteriaceae > FEN-1297. The sequence continues at coordinate 1,459 of JBJKQP010000074.1, read as the reverse complement.
TTGCTGGCTTCAAATAAAATTCTTTTTTCTTTTTCCGTAAGATTTTGATATCCCGATTCGCTTATTTTATCCAGTATCCTATCAATTTCTTCCTGGGTTACATTGGGTTTTTCATCTTTATCATTTACTTCATAGAACCTGGCTTCTTCAACATTAGTATCTTTTTTCTTAAACATACCTGTTGCACTTTTCTTAAAAGAATTAAAGATATTACTGCCGCTACTGCCGCCGCCGTAAGGGTTTCTTCTAAAAATTCCACCTAAAGAAACATTTGAATTTTTATCAAGCATAATATAAATAAATCCTGCCAGTGCACCGCCAAGATGGGCTAAGTGAGCAATATCGCTTCCGGGACTGTCGATAGAGAAAAATTCCAGCAGCACAAATGCAGCTATAACATACTTGGCCTTAATAGGAACAAGAAACCAAATATAGATATATCTGTTAGGGAACAACATTGCAAAAGCAATTAGCACACCGAAAATTGCACCGGAAGCACCAATGGTTGGGGCAGAAGGCTCACCAAGTAAAGGAGGGAAAATTAGCTGGGAAATTCCTGCAGCAACACCGCACATTAAATAAAAAGTTAAAAATTTTTTCGAACCCCAGAGATTTTCTATTTCAATACCAAACATCCATAGAAAAAACATATTCCAGAAAATGTGCCAAAAGCCCCCGTGCATAAATTGATAAGTAATTAACTGCCAAGGATAAAAGCTCCAATGCAGCATTCCATTTGCAAGATTTAAACCGCCTAACGGAATAAGTGCAAAGTATTGTGTAATAATATCATTAAAGGTTAAGCCGGAGCTTGTAATAATCTGCTTGCCAAGCATCTCAACTAGAAATACAATTACATTTATAATAATCAGATTTTTAATAACCGGGGGAAAATATCTAAATCCGCCGAATCCCGCAGGTTTATAATAATTATTACTCACAAAAACTTCCTTTTCTTAAAACACTTTATCAATTTAATTCTATAATATACAGATTTGTTTGTTTAGTTTATAAAATTAAACAATGGAACTTATTTAATCTTAAAATTTACTAAATAATTGATGTATACTATATGCTATACTTCACTTAAAGCAGCAACACCGGGTAAAACCTTGCCTTCCAAAAATTCCAAAGAAGCACCGCCACCGGTTGAAACATGAGATACTTTATCTGCCAGCCCGGCTTTACTAATTGCAGCAGCAGAATCTCCGCCGCCGATTATTGTAATTGCACCTTTCTCCGTAGCTTCTACCAGTTTACCGGCAATTGCGTTTGTACCTTTGGCAAAGTTATCCATTTCAAATACACCCATCGGTCCGTTCCATACAATCGTTTTGGCTTTCATTATTTCTTCGCCGAAAAGTTCTCTTGTTTTCGGACCTATATCAAGCCCCATTTTTTCAGCAGGAATTTCATCCACACTTACAACCTGCTGCGGCGATTCATTTTTAAACTCATC
>JBJKQP010000073.1:0-7906 GCA_046705105.1 Ignavibacteriaceae bacterium | reverse complement strand
CTCCTTACCTCTCGCAAAGAGAAAGTGCGGTAGATTTGAAGATTAAGCGCAAATTTGTACCCGGGAAAATAGTTTGAGTTTCATTTAACATTTGAGCCAATTTCTCTGCCGCCCGATTAAATCTAGGAGCAGAAGGAGAATGCAATATTACCGTTAATGTAGAGTTATTATAGTCAGGTATTAAATCTGCATTATTATTGAAGACTTGTTTTATGTCGTAGCCGATTTAGTTTTTCCAGTCTAGCCGATGTAGTAACCATTCGGCTAGAAAATAATAGTTCATATGGTTCATTAAAAAAATATGGAAGTTTAATTTGGATAATATGGTTTCCTATTTGGATAATATGGTTTCCCAAATAGTTCGTATGGTTAAAGTGATAAGATATGGTACATCCCGCTCTGTGGAAAGGCAAAGCATTCCATTCATACAACTCCAACTGAATATGTAGTCAGATATTCTTCCGGTTCCGGCAAATAACCGGAATAAAATAAAACTTTCGACATTAAAAAAGCCTAAATAAAAAAGAGTGCCGGAGATGTCGAAAGAAATACCAGTAAGCCTTAGCTTAAAATGCATCAATTGTAATCGGCTTGTAAAAGCCAACGTACGCCTAAAGGGGAAACAAAAATACTGCGGAAGGTCCGAATGCCAGAGGGAAAGAAGAAAGAGATGGTATAGAAAAAAAATAAAAACAGATAGTGCATACTCCACAAGACAGAAGCAGAGCAAGAAAAAATGGAGGGATAAAAAACCGGCCCATGAATATCAAAGAGATTATAGAGCAACACACCCGGAATACGTAGAAAGCAACCGTCAAAAGCAGAGGGAACGTAGCAGAAGGCGTCAAGGGACTATAAATAAGCAGACAAGGGAAAAGATTGTAAAGATTGACGCGTTAAAGCCGGAAGCGCTTGAAAAGACAAAGATTTACCGGATGAGGATACTAGGCGGTGAAAAGATTGTAAAGATTGACACGTTAATCGTGCAGCTGCAAGAATATAAAGGACTTAACTCAACAATGAGTCAAACATTCCAGTAATTGTAAAGATTGACACGATTGATTAGAGCAAAATTTTTTGATAGGATTGTTGTCAGAAATAGATAACGATAGTAAAGATGAAAATAGAAAAGAGACCAATTTTGCCGGACAGACTTAGAAGGATAGACGGCAATTTCAGTTATATACCTTTTAGGTTTTTAAGAGATGGTTTTTTTGGAGAATTAAACCAGCATGAAAAACTAATCTACTTTCTTCTTGTAATGGTATCAGACCGTCAGGGTCTATCCTACTACAGCCAGGATAAGATGTCGACATTGCTTGAGATGGATATAGATGACTTCATTGAAGCGCGGCAGGGACTAATAGACAAAGAGCTGATAGCATTTGACGGACTGTTGTTTCAAGTATTATCGCTGCCGGATAGACCGGTAATAAAATTGAACAAGGCGCTTGAAAACCGTGAAGATTTTATGGAAAAAGATAGATTGACAATACGGGGATACCTAAATGAAACACTACATGACAAAGACCCCGGGAGGAGGCGGTAAAATGGATGAAGATAAAAAAGGATATATAAGATACTTGTACAATAAGCGAAAGATGAACATAAGTAAGATAGCATCCGAATTATCAATGAGCCGTCCTACCGTAAGAAAAGCACTTTTCCCGAAAGGACAAGCCGGAGAAAGCATCAAAAGCAAAGCAAAGACATCAAAATTAGACCCATATAAGGAAGAAATAAAAAACATATTCAGTGAAAATCCGCGCATAAGCAATGTGGTGATATTAGAGAAGATAAACAGGGGCGGTTATCAAGGCAAAAGGAGTATACTTGGAGATTACCTTGCATCTTTAAGACGAAAAGACAAAGGTGCATTCATAAACATAGAAACACTTCCGGCAGAGCAGGCTCAAGCGGATTGGGCATATTGCGGTCAGATATTATGCGGAAAGTACAAGCGAAAATTATATATGTTTTGCATGGTTCTTTCCTACAGCCGGCAGATGTACATAGAGTTTACAGTATCGATGTCTTTAAGTCAATTTTTAGCATGTCATATTAACGCATTCAATTTCTTTGAGGGCATTACTAAAGATATTTTATATGATAATCTTAAAAGCGTAGTAAAAGCACGCTACGGCAGAGAAATATCTTTTAACGGAAAGTTTTTGGACTTTGCAGACTATTACGGATTTAACCCAAAGGTTTGTAACGTAAGAGCTGCAAATGAAAAAGGAAAAGTTGAACGGGCGATTCAGTATATTAAAAATAACTTTTTAAGTAAATACATATTAGATTATCCGGGAGGCAGCTTCTCTCATATAAAAGCACAGAGTGTGATATGGTTAAACAAAACAGCAAATCAAAGACTGCATTCATCCACTCATAAAATTCCCCGGGAAAGTTTTCTTCTCGAAGAGAAAAAATATCTAAGCAGACTGCCGGATAATCCTTATGATTATGCCGATGTAGTCCCAAAGCCGGCATCAAAGGACTGTCTGGTTACATTTGAAACAAACCGGTACAGTGTTCCATCGGACTATGCGGGCCGGTTGCTTACTTTGAAGGCTTACGGTGCGGAGATAAAAATCTTTAACAACAAATCCGAAGAAATTGCTTCCCACAAAAGGTGCTACGATAAATACTGTTTAATAAAACAGGCGGCTCATTATGCTTCATTGATTGAAAAGAGAAAGAAAGCTGCTCACCATAACAGACAAGATAAGTTTATCACCTTATGTCCGGAAGCCGGAGAATACCTAAAAGGATTATTGGAAGCAACATCAAATCCGGATTTTCATATAGAAAAGATATTGGAGCTTTCATCAATTTACGGAAAGACTGCCGCTGCCGGAACTATTGCCAGAGCTAACGAATATAAAGCCTACGGATGGGAATATATTAAGAATATCCTCCTTCAAGTCAATCCGGTTGTACCTTCTCCGGTTAATTTAACCTTGGATAAAAATCTTTTGGATATTGATATTCAATCTCATGACCTCTCACTTTATGATAATCTTTCGGAAAAGGATATTGAAAATCTCGACGTAAGTCGGACTGATAAAAATGAACAATGACAAAATAAAACATAGCCTAAAGAAGCTTTTCTTATCCTACTCAGCCGGTGTTCTGGATGAGCATATTAAACAAGCAATAAACGATAATACTACATATGAAGACTTTCTTGACCGGCTTCTGGACGATGAATTGGTACACAGAAAACAATCCAGAATTAAAAACAGACTCAGAGCCTCAACACTCAAGATTATAAAGACAATGGACAATTTTGATTTTACTCATCCCAAGTCAATAAATCAACAGTTAGTTAAGTCTTTATTTGATTTGAACTTCATTAAGAAAAAAAACAACATAATAATACTTGGACCACCGGGAGTAGGTAAGACTCATATTGCATCTGCATTAGTATACAGCGCTTGTCTAAATGATTACAAATGCCGGTTTACTACTGCAATGAACTTGATAAATGAGCTTACCGCTTCACTTTCGGATAACTCATTGATTGCCTCAATGAAACGCTTTATATCCTTTGACCTTCTGGTTATTGATGAACTTGGATACTTACCGGTCGATAAGCAAGGCTCTGATCTTTTGTTCCAGATAATATCCAACCGTTATGAAACAGGTTCAATAATCGTAACATCAAACAGACCATTTAAGCAGTGGGGAGAAATATTTAATGGTGATAGTACTGTTGCAGCCGCTATCATAGACAGATTGGTACATCATTATGAATTAGTAAAAATAGAAGGAGGTAGTTATAGGGTAAGAGGTAACGCTGAAAGATAAACCACATTAGCTTTAAATAATAAAATATTTTTGCCTTGATTGGCATTGCCACGCACACTGTTATTGTCCATCGACCACGGTCGGTCGAGCGAGACCGAACCGGCTATGTGACAAGTGGGATAAATCTGTTTTAACAAGAACGGATTTAGGGAAATCTACGTCGTTTATAAAATAAGGTGGTAATTATCAAATCGGCTAAGTGGTAATTTTGAATCGGCTACGACACGTTAGGTGCTTAAGCTTAATTATAAGGCTCATGCTGGGGATGCTATTAATGCGATGTATGAGCATAACAAACATGGGGGCTTATTATGTTAATTCGTAATAAGAAGAGATTAGAAATAATCGAATTGATTGTAAAAATAGTTTACTATTTAACAATCATGGTTTCGATTTTTAAATAATCTCATTATGACGGAGATGTCTTTGATGTCTCCGTCTATTTTCCCAGTTAGCAACCTAACGGCATTGCAGTATTTTTAAGAACAAATTTAATTATGTCGCCAACTATGCAAAGCATAATTAGCTTAAGTTTTAGCAACTAATAATTTTTGTAAATGTGGTCGTGCTGTCGCACCACCACTTATATAAATAACATTACAATATTTTTAAGAACTATTAAAAGGGAATATTATGTCAAATAAATTTAATATTGAAAATTTCCAAAATTATTGTCATAATCAAGTTAATGATGCCGAACAGAATTTAGACAAAATTAAACATGGTGTCGGCAGTGCAAAGCACGCACCAGATCCCATTGACCTGGCAGAAATTTATCGTGCACAACATGAGGTTTTTATTTTATTATTTCATATTGCTGATAAAATCAAAAATATTTCCCAGTTGGATACAATTTGCAAAAATTTAAAGAACAATTATACTTTTCATATAGAAACAGAAGATCGAGAAAAATATAAACTACATTGGAATTCTATACTTGACCATGTCAAAGAAAATTATCTAAAACTTTAAATCGGCATCATCACAACATTCGATTGTAAGCCCACTTTCAAAGGCGATATTATAAAATTTATCCATACTAACTATTATTCCGTCTGAATCCCAATCCTTTCTCTCTAAATAAAATATAGTAAGATCAATTATTTCGCCTTTGCCATATTTCTTATGTTCTACCTTTGTACCAATTGGTTCACGGAAGAACGCCATTGTTTTTGCCTTCTTATTTTTGGGTTGTTTATACATCATAAAAACGCACCTAACAAGCAAATCAACAAGACGGCTTCAATCGGTCTTGATATTTGCAGTTTATGGTGTCCTCGTTTGTTATTCATTTTGTTAATTAAGTTTTATTTTTAGTTAATCTTTTTATTTTCAGCGTTAACCGTGTGGCCGCTTGTTATTTGCCACGCCGTTATATTGCTTAAGAAATTAGAATGGATTAGAGAAGTGTTTTGTAGTTTCGTGCACCGTGAAGAATTCTATGAATAAAAATAGTTCTTTCTTCTATTGTATAAAAAATAAGATAATTCTGAACTATCAAATATCTATAACCAAGATTCCTTATTTCTTCTTCTCTTGGAATTCTACCGAGATTTGGATTTCTCGATAATAGTTCTAAGTTCTTTTCAATTTTGTTTGCAATTGCTTCTGCTGCTGTTGGATTGTCTGATGCAACGAATGATATAATTTCTGTAAAATCTTCTTCAGCTATTTTAAGAAGTCGAACCTGATATTTATCTGTTGGCATTGATTGTTTCTCTAATGTTAGCCATTACTTGTTTGAGTGATTTCCCTTTGTCGCCTTCAGATTTTTGTTTTTGGGCAACCGACAATTTGCCAAGTAAATCGAGCTTTAATTGAAGTTTGGAATAATGAGCCATAGACATAACAACTAAATCGCCTTCTCCATTTTTCGTAATAAATATAGGCTCATTAGAATTATTTGCGAGTTCGGATATTTCATTTGATTTATTTCTTAAATCAGAAATAGGTTTAATTATTGGCATTTTGATTACCTTTTTAATTTATGTCAAAATTATATCATTATTCTGATAAATTCAATAGAAATATTAAACGCAATATAACAAGCGGGTCAACCCGACCGCCTAATCGCATTTGGCATTTATAAGATTTAAAAGGTAGTCGTTCCGTTTCAGCATTCAGTTTAACGTAGTCATGCTAAGCGGCATAGTTGCAACCGGTGCGTGCAAAGAAAGATACGTACCGTCTGCTAAAACATTTGGCGTTTTCTTTCTAAGCGGCATAGTTGTTCCGGGGCGGACGGGTTACCCGCAAGGCCGTTATGTTGCTAAATATCTGCTTTCATAAAAATGGAAAAAATAATATCACTGATAAATATATTTCTATAATAGTTTAGGTTATTAAATGTCAGTTCCAACCCATAATTCTAATTGTATTACAAAAGCATATCCAACTTACTGTCCAGATTGCGGTCAAGAAGTTTTCTTTTTTTGTTGCAGTTGCGGTAGCAAAGTTTTTTTTGATGAACTTTACTATCCTTGGCCACAACATCATTGTAGACAATATGAATTAAGAACATCTTTACAAATTATTAGAGATTCTGGAAGATTAACAGATGATGAAATTTATTCAAGAATTCAAGATTATAGTTCAACACACGGAAAGCCTATATCAGATGAATTTTATGAAATAATTGATAATGAATTAAGTAAGAGGAAAAAACCTTTTAAATGTATTGAAGTTATATTCGATGAAAACATAAAAGGTTTTTCTGGACAAATAGTTGAAATTAACAAAGATGTAAATTTTGCTAAAAGATTGAAACTTGACCCAACATCACCTATAATAAAAGGTCTATTAGGTGAGCTTTCGAAAAATTCGTATACAGAAATTATTTTACGTGATAGTCCTGACAAAAATAATCATAGTCGGCAATTTTCTGCTTTTATAGAAACGTCAAAGTTAAGAGGAAACGGAATAAAACGTTCAGATATAATTACAGTAAAAGTAAGAGTTTCTAAATCTTATAATAAATACTGGATAGTAAGTAACATTCAAAAACTATAAACAAATGTTAAGAGCGCAACATAACAAGCAACTCAAGCCGACAGCTTTTTTCGCATTCGGCAATTTACAAGTTTTAGAGTTGGTCGTTCCGTTTCGGCAGTCTTGTCCAAGGTATTCTTGCTATGAAAATTTTTTATAAACATAAAATTTATTTAATAAAATTGGCATTGTTGTTCTGGGCTGCGGCTTAGTTGCAACGCCGTTATACCTTTATAAAATAAAAATATATGGTTAAACCAGAAGAAAAATTAAAAGAATATTTGTGGAAGTTAATTGAACGATACAGTTCAATTAAACTTTACAAGAAACAATTAGATATAATTAATGCTTGGAAAGGACCTCATAGGATAGAAACCCTGAACAAAGGAGGCACTTTTTTCAAACTTGTAACTACTAGTTTTACTAGGACAATGTTAATCGAGTTATGTTTATTAGTTTCTCCCAAAGAACAGTTTAATATTTATAAATGGCTTGAAAAAGTAAAAACGCATTCAAAATCACTTAAACCAACTATGGCAAATAAAGATAATTCAATAAATGAAACTCGAATAAAAATTAAGCCCAAAAAATATTTAGAAATCATTGATGGTCATATTAAAGAGCTTTCTAAACATCAGAAAACAATTGATAATCTAATAAAACTTCGTGAAAAAATATTCACTCACTATGATTCATCTTATTTTAATAATCCAAAATCTGTATATAAAAAATATCATATAGATATTGATGAGTTAAATAATTTAATGCTTACGATAGAAGAAATTTTAAGCTCACATCATTCATATTTGTTTGCTTCTTCTATTTCCAGTTTTGATGTTGCTAGTTATTCTAATGTTAATATGATTTTAACTTATACTAGAGCTTTTATGAGAATTAGAAAAGATAAAAAGTTAATTATCGAAAAAGGTTTTAGACCAGCAGATTATTTAAAAGAAATATTCCCAGATTAACATAAAGGTATAACAAGCACATCAACCCGACCGCAGACACGGTGTAGGCAATTTACAATTTTTGGCTTTGTCTTTTTCGTTCGGCGAACTTGTTTAATGTTGTCATACAAAATTAATTAACTTGCAAACCGTGTGTA
>JBJKQP010000072.1:0-3062 GCA_046705105.1 Ignavibacteriaceae bacterium | reverse complement strand
TAACCAATTTCAACGCAGTTTCAATAGCCTCGGATCCGCTGTTAAGTAAATAAGAGCATTCCAGATTTCCTGGGGAAATTTCCTTTAATAGTTCGGCAAGTTCAACCTGTATTTTGTTGATAAACGGTCTTGTATTTACCTGGCTGCTTCGGAGCTGCTCTACCAATGCTTTTATAATATTAGGATTGTTATGACCAAGATTCCCGATTCCGTAGCCTGAAGTACAATCAATAAAAACATTTCCTTCCGAATCGGTAATAACAGCACCTTCTGCCTTAGCACCGGCATTATTTATCCCCATCTTTTTAAGATGATTTATGTACCAGGGATTTATCAGTTCCCCGTAACCTTCATAAACAGTTTTAGCCATTAAACATTGATTAGTTCTGCTTTTAAAATTTTCTTATCAACCTTGCCGTTAGGACTCTTAGGTAATTCATTTATAAATTCAACATATTTAGGAACCATAAATGTTTCCATATTTTCGGAACAATACTGAAGAATAGAATTAGTATCGACAGGCTGGCTATCATTCTTTACAATGTAAGCTTTTATGGCCTGCCCGAAGACTTCATCCGGAACACCGATTACAGCTGCTTCGGCTACACCTTTTATGGAACATAAAATATTTTCAATTTCTTTCGGGCTAATCCTTTCTCCTTTGGATTTTATCATATCATCTTTTCTGCCGAGGAAATACAAATATCCTTCTTCGTCTTTACGGAACAGATCACCCGTGTAAAGCAAAGTCTCTCCCTGCAATTTACCTTTTCTGTATACTTTATCCGTAAGTTCATGCGCGTTCCAATAACCGCGCATTACGTTAGATCCTCTTACAACTAACTCGCCTACCTGACCATTGGGAATTTCATTGCCCTCATCATCCATTATGAAAACTTCACAGTTGGGCATAGCTTTACCTACTGAGTCCGGGCGAATTTTAATTTGATCCGGCGGCAGATAAGCAATTCTTTTACATTCGGTTAAACCGAACATAGAATAAATTTTAATATGCGGAAACAACTCGTTGAATTTTTGAATGTGCGGTACCGGGAATGCTGCCCCGGTATTGCTAATGTACCTTACTGTGTCAAGTTTATATTTTTCAATTTCTCTCATTTTCAGCAAGAGTGCAATAATCGTCGGCACAATCGGGAATCCTGTTACTTTTTCCTCTTCGATTTTCTGAAGGATTTTTACAGGGAACATGAACGATGTCTCCAGCACCATAGTACCTCCGAACAATACGCACATTATCATTTGATAGAGTCCGTAATCAAAAGAAAGAGGAAGTACGTTTAAAATAATATCATCAAACTCGTTTGCCAGATATTCAATTATGCTACGTGCCGCGGAAATCATATTGAAGTGTGAACTGATTACTCCTTTCGGCTCACCGGTAGATCCCGAAGTATAAATTAATGCAGCAAGGTCATAATCGATAACACTTTCCATTCTTTCCGTTAATTCTTTCGATGGGACAGCGGCTTTGGATCCTAAAAGTTCACTGTAGTCGAATACTGGTAAATGACTTTCATCTTTTTTTACCGCAGCCGAATTAACATAAACAATCTTAAAATCTCCTTTTATGTTTTCAACAGCTTTACCAACTATATCCTGCTTTTTCGAATGCGCAATAATAATCTTGGCTCCCGAATCTTTAATAATATATTCAAGCTTTATAGGTTTTATTGAAGAATTTAAAACTACAAACGCGCTACCGGCTTTTAATATTCCCCAAACCGAAACAGCAGTTTCAACGGAATTATCCAGAAAGATAATTACCCGTTCATGTCTTTGAAGACCGAGTTCCATCAAAGATTCGGCAAGTTGATTTGACTGTACATCAAGATCCGAATAAGTTAGCCTTTGCTTCCCGAAAATTAATGCTTCTTTCTCAGGAAATTCCCTGGCGTTATTCGTTAAAAAGTTATGTAAAATTCTAGGCTGGAATAATTCTTTCTTCATATTCTATATATAATTAATTGTTAAATAATCTTTTGCGTTTTAAGAAACAGCGGCAACTCTTTTATCAAATACAACCGTAAAATCAACCGGTTCCGATGGAATTGAGTTAAAATTTGTTATAAATTTTTCATTAATAATTTGTGCAGATAAAATACCTACCAAGGCCATATTGTCAAATTCACCGGCATTTATTGTAGTGGATAACTTCTCTCTTAATTTTTGTACCATTGTCGGATTAAATATCTTCGACTCGTTAAGAGCCTTTTCGGATAGATAATAATTTACATATTCCAGATTACTTTTAAGGAGACTGTTCTTAATAGGCGCCCTATAAGGATGCTTCGGCCTTTTAACAATAGTCTGCGGCAGAATATCCTTCAATACTTTCTTCAGAATAAATTTTTCGTTCAATCCTCTTATCTTTAAAAAAGAAGGAACTTTACTCATAAATTCGATCAGCCTGTAGTCTAGATAAGGCATTCTTATTTCCAGAGAATGCGCCATCGCAACTCTATCTCCCTGCGAACTAAGCAAATAATTCGATAGGAAAATTTTCATTTCCAGGTATTGAGCCTTAGATAATGCATCCCACTGATGAAACTTATCGGGAAGAATGTAAGCAAGTTTTGCGAAAGGATCATAGCCGGCCGAATTTTCTTTAACCTCGTCCGAAAAAAATCTTTTGATCTTTGATGTGTTCTGCCATCTTATAAGATGAGAAAAGAACGGATTATCCGGCTGATCGATTCCTAATTTAAAAAATGCTCTTAAGGTGGCTTTACTTTTTGCGTCCTTAAAAATATAAGGGTATAATCTTTCAAGAAGCAGAGGCCTGATATTGGATTGTGGATATTTTGACCAGAAAGCCCTAACCAAAGTTTCTCTAAAAATATTATATCCACCGAAAACTTCATCAGAGCCTTCGCCGGTTAAAACAACTCTAAAATCAGAATTACGCACAAGCTCGGATAAAATAAATAGAGGAACAGGTGAAAGCCTTAACAGCGGGATTTCGCAATGCCATAAAACTTCCGGTAAAAGTTCGCCTATAATTTTATTATTAGCTAATACCGTACGGTGATCGACATGCAGAT
>JBJKQP010000071.1:0-21019 GCA_046705105.1 Ignavibacteriaceae bacterium | reverse complement strand
AACGGCAGCATTGTACCTAACGGAGTTTATTTTTACCGTATTGATGCAGCGGGAATGAAACCGGTTTACGGAAAAATTATTGTTTTGCACTAAGACTTTGGTTAATAATCGCTTTAATCATTATTATGTTCGATTAATATTTCTGCGGTTCTGCGGCTTGTTCCATAATCGTATCCCCTTGAAATAAGAAAAGAAATTAGTTTGGTGTTTATCTTATCTTTATCATAATTTCTATTCATTAAAGTTCCCAATTTTTTCTTTCCCAATTCCAAAGCGTTATCAATTTCGCTTTCACCTGAAAATTTTTCATTTAGAACATCCATAATAATTTCCCTATCAACTCCCCTCTTAAACAATTCCGATTCGATTTTTCTTCTTCCCCAAAATTTATTTCGTATATTTTCTTCCGTAAAAACTTTAGCAAACTCATAATCATTTATAAAATTGGATTCCTTAAATTCATTAAGAATAATATCAACTAAATCTTCATCATAATTTTTTTGCCTTAGCTTTAATTTTAACTCGTAGGCCGAGTGCTGCCTTCTGCCTAAATATCGTAAAGCCTTCTGTTTTAAAAAATATTTTTTATTTTCATTTATTAAAAAAGAAAAGCGGTCTTCGGAAATAATATCATTCTTACTTAAACCGCTTTTCATAAACACTTCATAGGCTAAAATTAATTTTTCATCATCATCAAAATAAATTATTACATTCTTTTCATCCTTCCTAACTACCCTATCTATCTTCATAAAAAATCAATCGAATTATTTAGCCTGCTTCTTTTCTTTAGCGGATTTATTATTTTCGGCAGTAGGTGTTTCTTCCTTAATCATGCCCAATTTTTGTTTAACCTCTTTTTGGAGTTTGTTATAAAGTTCAGGTTCTTCAATTAATTTTTGACGAAAAGAATCTCTACCCTGAAAACGATCTTCATCATAAGTAAACCATGCACCGCTTTTTTTGATAATACCAAGATTTACCGCAATATCCAAAAGATCACCTGCCTTGCTTATGCCTTCGTTATAAAGGATATCAAACTCAACCTCCTTAAACGGAGGAGCTACTTTACTTTTAACAATCTTAACCCTGGTTCTATTGCCGACTACATCAGTACCGTTTTTTATGGCTGCAATTCTTCTAATATCCAATCTTAGAGATGCATAAAATTTAAGAGCATTGCCTCCGGTAGTTGTTTCAGGATTCCCGAACATTACGCCTATCTTGCTTCTTAATTGGTTAATAAAAATTACGGAAGTCTTTGATTTGGAAATTGCACCTGTTAGCTTTCTTAAAGCCTGCGACATAAGTCGTGCCTGCATAGCCATAGTTGCGTCGCCCATTTCTCCTTCAATTTCTGATCTGGGTACCAGAGCGGCGACGGAGTCTATTACAATAATATCAAGTGCGTTACTTCTTACAAGAGTATCCGTAATTTCCAGAGCTTGCTCACCGTAATCCGGCTGAGAAAGTAAAAGATTTGCAGTATCTACACCCAGCCGTTTCGCATAATTTACATCCAACGCATGTTCGGCATCTATAAAAGCAGCTAAGCCGCCTGCCTTTTGTGCTTCTGCAATAATATGAAGGCACAGTGTGGTTTTGCCACTAGATTCCGGGCCGTATATTTCGGTTACCCTGCCTCTTGGTACTCCGCCAATACCCAAAGCATAATCCAGTGAAAGTGCACCTGTAGGAATAGACTCAATATCGTTTATTACTCCGTCTCCTAATTTCATTATTGATCCTTTACCGTATGCCTTTTCTATGCTTGCAATGGCATCTTCTATTATTTTTAACTTTTGTTCTTTATCGGAACTCATCTTGCCTCCAAATCATTTTAATTTAAAATTTTTAATTTCGGTGTACCTGGAACCGGAAGGTAATAATTCACTCTTTACCAACATTATTTCATTTGCAATAAAATTTAACTCCGGGATTTTAAACTCTTTAAACTTTTTTACAAATTCATTGCCCTCATTCCCTTTTAATCTTTTAATAGTCAAATGTGCATTGAACGCTCTTTTTTCAGCGGGAATTGAAAATTTAGCCATCTCCTCATTTATCTTATGAACAAGATTATTTATTTCATTGCTAATGTCAAGACCGAGCCAAAGAATTTTAGGCCTCTTATCTCTATAAAAGAAATCAAATTTTGTTAACGAACAATTAAAGCTTTTATAATTTTCAACAAAGTTTAAAGCATCGGAAATGGGTGCTGTTAATTCGTCTTTAACTTCACCTATAAATTTGAGAGTCAAATGAATCTTTTCTTCAGGTTCCCATTTGTAATTTTCATAATCGATAACAGCTTTGTTTCTTAAATTTATGATTTCATTTCTAACTTTACCCGGAATTTTTAACGCAACAAATAATCTAGTCATCTAATGAAATACCCAATAAATATTTTCTAAGCATATCAAGTGCGGCTTGTGCGGTTCTCTGTTTATTTAAAAGCCTGTCGTCTCCGAAATTAAATTTTTTAGCAGTACAAACTTTTTCATCGCACAATCCGATATATACCAAGCCAACTGGTTTATCGGTGCTGGCTCCTGTCGGACCCATAATACCGGTAACAGCAAGCCCCAGGTCTGTTCCGCTGGTTGACTTTACACCTTCAGCCATTTGTCGTGCAACTTCAAGACTAACGGCACCATATTCGCTAATTATATCTTCGTTCACTCTTAATATTTCTACCTTTGCCGCATTGCTGTATGAAATAACCCCGCGTTCAAAATATTTACTGCTGCCGCTTATGTTGGTTAATAAATTAGATATTAATCCGCCGGTACAAGATTCCGCAACCGCAATGGTTAATCCCCGGTCTATTAATAATCTTGCTACCACTTGTTCAAGAGATTCGTCGCGATGCGAATAAATAAATCTACCTACTTTGCTTCTTATCTTTTGCTCAATTTCAGTTAATTTGCTCACGGCAGTTTGTTCGTCGGCTTCTTTAACTGTAATTCTTATTTTAACACCAAACTGGCTCGGAAGAAAAGCCATTCTTGCACCTTCCAACAGCTCGTCCAGATTTCCAAGCTTTTCAAACAGTTCGGATTCCGGAATACCTGTTGTTAAAAAAGTATCACGCTTTTCAATAAATTCCAGTTTACCTATTTTTTCTTTTAGATTAGGAATAACAAAAGATTCCATCATAGCTTTCATTTCGTACGGAACGCCCGGCATAACAACAAAAATTTTGCCTTCTTTTTCTATCCAGAAACCAGGTGCAGTACCAAGTTCATTCCTAATAACTTTTGCAATTTCCGGCACAAGAGCCTGTCCTTCGGTAATTTTTGTTAATTCTCTACCCTTCTTTTTTAATAGAGTAACTATATCTTGAAGAACTTCATTATTAACAACAAGCGAGGTATGAAAAAAATTTATCACGCACTTCCTTGTAATATCATCATGAGTAGGCCCTAAACCTCCCGTAACAATAACAATATCATTCTCATCAAGGTATTGTTTAAATTCCTTAATTATTGCGGCTTCGTTATCCGGAACAACCGAAGTGCTTCGAACATCAACCTGAATATTTATAAGCTGTTCTCCAATGTATGCCGCATTTGTATTTAGCGTTTGTCCGAGTAATATTTCATCACCAATTGTAATTATATGTGCATTCATTTTTGGTCCGTTATTTGAAAATAAATTTTGAAGGTATAAAAATTAAAACCGTTAAATTCATAATAATTAGAGCATAAAAACCAGCAGCAATATCGTCCATCATAATTCCCAAACCGCCGTTAAATTTTTCCATCTGTCTAGCAGGAAAGGGTTTTATAATGTCTAGAACTCTCCAAAGAAAAAACGCCGCTACGGATAAATATAATATTTTCGGCAAGAACAGCAGAGATATCCACATGCCGACAACTTCATCTACCGTACATTCTTTGGGATCCTTACCATACAGCTTTTCAAACTTACTTCCGATATGTATACCGTAAAAAGTAAAGATAATTATTAAAGGAATCAATACAACGGGCTTCTCAAATCCGGGAATAAAATATAATAAAAGTGCAGCAAGGCTTCCGAACGTTCCTGATGCATTCGGGATATAACCCGTAAAAAAACCCGAACCTATAAACTTTTCAAAAAAATTAATCTTCATTGCCTAAAAGCTCCGATATTATTTTTCTATTTTTATACAAATAAGCAGCTCCCGAATGAAAAGTTATTACGGTTATAAATAACATAGTAAAATAAATAAAAGACTGATTCGTTAGAATTAAAAAAATCTTTTCGTTACCGGAATAAATCTGGGAAGTATTTTGTCCGACATAAACAATCATAAGATAATATAAAAAAGCCATTTGAATGAAAGTTTTCCACTTGGCATAGTAACTCGTTGGGAAGGAATGCCCTTTATAATCAGCATAAGCGCGAAATCCGGTAATAAGAAAATCTCTTGCTATAATAATTATTACCATCCAAAGCGGAATAATTTTTAAAATTACAAATCCTAGAAAAGCTGCAGAAGTTAAAATTTTATCCGCAAGAGGATCCCAGAATTTTCCCCATGATGTAATATAATTAAATTTTCTGGCAAGCCAGCCGTCGTACCAGTCGGTTAAAGCGGCAATAATATACACGGCAAGCGAGATTTGTTTAAGCAGCGGATCGGGAGCAAGGAATAAAACCAGGAAAACCGGTGTTAAAATAATTCTAAGTATAGTAAGTTGATTTGGAAGTATCATAAAATGTTTGCGGAAATATTATTATTGCATCAAACTTCTTAGATACGGAAATTCATAAATACCGGTACTATGGTTATCCTTCCATACTATTCCGATTGCATAACTTCCCACTTCCGTAATCTTAGAAATTGTTATCTGATCGGAACTGAATAACGGTATAAACTTTGAGCTTTGACTTTCTAAAAAAGAAGAACAAGTAGCACACGGACAAAATCTTCTCAATTTGGCCAATTCTATCTTCGATTCGAACCCGTCATCCCATTTTATAAATAACTCTTTCTGATTTATTACCTTTATTTTAGAAGGTACCATCTATAATATTTTTTCACCGGTAAGTTTATATAAAACTTCAATATATTTCTCGCTGGTTTTCCGAATTATCTCATCCGGCAGATACGGCGGCGGCGGCTGCTTATTAAAATTAATTGATAAAAGATAATCCCTTACAAACTGTTTATCGTAGCTTTCCTGTGCTCCGCCCTTTTTATATTTGGACATAGGCCAAAACCTGGAAGAATCCGGGGTAAGCAGTTCATCAATTAAAATCACTTCATTATTATAAACTCCGAATTCCATTTTGGTATCTGCAATTATTATTCCCTTACTCAATGCAAAATCGGCGGCATTTTTATAAACATTCAAGGTTGCATTTTTTAGTTTCTCAATTGTGTCCTTATCGGTTATTTTTTCGGCATCTTTTTGAGAAATATTTTCATCGTGCAAACCTATTTCCGCTTTGGTAGAAGGAGTAAAAATAGGCTCCGGAAACTTTTCGGATTCCATTAATCCTGCGGGAAGTTTTATACCTGATATCTCGCCAGTCTTCTTATAATCATTCCAGCCGGAACCGGATATGTAGCCTCTTACTATGCATTCAATAGGAATAACTTCCGCTTTCTTCACAAGCATAGCTCTCCCTCTTAATTCTTCCGCATATTCTTTACATTCCGTAGGAAAATCATCCACATTTGTACTAACTATATGGTTTTTAATAATGCCTTCTGAAAATTTAAACCAGAATTCCGAAATTTTTGTAAGCACCTCTCCTTTATAAGGAATTCCCTGAGACATAATTACATCGAATGCTGATAATCTATCCGTCGATACTATTAAATAATTCTCACCTAGGTCATAAATATCTCTTACCTTACCCCTTTTCGCCAATTTCAAATTGGCATAATTTGTTTTTAGAATAACTTGTGATTTCATAGGGTAACTTCTTTTCTCAGATTGTTAAAGTAAAATTTGTTTGCAAATATAAACACGCAATAAAGATAATACAATTTAGTGTTAATTATTTAAAATTAAAATCGATTATAAATTAGAGCACTTTAAAAAAATTATAAGAAATAATTTCCAGGCGATAGGTAAATTTTACCTATCTAATATTTGAATGAGCGCTACTCAAAAATGAAGATGAAAAATACTTAATTAAAAAATCAATGCTAATCCTTTGAATTCGGTAAATTTTCAAAGTTTTTAGGATTTAGATTTGAAAGCTTAAAAAAAATATTTAACTATACTTTTACTGGTCTAATTTTTGTTATAAATAATTAGAATTATTGAATTAATAAGGGTAAAATAATGTTGACTTTTTTATTTCTGTACTCGATAGTCTCAATTATTTCAATATCGGTTGTTATGTATTTTATCAAAACAGCCCGTTACGGCTGGGAAGATAAAAATGGTTTCCACTTTGGAAGTCCGAAATAATTTTTTTATTATCCGTAACAATTCTACTTTAATACTTCCCTTCAAACTTTGTTCATTTATTAGTATCTGTAACAATATAAGTTTGCAATCCGTTAGCGGAAATTATGGATTGCCCGCTTACAAAATAATGCCTGCACCATAAATTCAACAATTTATAAAAGTAACTTAAAAAAACTTTATAATTTATCTACCGAGTGGCAAGATTACTAAAAATTTAAGCAAAACTTCTTTATTAAGTAGAGTTAAAAAATATACTTATTTATTAAATTCCAAAGGAGGCTTTAAAAGAAGGTATCGTGGTTATTTGATTTCTATTTCCGGATCTTGAATTTATGGACATCTTAAAACTTTCCAAGGCTCCATTTTTTGTTTTATAAGTTTCGAATAACCGCAATGAATACATTGTAGATTTTTCAAGATTAAACCCTATTTCCGGAATTACAATTTTTAAATTGCCTTTTAATGATGCTAATTTTTTTAATGTTAGAATAAGAACTCCCACAAATACCGGATCAACGGAATTGCATGAGCTTAAATCGACAATAAACCTTCTATATCCTTTACCTATTTCATCAACCAGAATGTCATTGAAAGAATTGGCTTCTAAGAAAGTAGCCCTTTTAAGGTTTACAGCCAAAATTAAAATGTCATCATTATATTCTCTTTTAAAATCCATAAATTATCCGGTCGAAAACATTTCCTGAGTAAAGCTAATGAGCTATAATATAATCAATTATTATACCACTATTTTTATGCTCAATATCCCTATTATTATTTATTTTTATCTATATTAATTAAGAAGATGTAAAAGTTATAAGTAAAAATAAGAATAATTTACTTGTAACAATTTCATCACCATTTTTATTTGAAATTATAGTAATTTTATGAGAATGACCCTTTAAATTTTAATTACCATATTAAAACAAATTATGAAAAGTTCTAATTTAAGTTCTTTAAACAGATTTTCAAATCGGGTAGTCAACTATATAAAATACCGCCCTCGTTACCCTAATGCTATTATCGAATTTATTATTGAAAAATTAAGTCTAAAAAAACAAAATATATTTGCTGATATTGGTTCCGGGACAGGCATATTTACGGAATTGATTCTTAAAAACGGGAGCATAGCTTATGCCGTTGAGCCAAACACCGAAATGAGATTAGCAGCCGAAAATATTTTAGGTAAAAATAAAAATTTTATAAGTATAAACGGTACGGCAGAAAATACAACACTTAAAGATGCAAGCGTAGATTTTATAACCTGCGCACAAGCTTTTCACTGGTTCGATTGGGATAAAACAAAAATAGAATTTAAAAGAATACTCAAAGAAAACGGAAGTGTAATCTTAATATGGAATTCCAGAATTAATGAAGCATCCGATTTTATGATTTCTTTTGAAAAATTTCTGTCCGACTATTCGATCGATTATCAAAAGGTAAACCATAAGAATATTAATAAAGAAATCTTTCAAAAATTTTTTATCGATTACGATATTAAAATATTCCCTAACTACCAGGATTTTGATTTTGAAGGATTAAAAGGAAGGGTACTTTCCGCATCGTATATGCCGCTGGAAGGGCATCCGAAATATGAACCTATGATTACCGAGCTTGAAGAAATATACAATAAATATAATAAAAACGGAATTGTTAAGATGATTTATAAAACCGAGGTTTATTTCGGGAAATTATCTTAACAGTTAAATTATTTTTTCAAGCGGTACCTGAAATAGTCTAATTTTATCATCCTCTCTCAATGCTTGTTTATTTAATTCTTCTATCCCTTTTGTTAATTCATCAAGTAAATCTTCTTTTTGAAGTGCAATCATCCTAACGCTGTTATAGCCCGGGAATGTTCTGGTTCCTAAATGTGCATCGGATTCGTGTCCCTTCCCTTTTACATTTTCCCATTCAGTGTAAAAGTCAATGTTTAATTTGCTTAAAAGATTTTCAATCCTATCCTCAAGTATGTCATGATATACGACAAAAATAATTTTCATAAAATTCACCTAAATGTTTTTAATGTCCGATGACTTTTTAAAATCCATCTCTGATGCAACTTTACTACTTTTCTTAATCGGTAAAAGCTTTTTTATAAATACAAACAATTTTAAAGAAGCCAAATCGTCCAGAATTGTGTAAACCACAGGCACAATAAATAAAGTTAAAAAAGTAGAAGTAATTAGTCCTCCGATTACTGCTTGCCCCATAGGAGCTCTGAACTCTGCTCCCTCGCCAAGGCCGAGTGCAACCGGCATCATTCCGAAGATCATGGCAAAAGTCGTCATTAGGATGGGACGAAGTCTGGTAGGCCCTGCTTGTAGCAAAGCATTAAATCTTGTTAAGCCTCTTCCTCTAAGCACATTTGTATAATCAACTAGAAGTATTCCATTCTTCGTGACAAGTCCCATTAACATAATGATACCGATAAGCGAGATAACCGAAACCGAACTTCCAAATATTAAAAGCAAAAAGACAGCACCAATCATGGCCATTGGTAATGCAAGCATAATAGAAAAAGGATGAACGAAACTATCAAATTGTGCCGCTAAGACTATGTAAACAAATACAATTGCGAGTATCAGTGAAAGGAATATATTGCCGAAAGATTCTTCCTGCATTTGTCCTTCTCCTACAATACTTTCGGAATAACCTGGTTCAAAATTTATTCTTGCCACTTTTGTTTGAATTTCACCCAACACATCACCAAGCATCCTTCCGGAAAGATTTGCACCTACTCTAACTTCTTTCTGTCTTGCATACCTATTAATTTGAGAAGGCCCAAAACCCTCATAAATTTTTGCCACATCGGTAACAGGTATCATTATCGTGCTCCCGTCATTTGCTTTCTTGTTACTCTTAAGCATCAAGCCGGAAATATCAATTAAGTTCTTCCTGCTTTTTTCATTTAACCTTACCCTCACATCATATTGTTCATCTCCTTCCTGGTATTTTGTAGCAACATATCCGTCCACCATAGACCTTACGGAAGAAGCTATAAGCAACGGATTTACGCCAAGGTCCGAAGCTTTTTCCCTGTCAATTAACAATTGTATTTCCGGCTTGGAAGTTTCAAGACTATTTTCAACATCTACAGCACCCGGTGTTGCCCTTACAATGGCTTCTACCCGTTCCGCATATTGTTTAACTTTATTTAAGTCGTCACCTCTTATACTTAAGGATACGGGTTTTCCTCCCGGTCCCGGACCTCCTTCTACACCATAACTTATATTTGCTCCCGGTAAGTATTTTAACCGGTTTCTTAAATCACTTATTATAACTTTATCGCTTTTTTCCCGTTTATCCTTCTTAACCAGTTTAACCATAATATTGGCAGCTGTTACCGGATCATTACCTGCACCTATGGTTGTTAATACGGTGGTTACTTCCGGGTAAGTTTTTAATACATTTTCTACTTGCGCACAAATGCTGCTAGTCTGTTCAATTGAACTTCCCGGAGCAGCATTAACAGTTATGTTAAATTCGTTTTCATCGGTTTCCGGAAAGAATTGGGTTCCCATAACACCCATTAGCGCTAAGCTGAATATGAACACAACAACCGAAACAAAGATAACTGTTTTTCTATGCCTTAACGACCACCCTAATGCGGATTTATATTTTACACTTAATATTTCAAAAAAATGATTAAAGTAATAAAGCAGCTTTTGAAGTAAATTCCCTTTTTTAGATAATGCTTCGTCTTCTCTTTTTAGCCATTTGGAAGACAACATAGGAGTTAACGTGAAAGCAACAAATAACGATACCAAAACAGCAACAGACACTGTAATACCAAATTGGTAAAAGAATCTTCCAACAATCCCGGGCATAAAAGCAACGGGAACAAACACAGCAACAACCGTAAAAGTAGTTGCCATTACTGCAAGCCCTATTTCTTCGGAAGCCGACTTAGCAGCTTCCAGGGGTGTTTCTCCCTGATGCATATGCCGGTATATATTTTCAATAACAACTATAGCATCATCTATTAATAGCCCCACTGCAAGTGATAATGCAAGTAATGACATCATATTTAAAGTGAAGTTTAAAGCATACATAACAATAAAGCTTGCAATAATTGAAGAAGGCAGTGCCAGTGCACTTATTAAAGTTGCTCTAAAGTTTGCCAGGAAAAGATAAATAACAATTACTGCCAGCAGTCCGCCGTACAGAATATCGAATAAAACATCATGAATGGAATCTTGAATATAGATACTGTTATCTTTTGCAATATTTATTTTAATATCAGGCGGGAGTTCTTTTTCAAGTCTTGTTAGTTGTTTTTTAACTTCGCCGGCTACCTTTACTGTATTGCTACCGGATTGCTTTATGATATTTAGCCCAACCGCATAATTGCCGTTAACTCTTGCCAAACTTGTTTGTTCTTTTGCTCCGTCATTAACATCGGCAATTTGGTTTAGGTACACTATCTTACCCTGACGGTTTGCAACAATTACGTTATTGAAATCCGCTACATTTTTGTACTTGCCCATAGTTCTCAATAGCACCTGGCGTCTACCGTCTATTAAGTTTCCTCCCGGAATTTCCACATTGGATGCACCGACATTTTGAATTATATCCTGAATTGAAAGTTTATAAGCTTTTAACCGAGACGGATCTACTTCAATTTGAATTTCTCTTTCGGCACCGCCGACAAGATCTACCGAGCCGACACCGGGAATATTTTCCAATCTTTTTTTAACTATATTTTTAGTGAAAGTTGTAATGTCCTTAGCCGATTGTTTACCGGAAACCGTAAGCGACATTATGGGAAGACTGGCAGGGTCATATCTCTGTATAACCGGTTCTTCAATATCTTCCGGCAAATCACTTTTAATTGCAGCCAGTTTTTCGCGAACATCCTGTGCCGCTATCTTACCGTTTATTTCAAGTTTAAAAGCAATAACTACTAAAGATACACCTTCCTGAGAATATGATTGGATCCAATCTACTCCTTCAATTGGGTTAACAGCATCCTCAATTTTTTTCGTAACATCGGTTTCAATTTGTTCGGGGCCTGCACCGGGCAACACTGTTGTTATTATTACATATGGTATATCAATATTAGGATACAGATCAACATTTAATTTTAAGTATGAAAATAATCCAAGCACAATTAACGCCAAAATCATCATGGTTGCAAATACAGGGCGCTTTATGGATACATCAGCTAATTTCATATTCTTCCCGCTTTATCGTTCTTAAAAAATTAACTTTTTCATGTAAGTCGAATGATTCTTTATCTATCATTTACACTTAAGCTTATCCTATGCATCTTAGTCTGAAATATGAACAACACTCCCCTCCTTCAACTTATTTGTTCCGAGCGTAATTACGGTTTCACCTTTTTTTAAGCCGCTCGAAATTTCAGTCATTCTGCCGTTGTTAATTCCGGGTATTACATTTCTTAAATATGCTCTTCCGTTGTTAATTACATAAACACCGGAATTATTTTGATTTACAATTACTGCCTGACTGGGAACAACAATTACATCCTTTTTATTTTTTAGTTCTACATTTACGCGGCAAAACATACCCGGTTTAAACCAACTACCCGATGTGTTAGAAAAAGCAGCTCTTATTTCAAAGCTTCTTGATTGGATATCTGCCGACTTTGAAATTTGAGAGATCGTGCCCTTTTGAATCAACTCAGGTTTAAGCTCGGAATAAACTTCCACATTTTGACCTATTGCGAAATTCGGAACGTCGGCTTCGCCGATATCAAAAAGTACCTTCATTTTATTGATGTTTGCAATTGTCATTAATACTACACCGGGATTTGCCAGGTCCCCAATATTGGGATTTATTGCCGTAACAATTCCGGAAATCGGCGAAGTTAGTTCTACGGTACTTTTAGCTGCATCGAAATTTGCCTTAGCTACTTCATATGCAGTCTTGGTTCCGTCAAACATCTGCTGGGATATTGCTCCTTCTTTAAATAGAGCCTGCATTCTATCCCTTTCTTTTTCCGCATTTAAATATGCAGCCTGTGCCTGGTAAAATTGAGATGATGCCCCAACCTTATCAAGCGTAATCAACAATTGCCCGGCATCTACCCTATCACCTACCCGGACTTTTATATCAGTAATTCTTTCCGGAATTTTAGAAACAACATTCGCCTGATCCTCCCCTTCCAACGTTCCCGTAAAAGTTTTTATAAGTTTAATATTTGATACAACACTTTGCGCAGTTTTTACGGCAACGGTATCCAAATCCGCTAAGTTTAACTCTTTCGATTGTTCGGCTTTTTTTTGCCCGCAATTAATATTAAAGAAAATTATTACCGGCAATAGATAAATAAGTCCGGAACATTTTTTAACATATCTTAAAATCATAACTACTCCTTTAATACTTATTTGCACTTACGGCAAATTCCCATTCGGACTTTGCAATAAGATAATCATAAACAGCCTGGGAATAATTAGTCTGAGCAAAAGTTAAAGCTGCCTGTGTATCAATAATTTCAAGCTGCGTTCCTACTCCGCTTTTATATCTAGTCTGTGAAATCTTAAATGCTTTATCTGCCTGTTCAAGACTTTTGCCCTGTGCATTTATTCTCTTTTTAGCTTCTTCCATTTTCAATAGAGCCTGTTGAATTTGCACCTTCAAGCCTTCTTCCAATTTCTTCTTACCTAAACTAACTTTGTCTTTATCTATAATAGCCTGTTGAATTCTTGCGCTTCTTCCGAACCCGTCGAACAAAGTATATGAAAGCTGCAACCCGATCATAAAACTTTGGGCCCAATTATAGTTTTTTAACACAAATGTATTATCCTGTGTTTGAAACTGGTACTGCCCGAAAAGTGCAAGTGTAGGAAAGTAATCTGCTCTTTGAACAAAAACATTTTTATCGAGCAGTGATTCTTGAATATTTAATTGTTTTACGAGGGGATTGTTTACAACAGCTTTTTGACTTTCCTGTTCTACAAATTCGGGTACCAGTTCTTCGTAAACAAACTTTCCTTTTACATCAACAGGTTTTTTAATATCTATTGCCAGTAAATTTTTTAACGAGCTTTTCGCAAGAGCTAAATTATTTTCTGCCTGGATTAACATTGGCTGCGTGTTTGCTGCCTGAACTTCCGAACGAAGATAGTCATATTCAGATGCCGCACCGTGTTTATACATGGATGACACATTATCAAAATTTGCCTTAGCCGCTAAATAATTTTGCCGGCTTACATTAACAAGTTGTTTTGCCAGAAGAATCGTATAAAAGGCTTTCTTAACCGCAAGGGCAATCAGCTGCTCAGTTGCAATTTTACCTTCTTTAGAATAGTCGGAATACTCTCCTGCAATTTGGATAGCGGTATTTACCTTTTGACTATATAGAACCTGGCTTAAAGTAAATGTTGCATCTATACTGTTGGATGAACCCAGCTCAAAAGTTTGTGTCTGGTTGGTAGGATTAAATGCCGTATTTGGAGGAAGAAATAATACGGGAAGTTTTATATTCCTTATATAATTTCCGGCAAGATCAATTCTGGGGAATGCGTTAGAGTAAGCTTCCCTAATCTGTTCTTCGGATTTTTGAATTTCTTTCTGAGATATTTTTATATCCCAATTATTTTCCAGAGCTTTTGCTATTGCTTCATCAAGGGTAAAATAAAGAGTATCCGGATTTTGCTGAGCAGATAAAAAATTACAAAATAAAAATGCAAATAACAGGATTAATCTAATTTTCCCTTTTAATTTATAGTCCATTCAGAACCCCATTTAATTTTTCGGACAAAATTAGAAATTAGTTCCCGCAAATATAAAAATTATTCAATCAACGGTGCAAAGAATTTATAAAAGGATATAATTTTACTTAGCTTTCCCGTTATTTAAAAACTCATTTATAGCAGCGGCGGCTTTTCTTCCCGCACCCATTGCAAGAATTACGGTTGCACCACCGGTTACTATATCTCCGCCTGCAAAAACACCTTTCTTGGATGTCTGCATTGTGCTTTCATCTACTGTTATATTACCCCATTTATTAAATTGTAAATCCGGAGTAGTTTTTTGAATAATAGGATTTGAACCATTGCCGATTGCAATTACAGCCATATCAAGATCGATTTCATATTCTGAACCGGGAATCGGGATAGGCCTTCTTCTGCCGGATGCATCCGGCTCACCTAATTCCATTTTCTGAAGTTTAACAGCTTTTAACCAACCGTCTTTATCACCGATAAATTCAACCGGGTTTGATAAAAATAGTAATTCAATTCCTTCTTCCTTCGCATGATGAATTTCTTCCTGCCTGGCAGGCATTTCAACATCGGAACGGCGATAAATTATATAAGCATTTTTAGCTCCAAGTCGCTTCGATGTTCTAACAGCATCCATTGCCGTATTGCCGCCGCCGAACACCGCAACATTTTTATCTTTAACATGAAAAACAGGAGTATCGAAATCCGGGAACCGGTAAGCCTTCATTAAGTTTACCCGGGTTAAAAATTCGTTTGCGGAATATACCCCGTTCAGATTTTCACCCGGTATTTTCATAAAGTGAGGAAGACCTGCACCCACTGCAATAAATACGGCATCATACCCGTTATCCAACAATTCATCAACCGTATCCGTAAAACCAACTACTGAGTTGGTTTGAAAGTCTACTCCCAATTTTTGCAAAGATTCAACTTCTGCTCTAACAATTTCTTTGGGCAATCTGAATTCGGGAATTCCGTAAATAAGTACGCCGCCCAAATCATGCAAAGCTTCAAATACAGTAACATCATGACCCATCTGAATTAAATCTCCGGCGCAGCTTAATCCTGCGGGACCGCTTCCAACGATAGCAACTTTCTTCCCGGTTTTTGGTTTTAATTCGGGAGTTCTAATTCCTACATGCTCACGTTCATAATCAGCTACAAATCTTTCAATTCTGCCTATAGCAACCGGTTCGTTTTTCTTTCCGACTACACACTTAGCTTCGCACTGTTCTTCCTGCGGACAAACCCTTCCGCAAATTGCCGGAAGCAAATTATCTTCTTTAAGTTTTGAAGCAGCCCCAAGGTAATCACCTTCTGCTACTAAAGATATAAAATCACCAATCTTAACACCAACGGGACATCCGTCTACACAAAAAGGCTTTGGGCATTGAATACATCTCATGGCTTCCATCTTGGCAAGCTCTTCGGTAAAGCCTAAATTTACTTCATTAAAATTGTTTCTTCTTTCCAAACTATTTTGTTCCGGCATAACCTGTCGCGGAATTTTCATTCTTTCTTTATTTGAAATCTTCGGCAATTGATTTACTCCAAATTTTTGTATCTAATTATATAATTTTTGAACTTAAACCATACTTCTCCCGACTGAGCCGGGATTCGTATGGCAAACTTAAACTTGAACTTATTCTACTTCTCATTCACAGCTTTTAACATCGCTTCTTCCGAACGGCACATAAAATTATTTAATGCCTGTTCCTCATCAGTCCTATATGTTCTGTTCCTTCTTGCGAGTGTTTCAAAATCTACTTTATGCGCATCGAATTCAGGGCCGTCTACACAAACAAATACGGTTTTGTTATCAACAATAGCCCGGCAGCCGCCGCACATTCCCGTACCGTCAACCATAATAGGATTCAAACTAACCACGGTTTTTATTTTAGGTTTTCTGGTAACTTCGGCTACGGCTTTCATCATGGGTATAGGACCGATAGCAAGCACAAAATCAATTTTTCTTTTTGCATCAATAAGTTCTTTCAATTTATCCGTTACAAAACCGTTGTAACCGTAACTGCCGTCATCCGTGGTAACAAATACTTCGTCGCAGACTTTTTTCATCTCATCTTCCAAAATAACATACTCTTTTGTTCTGCCGCCTATAATTGAAATAGTATAGTTGCCTGCTTTTTTAAGAGCAACTGCAGTAGGATAAGCAATTGCAGTACCTACACCGCCGCCGATACTAACAGCAACACCGAAATTTTCTATGTGCGAAGGTTTTCCCAACGGACCGACTACATCAAGAATAAAATCTCCTTGTTCGCGTTCATTAAGTTCTCTTGTTGTTTTTCCAATTCCTTGAACTATTATTGTAATTGTTCCTTCTTCCAAATTGGAATCAGCTATTGTAAGCGGTACTCTTTCTCCGTTAACATTCGTTCTAATTATAACGAACTGCCCCGCCTGTCTTTTCCTTGCTATTTTAGGTGCTTCAATTACAAATTTTTTAACATTAGGTGCTAAGAATTCAGCAGATAGTATTTTGTACATAGTTTAACCGTATTTTATTTTTTCTTAAAGATATTATTTGCTTCAACGACTGCTATCGCCGTCATGTTAGTTATATCGTCTACAGTTGCCCCGCGCTGTAAAACATGCACTGGTTTTCTCATGCCCATTAAAATAGGGCCTACAACCGTAGCTTCACCTATTCTTGCCATAAGTTTGTAAGCAATATTGCCTGAGTTTAAATCAGGGAAAATTAAAACATTAGCCTTTCCTTTTAAGTTGCTGAACGGAAAATCTTTTTCTATAATTTCCGGAACAACAGCAGTATCGGCCTGCATTTCACCTTCTACAACTAACCCGGGTCTAAGCTTTTTAACTTTTTCTACAGCCTCTTTAACTTTTATCGATTCTGGATACTTGGTACTGCCGAAGTTGCTGAAGGAAAGCATAGCAACTTTCGGGACGAGATCAAATGCTTGTACGGTATCGGCCGCAGATATTGCTATTTCAGCAAGTTCATCTGCATTAGGATTTACATTAACTGTTGTGTCCGCAAAGAAATATACATCCTTCTTAGTCATAACAATGTAAAGCCCGGAAACAATTTTAAATCCATCCTTAACTCCGACACACTGTAAAGCAGGTTTAACTGTTGTAGGATAATGGGTTGTTAATCCGCTAATCATTGCATCGGCATCACCCATATCAAGAGCCATTGAACCATAATATACCGGATTTTTTATTAGTTCTTTTGCTTCTTTTAAAGTTATTCCTTTTCGCTTTCTTTTCTTAAAAAGTTCTTGTGCATAAATTTCACTTCTCGAGCTATTTTCCGGATCGAATATTTCGAATTCCTTTTTATCAAACTCAAGTTTTTCAATCATCGTTTCTATATTTTGAATGTTGCCGAGCAATATAGGCTTAGCATAATTCTCCTGATAGGCAACATGTGCAGCACGAATAATTTTTTCTTCTTCGCCCTCAGGATACACAACACGTCTTGGATTTTTCTGAGCCTTGTGAATCATTACTCTTATAATTTCTTTCGACAGCCCAAGCCTTTCTTTAAGTTCCTCTTCGTATGCAGTCCAATCTTCTATTTTTACTCTTGCAACACCGGTATCAATTGCAGCCTTTGCAACAGCAGGTGCAACATGCCAGAGTACTCGAGGATCGAACGGCTTTGGAATAATGTATGTTCTTCCGAATGAAAAATCCTCTCCGCCATAAGCGCTAATTACCATCTCGGGTACTTTTTCTTTAGCAAGCCCGGCAAGTGCTTTAACGGCAGCCATTTTCATTTCCTCATTTATAGTTGTAGCTCTTACATCCAGGGCACCTCTAAATATAAACGGAAAGCCCAAGACATTATTTACCTGGTTCGGAAAATCGCTTCTTCCTGTTGCCATTATCAAATCTTCACGAACGGAGATTGCTTCGTCGTACATAATTTCGGGATCTGGATTTGCCATTGCAAATACAATAGGATTCGGCGCCATACTTTTAACCATTTCCTTGGAAACAATACCGCCAATTGAAAGGCCGACAAAAACATCAGCACCTTTCATTCCATCAGCTAAAGAACCGCATTCTTCATCGGATGCAAATTCCATTTTGTATTTATTCAAATCTTTACGACTCTTTGTTAAGCATCCTTTGGAATCGAACATTTTAATGTTTTCTCTTTTTGCACCGGCACGCATATATAATTTGCAGCAAGAAATTGCAGCAGCACCCGCACCGTTTACAACAATTTTAATTTCCGATAATTTTTTTCCTGCTAATTCAGCGGCATTTATTAACGCAGCACACGAAATAATTGCAGTTCCGTGCTGATCATCGTGGAATACCGGGATGTTCATTGTCTTCTTTAGTGACTGTTCAATCTCAAAACATTCCGGTGCTTTAATATCTTCCAGGTTTATTCCGCCAAAAGTAGGTTCAAGCATCTGAACAGCTTTAATAATATCTTGAGGCTCCGAACTTTTTAATTCAATATCAAATACATCAATGTCTGCAAACCTTTTGAACAAAACTCCTTTTCCTTCCATAACCGGTTTACCGGCAGAAGGACCAATATTTCCCAAACCTAAAACAGCCGTACCGTTTGAAACTACGGCTACTAAATTTCCTTTTGCCGTATAACGATAAACTTCAGCTTCATTTTTTGCAATAATGCGGCATGGTTCCGCAACACCGGGTGTATATGCCATTGATAAATCTCTGGATGTTAAACACGGCTTTGTTGGTGTTACTTCTATTTTGCCGCGTCTTCCCTTGCTATGGTAATCAAGTGCATCTTCAGTACTAATTTTCATTTTTTTCTCCAATTTAAATGTTCCCAATCCGTCCGGGAATCTAAAAATTTATTTGCTTCAAAAGTTTTAGCAAAAGTTAAGGAATATATAAAATAGAAAAAACCGGTAACGGAAATTTCCAGTTGCCCGATGTATAACTATTTCCGAAACCGGTATTTAAACTATTAAATATCTTAACCATACAATGATAAAAATTAACAAAATTAACAAATGACTTTATGTATAACCATAAACTGTGCCATTTATTTATTAACTAATATATCAAAATTTCTTCCAATGTTGTATAAAAATAAAATAAACGAATTAAATTTATAACTTTATTTCCCAAATCTGGCAATAATTTACTAAGGTTTAGAATATAAGGATAATTTTATGTAAATGATTATTTAAAATTTTCTTTGGGATTGGTTTAAAAGCGAACCGCCTTCCCCTTTCGCAAAGGGGAAGGTCGGGATAGGGTTCGAATGATTGTTATTGTTGAATGTTATTCTAATCAAATAATTTTCCAGCTTCTTAATCCTTCGACTTACGCGGAAACAAACTTTCCATATTCGCTGCTTTGTAAGCAAAGAAAGCCATTATAGCTGCAGACTGTTCAAGATCATCTTTTTGAAGCCTGTCGTACACATCCATATTTGAGTGGTGTATGCGGACACCGTAATCGAGCGGGTCTTGAATAAATTGAAATCCCGGCAGTCCGGCGTTATCAAATGAAAGATGATCCGTTCCGCCGGTATTGGATATAGAGATTGTTTGTGCATCAGGATCGTTAAACTCATGGAACCATTCTTTAAATATCGGCCCCGCTGCTTCATTACCCTGAAGATGAATTCCTCTGAATTTACCGGTTCCGTTATCATCATTCAAATAAACAGAAAAATTTTTGAATTCCGATTCTTCTTCTGAATTCAATTTTGATTTATCTGCAGTAGCGGGACTATTATAATTTGGAGATTCAAGTCCGAAATGTTTTTCTACATATGCTCTGGAACCAAGCAAGCCTTCTTCTTCTCCGGCCCATAGCCCTATTCTAATAGTTCGTCGAGGTTTTAGATTAAGCTTCTTTAACAATCTCATGGCTTCCATACATACTGCCGTACCGGAAGCGTTATCTGCAGCGCCTGTTCCGCCCTGCCATGAATCGAAGTGGCCGCCGATTAAAACTATTTCATCTTTCTTATCCGTTCCCGGTATTTCACCGATTATATTGAAAGCAGAATCCGGTTTAGTAAAATCAACTTTTAGTTCCATCTGCATTGTAAGAGTCTCTCCCTTTTCAATCATTCTGATCATACGGTTATAATTTTCTGAAGATACGGCAACTTGAGGAATAACTTCCGGTGCTTCGGAATCATAAACGGACAAATGTCTTTTATTTTTGGAAGCAATTACCTGCGGCTCCGATGCCTGCTGGACAAAAATAGTTCCGTCATCTCCGCTTGAAATTGTAAGTACGGCAGCAGCCCCTTCATCCATGCAAAATTTAAGTTTCTTCGGTCCTAAAGTTCTATTTATTATAAAATTTGCCACCGTTGCAGAATCAATACTTGGTCTGTACTGTTTAAATAATGTAAATATGGAATCGAAATTCGACATGACCATCCGAGGAAATCTAAACCTTCTATGTCCGGGCTGGTTAAATGAATTAGCAAGTTGAAGCAACGAAGAATCATTTAATCTTTTTGCATCAGGAGTAAAATGCGGATGCAAAGTACGTTCATTACTAAGCAGAACAAACTTGCCTTTTAATTTTCCTTTATATGAATTGAAATCTTCTTCTGATTTTGCATTAAACCAAACGACTTTACCTTTAACGGTTCCTTTTAATGAAGGTGACCAGGCAGTCGGGTATGCAATCAAAGGAATCGTTCTCGGCTCAATTACTTCTGCGTAAAAACTTTTTAAAGTCCAGCCTTTACCTTCAGGTCCCCATTTTTCATAATGAATATTTTTCAATCCCCACTCTTTTAATTTTGAAGCAGCCCAATCTGCAGCCTGCTTGTATTCATTGGAATAAGTTAATCTAGGTCCGTAAACATCCGTTAGGTAACTGGCAATATCCATTACCTTTGAGTTCTTCAATTCTTCGTTCTTAATTAACTGCGCGGTTGAGTCACCGGATATGTTATTAGTT
>JBJKQP010000070.1:0-4991 GCA_046705105.1 Ignavibacteriaceae bacterium | reverse complement strand
AATACTGTTCGGGTGACTGCAAAGATTGAGGTAAAGCAGTTGAACAAAAAGTAAAAAGTATAAACAAATAAATAAGACGCAGCATGTTTCCTCCTTTTAATTTTGCTGTTTAAACATAAAAGCTTTCCTTGGAAAAGCTGGTTTTATGCAAAAGCCGGTTCTAATATAATAAAAAAATATTTTACTAACTCATGTTGAGAAGAGTAACGGAATAATGGAGTATTGGAGGAATGGAATAGCCTAGAATACTCCCCAAAGAATCATTTACATAAGGTAAGTTACTAATTACGGAAAGGTTATTTATCTTTTGAAAATGCGAGACCGTTAGTATTCATCAAAACAACTCTCCAGCCGTCGGGGTCTTCAAACGTAAGGCCTTTTTCTTTCCAGTAGGGATTTTCAGGCGGAACAGGTTCATACCCCATTCCTTTAAGATTTTTTACCAGATGGTCTATCTCGGTTTTTTCGGGTATATAAAGAACAATTAAATTTTCTCTGGTAGGTGCAGGACATGGAATTCCTTCTTCATGAGAGATAAATTCAAGGTGATAATCGTGTCCCGGTAATCCGAAAATAACACCCGTGTAGCCTTCATGTTTTGTAAACGAAGCGATTATTTCCAATCCAAGTCCGTCTTTGTAGAATTCTTTTACCTTATCCAATTTGTCGGTTGGCCTGGCAATTCTTACTTGAACCGGATGTATGTTGTTAGGCCATTTTTCGTTCATATTTAATTCCTTTTTATAGCCATATCCTTATAAATTTAAAAATATTATATTTAGCTGAAAGCTTAATTATTTTTCCAGCTTATAATAATAAGTAACAAAAATGCGGGAACTTTTTATATTTAAAAAAGAATTGGAATAAAATAATTCACGCCGGTGCAAACTCCAAACCTACTGTTAGCCCGGGCAATAGTATATGCGGAGAAAAGTTTAATAAAGAAAGGTATTGATTAACTGCATTTTATATATTATAGTAAAGATAAATATAATGATGAATTTTGCTTTTAATTAACATGTTTTAGAAATGGGAAATAATTTTAGGAGGGAAAAATGAATAATGAAAAGAATAAGAAAGACGGCATAATACCCGCTTTTATTTTAGGTGGAATTGTCGGGAGTGTTCTTACGTTTATCTTTACGCCTTATTCCGGAAAGGAACTGCGGAACAAAATTGAGGATGAAGTAAATACCGGCTTGCTTAAAGCAAAACAAAAAGAAGATGAAATAATTGATAAGGCTAAAATTGTTGCCGACGATATAATTCTAAAAGCAACCCAGCTTGTTGCTTTGGCAGATAAATATGCAGGTGCTACTGATTTACCTACGGACAAAATAGATAAAGAAATTAAAAGCATTAAAGCCGCAATTGATGCGGCAATTAAAGCTTATAATAAGGAGAACAGCAAAGCGGAAAAGACACAATCTACGGATGATATTGTTGAGGACATATTTTCAGAATACGAAGACGAAAGCCTTCCAAAATATGAAGGGATGAAAAGGAGGAAATAAAATTATTACTTCTTCTCGGATTTTAATAAAATTCTATCCGTAGTGATATTTGCTTCTACTCCGCTTACAACAGTGGATACGAGCTGCATAAAATCATCACGGTTATTTTCAACATCGGAGTTTTGGTATGTCGCCCATTTAGGCGCATATTTTATAGGAATGTTCATTCCAACGGAAGCGATAAGTCTTGTATTATCAATATGACAAAATCCGTCTTTTTTAGTTGCATCTACGGGCACCCATCCGTAAACAGGTAAATAAATTTCAGACCATACATGGTAATCGATATTACCCGGTGCAAATTCAAAGCCTGACTGCTGCCTTGCCGGAATGCCTGCTGCTCTTGCTAAGGCTATAAATAATTCGGAATACTGGCCGCAGTCACCTTCTAATGTATTTAAGGCTTCAACTGCTCCCCGCTTTTTCGGCGGGTATACATAATTCATTTTATCATTTACCCATTTGAAAATTGCATGTGCTTTATCCAAGGGATTTGTTAAGCCTTCAATTATTTTTTTTGATGTATCTTTTATGCCGGTTGTCTGTATAAGTAAGTACTCGGATTTTGTATAAAAGGATTTTATGCTGTCCGGTATCTTATCCCAATTTTCTTCCACAATATTTTTATCTATGGTTGGTTTATCGTCATACGCCACATAGCTGAACCTTCTTGTAACGGTTATTGAATCACCGTCTTTCAATTTATTTGTCAAATCCCAAAAGCAGATTCTGTTGCCGTTTTCATTATCTAAATACATATCGGTAGGTTTTGGAGAGTAACTTATATCTTTAACATCTCTCTGGTTTATACGGTTTATTATATCGGGACTCCATAACAATAACAGCGGCGGCTGGGAAGCGGGAATGTCATGCGCTATATTCCAGTTTTTAAGAGAATCACCGCTTAATATTTTTATATTCCTTATGTGAACAACCAATTCACCTTCAACATACCGGGGCTGGGAAAATCCGTTTTTTAATGTCGGGGCAGGAAAATTGTTTTTTACAGTTACAATTGAAGTGGAACACGAATAAAACAATAATGCGGTAAGAAGAAATGTTGAGTAAATTAGGTACGCCGGCTTTTTCATTATTACTTTTCTAATTTTGAAGATAAATTAAAAGATTATATGAAAGATAAAAAAACATTGTTGCAATTAAAATTTCTATCTATGGGCAATATGTCCTTGAATGGTGGACTGATAGTTTATTAAAACCCTAACCCGTCCTTCCCCTTTACAAAAGGGGAAGGCTGCGTGCTGCGGGGTTGACTAAAAAGTAATTTCCTGTTAAAAAATCTATGAAAATCTGCGTCGTCAGCGTTCTATTTTTCAGAAAGATATTACTTTTTAGTCAGCCCCTTCAAACATTAAAGTGTTACATTTAAAGCTTTTTTAAAATAACTACGGAAAGATCGTCAAATGCCGGTGAGTTGCCCACAAAATTGTCTACATAGCTAACGACAGCCTGCCCGATTCCATCCGCATTACGGTTTTTTACCTGAGGCAGCATTTTATAAATTCTTCCTGTTCCGAAAAAATCACCGGACTCGTTTTGCGCTTCCGTTACTCCGTCGGAAAAAGCTAAAAAAACATCTCCCGGATGTAAATTGATTTCCCTTTCCGTATAATTATAGCTTTCCATTAAACCGAGCGCCGGTTCTCCTTTCTGAAGCTCATGGGTACCTTCATTGTTTAATAAAACAGGAGGCAGGTGTCCGGCGTTTATGAATTTCAAATTTCCTGAATCCGGATTAAGTTCAATATAAATCATAGATGCAAACAGACCCGGCAAACTGTCCCGGTGAAAAATCTGGTGAAGTTTTGAACCGATTTTTGACAAAGAATCATAATCATAGGCTAAAGCTCTAATGCTTGCCTGCAGCTTAGCGGTAAGCAAAGCAGCCTTTAAACCTTTACCGGCTACGTCCGCCAATGCGATACCGATAACGTTGTCTTTTATTTTTAAATAATCTACAAGGTCTCCGCCGACCTCGTTTGCAGAACGTGTGTAGAGCCAAATCGACCAGCCCGGGACATAAGGGCTTGTTTCCGGCATAAGTGCCTGCTGAAGCTTACGCCCGGCTTCAAGCTCGTCTTTAGCAAGCAGCTTATCTTTAAGTTCCAGTATTAAAACAAATAATATTAATATGCCGCCCAATAATGCTTTATAATCGGTTGTCGAAATAGTTTCTCCTTTAACAGTTATGGAGTATGAAGTTATTAATAAAATAATACCAACCAGTACGAATAATCTTCTAATGGGGGTTAAACGGACAAACATGCTTTTAAAAATCCACAATATCTCGTGGAAAGCTCTCCCCAGCCTGCTCATGCTTTTAAGGCGTTTCTTTTTATCTTCCGATATATAGAATTTTATTAATTCGTTGTACTCTTTTTTTAAGTCATGTTTAAAGTTGATATGTCTGATATCGTCCTTTAAAACTCTTCTTACGCTTGGTTCATTATCCCTATTTGAATCGTAGCTGTTCATTTAGGAAAAGATTTGTTCGAAATGATGCTGCATATGAGCAAAGTAATCGTTTATAAGGTACTCAAGCGTAGCCGGTTCATCTGCCGGAGGCTTTTCCCAGCATATAACATCGAGATTATGCTCATCTCTCGGTTCACTTAAAATTTCTTCCGGAATTGTATCTACGAAATGAAGTAAAAGTTTATTGTAGGATGCCCACAAGTCAATTAGCACCTGCCATGAAGCACTTTTATAATTTTGAATTTTTACCCAGCGGTTTTCATCATAGTTATTAAAGATAAGTTCACCGGTAAACAGTGCGTTTACAAACCTGGCGTGGTTGTTGGCTGCTGAGTCAATTAAGTGACCAAGAACTTCTTTTCTTAACCATTTCCCGGGTGCATATGGCAGACTGGCAAAATCATCATGCATGTCGCGCAAGTTTAATTCTGTGGATTCTATAAAGTCTTTGTAGTATTCAACAAACTTTCCCATAACATCTTCTCCGCATTAATTCTTTTTAGTTTTATTACGTAAAGTTAAAAAAAAAATACATGGTATTTCAAACTAGAAGTTGATCCCTCAAAATAGCAAGAGTTTTGATCCTAACAAAATAGAAGGTTAATCTATATGCTTAAACTTGGAATTATTCTTTTAAAATTCTTACTATGTCCTTGTCGATTTCTATTATTACTTTATCGCTTTTTAAAGCAGTTATAATTTGCGGAAGTTTTTCTTTAAAGATGCTAATTGGTTTATCGTTTGAAATATTTGCGAGGTTAACCTTTATTATTTTACTGGAGTATTTAAAATTAACTTGTTATTCATCTGCAGAAACCGAAAAGTATTCTTCCAATTTTTTTAAAGTATCTTCGTTAGTTCTTAAATCCTCCACAATTTTCCCTTCTTTAAGTATTACTATCCTTTCGCAGATTTCCGTTACATGGTTAAGGTCGTGGCTGGAGATAAGCATAGTTACTCCCTTATTTTTATTTAAATCCTTTA
>JBJKQP010000069.1:0-4177 GCA_046705105.1 Ignavibacteriaceae bacterium | reverse complement strand
CATAAATATAATAACATTGAATAATTCAACATATGTGGTTTGTTTAAACAACCTTGCAGAGCCTGCCTGCACGAAGCCGTTTCGGCAAAGGCAGGGTTGAATTATTGTAAAAATAGTAAATCCACCAGAACCCAATCCTAGTATAGGATTGATTTTTCCTTAATTAATAAGCACATAACTATATTTACTAATTAATGAAGTTACGCAAAATTAACCTCACCCCCTAGCCCCCTCTCCTTATTAAGGAGAGGGGGCTAGGGGGTGAGGTAAAATAATGTTAAAGTACAACATTTTTTATCTTAATCGATTTTTTTTATTATAACTACTTGTTTAATTTTCTATCATTTTAATTGAATGCGTAACTTCAGCAATAATTAATAAAGTTAGTTAACCTGTAATTTTATAGAGACTTTCGTCCCTTTATTTTTTCCACCTGTAATTTTAACCGTTCCGTTCCAGAAGCTTGCGCGCTCGCGTATACCGATAAGGCCAAGAGAATTAGAATCATGTATTTTGTTTAATGGGATACCAATCCCGTTATCCTTAATAATGATATTAATGACATTCCCGGTTAATTCTAATTTTATCTTCACTCTTGTTGCCTTTGAATGTCTCACCACATTTGTTAAGGCCTCCTGGAAAATTCTAAAAATATTAATCGATAAGTGCTCATCCAGAGAGATATCTTCGGGAGTAATAGTAAGATTAAATATTATATCGGTTCTCTTATGAATTTCATCCGTAAGCCATTCAATTGCCGCAGGCAGACCCAGGTCATCTAGTATTTCCGGCCTGAGCTTGGCTATAATATTGGAAGTTGTTTCAAAGATTGAATCAATCATGCTTAACATAATGGTTATTTTATTTTGCACGGATTCTTTACATTCCACGGTTTCTTTTTTCAACCAGGACAGATCCATTTTTAATGCGGTAAGGGACTGACCCATGTCATCGTGAATAGTCCTGGAAATTTCAGCCATTGCTTCTTCACGCACTGTTTCCAGGTGCTGCAGCAGCTTATGCAGCTCTCCTTTGTATTTCTGAAGTTCTTCTCTCTCAATCTCTCTCTCTGTTATATCCTGGGCAATATTAAGGACAAGGTTATCGGTAACTTTTACCCAATCCTGAGCAAGCCATTTTGTTTTGCCGGTGGTTTTCAACTTATATTTCGAAACTTTATGATTTCGTTCGCCTTTATTCATTGCATTAATTATGTACCGTGCATACTCAGGATGATCTGAAAAAAATTCATTTACCTCGGTTCCGATGAATTTACCAATATTGCCCTTTGATTCAGCATAGCTGCCTTCATTCGCCATTATAAGAATAATTTTATTTTCGGTATTTCTTTGCCAGAGACCGGCTAATCCGGGAATTGTATTAAATATCTTTCTATATAATTCTTCGCTTTCCTCTAGAGCTTTTTCGGTTTGTATAAGAGCTTTAACTTCTTTAGTTAATTTCTTATTTGCAATGTTTAACGGAGCTGTTTTTTCGTCGACCAATTCTTTCAGATGCTTCCGGTATATTTTTAATTCTTCTTTTGTAGCTTTCTTTTCGGAAATGTCCGGAACGCAGATTTTATTAAATTCATTTTCCCGCTTTTTATTCTCTTCTTGCGTTGAGGTTTCTTGTTTTGATTTTGAGATAGTATTTTTTCCCTTTGGCATATAATTACTCCATTTTAATATGTCAATACTTTAAAGAGAATAGCTGAATAAATTTGCAAAATTAAAAAGTGCGAATAGAATTTCTTTTAACCGATAAGAAACAATGGAATATACTAAACTTATTAGGAAAATCTAGAAAATATGTCCGGAAAAAATGAAGGAAAATCGATAATGTTTAAAGTAATAAAAAAGAAATAACCTTCAAACTAAAATGATACAAATTACGGCTTGCACGTCAAACTGAAAACTTGTTAGTCAAAGTTTCGCAAATTCAATACTCTCGGTTATAATATCGAAATATCATTCGGTAATTTTTCTAATCAAAGGTATGAACCTCAGGGCAAGCCCCGAACCCTTCTCCGCCGCAAGCGACGGGGAATTATATCCGACTTTCTCGTCCGCCGAAGCGGAACGCGAAGGCGGATTAAAATTCCTGTCAAAATAGCGTTGATTAAATATTAAAATATTGTTATATATTACAAGTGATACTAAAAGATTTTCTTAAAAAGTAAAAATCTCCTGTTTTAAAGCCCCTATTAGTTTACATATACTCACCATTTCAGAATTATCATAATATAAAGAAAAAGAGGGATTTAATCGTTCAGGCTAATAAAATGAATTGAAAAGTCCGCATAATAAATAAGGATATTTACAGATGGAGGATTTAATATGAAAATCAGGACCAAATTAATTTTAGTTTCCTTACTACTTCTTATCCCGATTTTATTAATGTGGTCGATTACGGAATATATAATTACAAAAGATTCCCAAAAGCATGCCTTTGAAATAATCAGATTTTGTGCAAATACTTTTGCATTCACGATAGGTAAGGAAAACAATAAAATAGATAAAAATGAATTAGCCTTGTTTTATCGCCAAGATGATCTTGAAGATTATATAGGAGACCTTGGTGCAATAAATAAAGTTGGTCTAGTAGTTCTGGATACCGACAAAAAGATCATTGCAGACGTAACACAAAAAAATATAGGGACCAAATATACATATGACAATTCGAATGCGATTGGCTATGCTATTAGAAACAACACCAGCACAACATTTAAAAAGTTTAGCCCGGACTACCCGGAAGGTACATCGTTATTTGCAACTCCCATTAAAAATAATAAGGGTAAGATAATCGGTGTACTGTTGATGCAATACGATAATGTATTATCAAGACTGAAAATGGGCGCAAAGAGCACACAAAATACTTTTATTTATACCAGTATTATCTTCCTTATATTATTCAGCCTGGTGGGTTTATTATATATTAGGATAGCAACAAAATGCGTTAATAGAATAGTAAGCGCAGTGCGTAAGTTTGCAAAGGGAGATTATTCGGTAAGAATAAACTCAAACCGCAAAGATGAACTGGGAGAAATATCCAATGCATTCGACCAAATGATTGAGCAAAGGCAGAAGAGTGATGAGCATATCTTATTGCTAAGCAATGCTGTGAAAAGTGCTAACGATATGATTTCGGTTACCGGGATAAACTCCGATTATATTTTTGTTAATGATGCTTTTTGCAGAACATACGGATATAATGAAGATGAATTGATTGGTAAAAATGTTGGTCTTATAAATTCCGACAAAAACATTTATAATTATAGTAAAATATATAATGACGGTAACATCCCCGGAGGTTGGCGGGGTGAAAGATGGAGTACTTCAAAGGACGGAAGACAATTCTTAATCGATTTGCATTTATCTCCGGTAAAAAATATTAAAGGGGAATTCCTCGGATTAGTAGGTGTTGCACATGATATAACGGAGAAGAAACTGACCGAAGATTCCTTGCGTATAAGCGAAGAAAAATTCAGGCATGTATTCGAAAATATTCCGGTAGGTATTACTTATGCCGAACCTTCCGGCAAGTTAGTCGATTGTAACGATATATTTTTAAAGATATTCCACATTACCCGCGAGGAGTTTCAAAAATTCGATATGACTCAAATTGAAGATACCAGAGTTTTAGATGCATTTAAATTAGCGCTTTCGGGTATTATCGGGAACTATGAGGGTGATTATACTTCCGTCATTTCTAAAAAAGTAATATCATTAAAAGTTTCCTTTGCTCCGATAGTACACGAAGATAAAATATTAGGTATAGTAGGAATTTTTGAAGATGTTTCAGAAATGAAGCAAATGGAAAGATTCTTCTTTCATGACATCCTAAATACCGCCGGAAATTTGCGCGGTTACGCTGAATTATTGACAGAAAAGGATTTGGATGAAGAAACAAAATACCAGTCGATAAACAGTACTTATTTAATTACAAATCAGTTAATTGAAGAAATAGTCTCCCACCGTTCCATACTCTCATCAGATAAAACAAGAATGAAATTAAATCCAACCAAATTGAATACTCTGGATTTCTTAATTTTCATAAGCAATAATTTTGATAATATGCTCAAAGAAAAGAGAAATTCTCTAATCATTGACAAAAATGCCGTTAATGTAGAAATAGAAACCGACAGAGCAATCCTTTCAAGAATAATAGAAAATCT
>JBJKQP010000068.1:0-28945 GCA_046705105.1 Ignavibacteriaceae bacterium | reverse complement strand
TAACCGAGTTTGTGTAAAGACTTAAATAGTAAAGCGATTCTCTGAATCGCTATTGCGAATTTTGAAGTAATTTAAAATAATTAAACGAAACAGAGTTTCGTTCTACACTTTTAACACATTCTCGTCCGCTTCACACAAGATTAATTCCTACATGATGAATTAAAAGTAGCTTAAGTTTGTAAAACAGATTATTCACTTCCCTCTTCAATATGCTTATTATTTTTGGACGGATATTTTACATATTTGACCAGCAGCCATATTCCGAAAATTATAAACGGTATACTTAAAAGTTGCCCCATACTTATAGGCCAGTTAGCGGTAAAATCTGCCTGCCTGGTTTTTGTAAATTCAATTAGAAAACGACAAACAAAAACATAAACAAGAAAAACTCCTAATAGAAGGCCGTCCGGCGGTGCGGCTTTGTAATGCTTGTAAATTCGCCAAAGGATAAAAAATCCTATAAAGTAACAAAATGATTCATACAACATTGAAGGATGCCTTGGCAGCATGTCTACTCTTTCAAAAATTATTGCCCACGGAACATGAGTTACCCTACCTATAATTTCCGAATTAAAAAAGTTGCCAATCCTAACAAATGCACCGCCAATTACAACTGGAATTACGACTCTGTCCAACACCCAGATATATTTCATATCTGGATATTTGCGAACATAAAGCCAAATGCCTATTAATATTCCTATAGCAGCACCGTGGCTGGCTAATCCACCATGCCATATTTTAATAATTTCTGCAGGATGAGAAAAATAATAATCGGGTGTGTAGAAAAATACTTGCCCTAAACGGGCTCCAATAACAGTTGCGATGATAACATATATAAATAATACATCCAGCCTTTCCTGCGGCTTGCCTGCGTCCTTAAACATTTTAACGCCAAGGTAATATCCAAGCAGAAACGCAATTGCAAATATTACACCGTAGTATCTAACTGTAAAAGGGCCTAGAGAATGAATAAGCCAGATGTTAAAAGGAATTGTAACAAGCTGCCCTACTACAAGGGTACCTATAATTAAAGACCATGTCCAAATTGCCGGCAGGGTAATATTTTTGTTTTTTTGAACTTCTCCCTGCCGATTTTTCTGTTTCTGTTTTATTAAATAATTGTATATGTAGTAATAAAGAATAATCGAAAGAATTATTCCCGCAAGACTAAAAGCAAACGGGAGGTTTATAACTCCGGTTTTAAAAAGTGTAGGAGAAGTATCCCAAACAATATATTTACTATGGGGCATTCATTTCCTCAATAAATTAATAAAAATTACAAGTACAATATTTAAAGAAATTCAAACATTTAATGTGACATTAAACTATTTTATTAATCCTGTAAGAGATATTGTAATTTAATAAAGAACTGTCTGCTAGTTTGAATTAAACCGTACGGCTGTTCGAATTTTTCCAGGCCGTTAGTTAAACCTGCATAGAAAATAGTAAATGCATTTAACCTATAACTGAATAGCGGATCGATCTCCACTAGCTTGTTGAATTGATTATACTGGGCTATCAATCTTAAAAAAATTTTAGTATTGAAATTATAAATACCTTTTAGTCTGGCAATGTAACCGTCAAACAAAAGTTCTCCTCCTACAGTATTTGTCAGCCTGGACCTTGAATAATCCAGAGTTAAAGCCAACTTGTTGGTAGGTTTAATAATTAATTCCGTACTTATATTATGACCGGCGCCGAGTGCAGTATTTTCCGCTCTATAAATAAATCTGCCGAATGCAGCATTAAAATTAAAAGAAATAGAATTAACAGGATTTGAATTAATAGAAAGGTTCCACCTGTTAACGTGCGTAAAGTTTACCGTATGATAAAGTTCGTCGTTTACCAGGAAATAATTCAAATCAATTTGAGTTTGACTTTTAAGATTAATAAAGATGTCCGGGATAAGCCACCGTTCTTTTCTAATATTGCTATAATTGAAGTGCAAACCCGATTCCAAATTAATTTCCCATTCGTCAACTAAGGAATTCTTCGGATAAAAAGATAAGTTCTGATGCATATCTGCAGTTCTTAAATCGTTGGAAGAGATAAAGCCGTCTTCTGCCTGGAATGTCGGTGAAAAATCTTTATATGTTAATCTAAAACTGTAGTTTCTTGCATCCCTTCTAAAGTCAGTCTGAAATCCTGTCCCCGTATATTCTTGTCCGTCAAAAGCTTTTGTAAACTTGGTATTACCAAAATAATTCATATTAGATACAAGCGAGGTATCATTTAACTCTCTTGTATTGGAGATAAGGAATTGACCGTCAAAGGTATA
Organism: Ignavibacteriaceae bacterium; assembly: GCA_046705105.1. Lineage (GTDB taxonomy): Bacteria > Bacteroidota > Ignavibacteria > Ignavibacteriales > Ignavibacteriaceae > FEN-1297. Next base: position 26,667 of record JBJKQP010000068.1, on the reverse strand, counting down.
ATTATTGCCGAAGAAAAGATTCCAGTCTATACCTCCGGTATAATTGTGCGCATGAGTAAAATTTCTTGTTGTAGCAATTACACCGGCAAATGATTGTAGACCGAAGTTATATCTTGCCCTAAAAATATTTGAAAATGATTTATATGTCGTAGAAAACGTATTATTTCCATTATTGTCCGAAACACTTCCTTCTTCACCTGCAATAATAAAGGGAGTATCCCTGTCTTCCGCACCAAGATAAGCAACAGACCATGCACCGGATTTGTCAACTATTTTTGCTGCTGCTGCCGGGTTGCTTATCATTCGTGAATAATAAACTTGTATAAGCGTAGAAAAGATATCGCTACCCTCCATAAAAAAAGGACGCTTCTCCGGGTAAAAAAGGGCGAAATTGCTGTTTACATCTATTTGGGTCGCATCCGATTCTACTTGACTGAAGTCGGGGTTACCAACAATTTCAAGTGAAAGACTAGGATTCGGTACGTAGGTGAAACTTGCCCCGGCCCTTCCTCTTACCGGTCCGTTATAAAATCCGGAGTGCGGATTTGAAGCATCTATAATATTTCCGTTTTCAAAACCCAAAACGTAAGGAAGAAAATTGAAATTGCCGGAAGAGTGTAAATTTTTTAGGCCTGTTAAGGTTCCTTCATAACATAAAAGACAAGGATCATTTATTTCCACGCGAGTCCATGAAGTCTCAACGCTGCTTTCCCTTGGAATATTTCGTAAAAAGTCTATTCCCCAGCTTTGGATTTCTTTATTGGGAAACCGAAGGCTTTTAAAAGGTATTGCCATTACTGCAGTGTAACCGCTGTCGTTAATCGAGGCTTTTGAATACCAGAGCATATCAAAGCTATAGTCTTCGTTGTTACCATTCATTAATCCATCCATCTGAACTCCGTATGGATTTTCATATAGTTCATATGCTCGTTGATGATCGTGATATGTATCTAAAAGAACGCCTACAAAATCATCGTTGAAAGCATTATCCCGTTCGGTTACATGAGCACGTATTTGTGAAGGATTAGTATCATGACAAATGAAACCGAAATAAATAAACCTGGAGTTATACAAAACCATAGCAGTCGTTTTTTGCGGAGCGGGAGTATTATTTCCGGGCTGTATTTCAAAGTTAAGCTCTACTTTCGGTGCAAGCTTCCAGTGAGGATCAAGCAGTTTACCGGTGAGATTTATATCTTCGTTAATTTTAACGGCTTTAATATTAAACTTAGATTGATTTGTAGAATCAGGTTTTGTTTTTGCATCTAAACATGAAAAAGCTAATATTATAATAGCAGGCAGTAATAACTTAAATTTAAATATAAACATTCATTTATTAAATTAAATATATAATTCTTAAATTGCTATTTGAATTAAAAGTAAGTAGATTAAATTATCTTCCTTTAATTAAAATAACTCTTAGACAAAATACAATTTTTTATTTAGGTGAAGCAAATGAGCAAGGTTTTGCTTGAAGTGAATAATTTTAATGTAATAGTAGATGGTCAAACTATTTTAGCGAACTTAAATTTTAAAGTAGATGAAGGTGAGTTTCTTACGATTCTAGGTCCCAATGGTTCCGGCAAAACAGTACTGCTTAAATCGCTTTTAGGACTCCTACCTTATAATGGAAAATTGAATTGGTATAAAAAGCCGAGAATTGGTTACCTTCCCCAGGGTTTGAATCAGATGTCTGTTAGAGATTTACCTTTAACCGTAAGTGATTTTTTTGCTCTAAAGAAAATTAAAAATGAAGACATACTAAAGCATCTACCGCTAGTTGGGCTGGATGATAATGTATTAAATAAAAGGGCAGGTTACCTATCCGGCGGTGAATTTCAAAGAATGCTTGTTGCATGGGTTCTTGCTTCACGTCCGAATATTCTATTCCTCGATGAACCGACAACTGCTGTAGATGTTGCCGGAGGAGAAACCATTTATTCTTTACTAAAAAGTATCTGGCAAAATCAAAACTTAACAATCTTTAATGTTACACATGATCTAAACATTGTATATGCACACTCAACACATGTTCTTTGTCTTTCAAGAGTCGGCAAGCGCTGCTACGGTGTACCTGAAGAAATTTTAACTCCGGATGTATTGCATGATATTTATAAAACCGACATAAAATTCTATACGCATAACAAGGAGCTTTAATGACGGACCAATTGATACTGAGTTTAATAAGCGGAGTTTTTATTGCAGGGTCTGCCGCATACCTTGGAACACTTATGCTTTCCAAAAGGATGGCAGTAGTAGCAGGCCCTTTGGGGCATCTTGCCTTACCGGGAGCTGCTTTGGCTCTTATATATGGCTTTAGTATCTCATTAGGCGCATTCCCATTTGTTATTTTAGGAATTATCATTATCTGGCTGCTCGATATAAGAACCAAGCTTCCCATGGAAGCATTAACTGCTATTGTATTTGCAACCGGCGTCGGGATAGCATTTCTTTTCTTACCCATTGATAAAGCCGAAGCTGCTTTAATCGGTGATATTTCCCAGGTTAATATTTATGATACTGCCGCTGCCGTAATTCTCGGAATCACAGTATTAATTGCTATTAAAAAAAGCTATTCAAAAATTATGCTTGCAAACATTCACGAGGACATTGCAAAAATTGAGGGAATAAATATAAAGCTGTATAACTTTATTTATCTTTCGGCTATTGCCGTAATTGTAGCTTTAGGCGTAGACCTGGTAGGCGGTTTAATGACTGCAGCCTTGGTTGCAATTCCTTCTGCTTCGGCAAGAAATGTAAGTAAAAATCTTTCTCAATTCGGATTAGTTTCGGCAATTTTCGGAATAATTGCAGCGGTAGCCGGAATTATTTCTTCAGTTCTAACAGGCCTGCCGGCAGGCCCGTTAGTAATTCTTACAAGTGCAGTTATATTTTTGTTTACAATCCCAGCAGTAAAAACTTAAGAAAAAATTCTAAATCCCCTTCTCGGCAACGTATTTAAGAATTCCTTTAAGTAAAGAATAAAAGTTTTCTACCGATTTAATACTAACTCTTTCATCCGGTGAGTGTGCACCCATAATAGTTGGACCAAATGAAACCATATCCAGTCCAGGATTTTTATCACCTAATATACCGCATTCCAATCCGGCGTGAATTGCTTTAATTTCCGGTTCTTTATTAAACATATTTTTATAAACATTTTTAGATATGTTTAAAATTTTTGAATTCAGATCCGGTTTCCATCCGGGGTATCCGTCACCCTGCATAACTTTAGCACCTGCTAAATTAAAAACTGCGGCAACGCTTTCGGCAATATATCTTTTAGCACTTTCTACCGAACTTCTTTGGCTTGTTCCTATTTTTATCAAATTTCCTTCGATAAATATTGTGGCTACATTTGTAGAGGTTTCAACTAAATCAGATATATCCTGGCTCATGGAAATTACGCCGTGAGGAAGCGCTAATACAGTATTTATTATTTTATTGCTTAAAGATTTAGTAAATACTTTCTGCAAATTGGAATCAATTTTTTCAAATTCGAGTTTTAATCCGCTGTCGGAAATTTTGAACTCGTTATTAACTTTAACCTGAAAATTATGAATTACTTTTTCAAATTCAACGGTATCTTTGGGATTTATAAATAAAACTGCTTCCGCTTCTCTGGGTATTGCATTCCTTTTACTTCCGCCGTTTACAGATGCAATAAAATATTTTTTACTATCCAATTCATTTAAAGTTCTTGCTAGGATTTTAATTGCATTTGCTCTCCCTGTATTAATATCAAGGCCTGAGTGGCCGCCTTTCAATCCAGTAACCATCAAATTATAAGCTTCAAAACCTTCCGGTAAATTTTCCGTTTCTATGTTAAACGAACCAACCGTATCCATTCCGCCGGCACATCCAACATAAAATGTACCCTCTTCTTCCGAATCTAAGTTTAGAAGTATCTTGCCGGTTATTAATCCATGTTCAAGATTATTTGCACCGGTCAAACCGGTTTCTTCATCCACTGTTAAAAGTATTTCAATAGGTCCGTGGATGGATTCTTTATCGGTAATAATAGATAATGCTGCTGCTACTCCTACCCCGTTATCACCTCCGAGTGTAGTTCCTTCGGCTTTTATCCAGCCGTCGTCTCTTTTTAATTTAATAGGATCATTATCAAAATCATGTTGTGTGGTTTTATTTTTCTCACAAACCATATCAACATGTCCCTGCAGTATTACAGTAGGAGCTTTTTCGTACCCGGCTGAAGCGGGAATTGAAGCAACTAAATTTCCGGTTTTGTCTTCTTTGAAATCCGTATTCAATTTTTTAAAAAGATTACGTAGATGTTCTCTAATTTTCTCTTCCTTTTTTGAAGGACGCGGCACTTGAGAAATTTCATAAAACCTTTTCCATAAGGTTTCCGGTTTAAGATCTTTAATAATACTTTCCGACATTTTTACCTCCTGTTAATTTTTCCGGATTTATTTGAATTATGCAACTTTTGGCTGCATCATTTCGGCAGCATCTTTTTGTTTAGCTGCCAGGCGCGCATTCTTTCTGTCCATTTCCGTCAAATATCTTTTTCTTATTCTTATATTCTCCGGAGTTACTTCAACATATTCATCTTCGGTTATCCATTCGATAGCTTGTTCCAGAGTAAGAATAGTAGGCGGTTCCAGCCTTATTGCTTCATCGGCACCCGAGGCGCGCATGTTGGTTAACTGTTTTGTTTTTGTCACATTAACAATCATATCATTGGAACGGGAATTTTCACCAACAACCATACCTTCATAAACTCTTGTGCCGGGTTCAATAAAAAATACGGAACGTTCCTGCAGTTTAAACATTGCGTAAGCAGATGCTATTCCTTCTTCAAGCGCTGCCAACGCACCTCTTTGACGATGTGTAATTTCTCCTTTATAGGGTTCGTATCCTTCAAAATTATGATGCAAAATTCCGGTGCCTTTTGTATCCGTCATAAATTCGGATCTATAACCAATTAAACCTCTTGAAGGAATTATAAATTCCAGTCTTGTATTTTCATTAAACGTTAACATATTTTTCATCTCGGCTTTTCTCTTGCCGAGCTTTTCAATAACTATTCCTACGAATTCTTCCGGGACATCTATTATCACATGTTCCATAGGTTCACATAATACATCGGCAATTTTTTTCATTATAACCTGCGGCTTGCTTAACTGAAGTTCGTACCCTTCCCTTCTCATATTTTCAATTAGAATAGCAAGGTGAAGTTCGCCGCGTCCGCTTACTTTAAAGCTGTCAGGAGAGTTTGTCATTTCAACTCTTAAACTTACATTGGATTTTAATTCTCTCGATAGACGTTCGCTTAAGTTTCTAGTGGTAACATACTTCCCTTCCTGACCGGCGAAAGGAGAATTGTTTACCATAAAGTTCATTGTAATTGTCGGTTCATCAATAGTTACGAATGGCAATCCTTCCTTTTTTGACGGATGAGAAATTGTATCTCCTATGTCTACATCTTCAAGTCCGGCAATGGCGCCTATATCTCCCCCGGTAATCTCCTCAGCTTCAATTCGTTTAATGTTTTCAAAAGAATAAAGCTTGGATATTTTTGAATTTATTATCTCCCCTTCCTTATTGATTAATATAATAGCATCATCCTTTTTTACCGAACCACTGCTCACCCTTCCAATGCCTATTCTTCCAAGGTAATCATTATAGTCTATTGCCGAAATCAACATCTGGAAAGGCTCGTCCTTGTCATATTCCGGCGGCGGAATTTTATTTACTATAATTTCGAAAAGAGGTTCCAGATTATCGTTATTATCTTCTAATTCTAATTTTGCTTTGCCTTCTTTTGCAACAGCATATACAAAAGGAAAATCAAGCTGATCTTCATTTGCACCGAGAGAAACAAACAAATCGAATACTTCATCCAGTACTTCATTAGGACGCGCATCTTTTCTGTCTATTTTATTAATTACAACTATGGGTTTTAGTCCAAGGTCTAAGGATTTTTTTAAAACAAATTTAGTTTGAGGAAGCGGCCCTTCGGCAGCATCCACAAGCAGCAGAACACCGTCCACCATCTTTAATGTACGCTCAACTTCTCCGCCAAAATCCGCATGACCGGGAGTATCTATAATGTTTATTTTAATATCCTTGTATTTTACGCTAAGATTTTTGGCAAGAATTGTAATACCTCTTTCTTTTTCAAGAGCATTAGAATCCATAACTCTTTTTTCAACGTGCTGATTTACTCTCCATGCACCGGTTTGCTTAAGCATATGATCTACTAAAGTAGTTTTACCGTGATCCACATGTGCAATTATTGCAATATTTCGTATATCTTCTCTTAACTTTTTCACACTTTATCCATTAATTTTAAAAAATTAGCTTTAAATATAATTAGAACTAGCGGTATAAACAATGAAGTTTGATTGTCTTATATAAGTCGCTCAAATAATAAGTCAATAAAAACCAGTATTACTTAGTTTTGGAATAGTAAAGAAATGGAATTATAAAATAGCGGATTATGTGATAATCTGAGTCGTAAGAGCAATTTCTTCCAGAACAGAAGAGACTCTTAAACATTCTTTCATCTGCCCGTTAAAAACTATTGATTTGCCTTTAACGTGAACCTCGAAAGCATGGTTTCTCGCTACTTCAAATGTACAATTTATAGCTTTAATTAATTGTATTATAACTTCATCAAAAGTATGCCAGTCATCATTATAAAGCACAACCCTGCTTTCAAGTCCGATACTGGTTTCTTCATCTACCTCAATTTCACGTACAGGTTTATTTATAACTTCATTATTCATGACAAAAATTTAAAAAATTTTAACAATAAATTAAAGATATTTCTTAAACAAATAGATATTATTTGTCACCATAAGTAAAACTCACTCTTGGAATATAGGAATGATGAAACAATGAAGTAAATCCTAAGACTCCAAAATTACATTTCTCCAAACGTTGCTTATCATGATTTATTTAAATAGTATTTGCAATGGTTTGATTTTATACCGGTGTAATGTTATATTTTTTTGTAAAATTAAATAAAATAAACGGAGGCCAAATGAAAATAGCAGTTTGTGTTAGTCACGTTCCGGATACTGCTACAAAAGTAAAAGTAGGAACAGATGAAAAAACCATTGACCCCGCCGGAGTTACGTATGTTATAAATCCGTATGATGAATTTGCAGTTGAAGAAGCATTGAAGACCAAAGAAAAATTTAATTGTGAGGTTGTTGCTATAAGCCTTGGCGGAGACAGCAGTAAAGAAACTATCCGCAAAGCACTTGCTATGGGAGTAGATAAGGGTGTATTATTAAAAGATGGAAATGCCAGAGATTCTTTAAGTGTTGCCAAGGCACTTGCTGATGAAATAAAAAATCAAAATTGTGATCTGGTTTTTATGGGTAAGCAATCTGTGGACTACGACAACTCTATTATTGGACAGCTAACGGCAGAATTGTTAAATTATTCTTGTGTTTCTATTGTTGTTGATTTCAAATTGGATAACGATAAAATTATAGCCGAAAGAGAAACGGAAGGCGGCAAAGAAATTGTTGAGACTAAACTTCCGGCCGTAATTACGGCACAAAAAGGATTAAATGAACCGAGGTATGCTTCGTTGAAAGGCATTATGGCAGCTAAGAAAAAAACAATAGAGGAAAAATCTGCTTTAGCTGCGGATAGTTTTTCCGAAGTATTAAAAATGAAAAAGCCCGCGGAAAAACAGCCCGGCAGAATAATCGGTACGGACAGCTCGGCAGTGCCTGAACTGGTTCGTTTATTAAGAGAAGAAGCAAAAGTTATCTAAAGGAATTTATAAATTATGGCAAATAAAATTTTAGGAATACTGGAACAAAAAGAAGGAAAGCTTAAAAAAGTTTCATTTGAGGTTTTAGGTGTTGTCTCTCAGCTTTCCGGAAAATTAAATATGGAAGCTGATGCTATAGTTATCAGCGGTGAAATAGAAAACATTGGTGATGCATCCGGTTACGGCGTTAACAAAATAATTCACTTTAAAAATCCGGACCTGCAGAACTATTCGTCGTCAGCTTACAAAAAGATAATTGATGAATATGCTAAAGAAACTGGAGCAAAAATACTTGTCCTTCCAAACACTGCATTCGGAAAAGATGTTGCACCTTTGGTTGCAGCTAACCTGGATGCAGGGATTGCTATGGATATTACTAATTACGAAGTTACCGGCAATGAAGTAATAGTTGAAAGACCCGTATATGCGGGCAAGGCACTTGTTGATGTAAAATTAAAAAGTGAAATAAAAGTATTTACTTTAAGACCAAACATTTTTAAACCTTCAAAAGTTGATTCGGCAAATGTTGAAATCGAAACTAAAGAAGTCGAAAATCCGGATTTAACAACAAGAGTTGTGGAATTCAAAAAAGCCGAAGGTAAATTAGATGTTGCCGAAGCCGACATAATAGTATCCGGCGGAAGAGGACTTAAAGGACCGGAAAACTTTCATCTTGTAGAAGAGCTAGCTGATGTTTTAGGTGGGGCTGTTGGAGCATCCCGCGCTGCAGTTGATGCCGGATGGCGCCCGCATAGAGAACAAGTCGGACAGACAGGCAAAACAGTTTCCCCGTCACTATACATCGCATGCGGTATTTCGGGAGCAATTCAACATCTTGCGGGCATGTCTTCATCAAAGTATATTGTTGCAATAAATAAAGATAAAGATGCCCCGATTTTCGGTGTTGCAGATTACGGAATTGCCGGCGATTTATTTGAAGTATTACCGGCCCTAACTGATAAGGTAAAAGAACTTAAATCATAAAGATTTAGGAGATTTAATTGCAAAAAATTCAATGTGAAATATTAGGTTTATCATCAAGTCCCTCTACCGGCGGGGCTTATGCAATCTTATTAAAAGAAATAAACGGTATTAGAAGGCTGCCCATAATTATCGGAGCATTTGAAGCTCAAGCAATTGCCCTTGAGATTGAAGGTATTAAACCCCCTCGGCCATTAACCCACGATTTATTGAAACAAGTAATCGATAATCTGGGAGCAAGCGTTATTGAGGTAATTGTGGATGAGTTGAGAGAAAATACTTTTTATGCCAAAATTATTCTTGAAGTATCTGCTCTTACAAACGAAGTTGACAGCCGGCCTAGTGATGCCATAGCTTTGGCAGTTAGAGCCCAGGCACCGATTTATGTTGCGGAATCCGTAATGAAAATAGCATCTTTTGTACCTTCGGAAGAAAATGAAAAGAATACTCCTTCAAAAAAAGAAGGACAAAGAGAAGAAGATATGATGTCTATGTCTAAGGAAGCAAGAATTGCTGCTCTCCAGAATAAATTAAGAGAAGCAATTGAAGCGGAAGAGTACGAGCGGGCAGCAAAAATAAGAGATGATATTCAAAAATTAACAAGCAACAATTAGTTAATTTTAGGCATTTCCCTGCCTATATGTTTTAACCTTAATCATTAAACATGTAGGGGGAATTATTGTTTCTTTGGTATTAAATTAATCAATTAAAGACCTTTTTCCCTATATCACACTCCAAACATTTTTCACGTGAACAATAATTACGGAAGAGTTCTATCATTCCCTGATACAGCACACTTCTTTTCCAAGCATCTTTTAATGACAAAGTTGAAGCCACTTCATTAACAAGATTGTTTTCGCTCTTCTGGTAAAAGTTTAAGTAAATTTTTATAACCCGGTTACTTAATTCTTTCTTATTGAAGATTTCAAAATAAATCAATAATATCGGTAAAATAATATTCACTAATATTTCATCTGCTCTAGAAGCACCTATAAAATATTTTATTTGAATTTTGGAAGGCTGATCAAACACATAATGTGTTTTCCAAAAATTTTCTGCTTTAATTATAAAGAGAGATCTTAAAGAATTTGTTAACTTGGTAATATTACCTATCCTTTCAATTTTCTCTATCGCGATGTCTATTAAATTACCTTTTATTATTTTGCCTGCCAGCCTAGCGCCGCCGGCAATTCTGATTGTGGGGAAATTCTGAGGCCGCAATTTTGCAAAGTGCCACTGAGTTGAATTATATGTCTGATTATCATAACCTTGTTTAATTAAGCCCCAGGTTTCCAATAATCTTTTTGTATAGGTTGATGTTTCCTCATCCGGAAAACTATTCCCGTCCGGCACCAGACCGCTAACCGAAAACAATGCGGATTCGATTTTAAATGTAAAATTTTCCGTCCCGTCAATTGATTTTAAAAAATTGATATTGGCACTTTTAGCCAATGATTTCATTATTTCCTTATTCTTTGAATAACCGAGTGCTTCAAAAACAGATTCATAAACCAACTGCTGCCAAATTTCTTTATCACTAAAATCATTTTGTGTAAAAGAACGATCGTAAAATTTTTCATCCAGTTCGTATTTAATTATAGGCTCTTTAAAATTCATTTCTTTTAAGAAGATTAACTCTTTAAGTCTCTCCAGCATCCTTTCGCTTTTATCTTTGAACCTCTTAAGTCCGAGATCGTAAACATAATTTAGTTTATCCTTTTCACTCACTTCCATATTTATTTCCATACAGGGCATTTTATTTATCCTGTTCTTACGTTCGGATAAAATTGCTCTTTGCAGGGTTGTAGCCAGATCCTTTTTTAGATAATGAAGCAAAGAAATAGATTGAACTTTCCTTCCGTCGGATGTAAATACATATCCTTTTTTAGAATCGTTATTTAACGAAGCATGGAGAATAACGGAATTATATTTTTTATTAATATTATGTCCGTGTTTCTTCCAATCGGAATATTGGCTGTCAAGTTCCACATCTCCGAGAAAAGTAATATTGCCGATTTTTATTCTTGCATTTTTAAAATCGGGTCCGCTAAGTTCTTTATTCTCAATGCCTATATCGACAACCTCAATTTGTTGTCCATCTATAGTTGATAAATCTCTTACAAAATTTTGTTCCTTCCAAATTTCGGAAAGGAATTTCTCGTGTATTTTAACATTATTCATAACAGCCTGTTACTCCCTATTTATTTCAAAATATATAGAGGATGATTTTTTCCGGCCTATCCGGTAAAATAATTCAATTAAATTTTTCCCCTTTATAAGGTTAACTTCTCTAAAAGTGTATACTCCTCCCGGAACTTGATAATACATATCTTTCTTCTTGTTATTTAAAAGCAAAAATAGATCCGTGTTTTTATTCAAGCTGGGAATTTCAGTGGAAATGTCTATAAATTGTTTTTGTGTAGTTAATTTCTTTTTTAGATTAGTATTCTTAAGATAAGGCAACAGTTCATCGGTTATTAAATCATTAATTGAAAATATCTCCGGGTAAAGGGCAGGAGGATCTTGATCTTCACTATCCTCGAATTGTCCTATAGAAGTATGCTTAACTTTATATTTAGACATCCTAATCTTCCCTCATTTTCCTATAGTATCTAAGAAGAATAAATAACAATGATAAAATTAAAGATTTTTTCAATCATTTAAAAGATTTTTAATTTCGTTATTTAATCTTAATAATTCATTCTTTGCTGCCGTAGCAAAGTCGGTCCCATTCGATTTATAAATTATTCCCCGGCTCACGTTTATTATAAAATTTTTCCGGTTCCCGGATTTAAAGACATTAATAACCTCATTAAGGCTTCCCCCTTGAGCGCCGATTCCGGGCAGAAGGACCGGCAGATTACCAAACATATCAATGTTATCCCATAATTCTTTAGATTTTGTTGCCCCGAAAACTATTCCGCAGTTGTTAAGTTTATTCCAATCTTTTACTCTCTCAATTACTTTCTGGAATAAAAACATTCCGTCGCTTAGCTTCAATTTTTCCAGTTCATCTGCTCCGGCATTTGATGTTAATGCCAGAATAAAAACAAGTTTGTCCGGATTTTCCAAAAAGGGAGATATAGAATCTCCACCCATGTAAGGATTAACGGTAATAGAATCGAAGTTTAAATTTTCTAATATTGCCTTGGCATACATACGTGATGTATTTCCGATATCTCCTCTTTTTGCATCGGCAATCGTTAAAATATCGTTTGGAATTATTGAAATCGTCTTAGATAAAGATTCCAATCCTTTTATATTATCCCTCTCGTAAAAAGCAAAATTTAGTTTATATGCTGCCGCATACTGACCGGTCTTTTCAATTATTTCCTTATTAAATTCAAATACGGGATCTTGTTCGTTTTTCAAGTGTATGGGAATTTTATCTTCATCGGTATCTAGTCCTACACAAATAAATTTACCCTCCGAATTTTTCTCTCTTAATTTTTGTAGTGCATTCATATCATTATAACTTTTATTATTTATATAATTCCTAATTTTTCTCTTATGCCTGCTTTTATTTTTATACGATTAAGATAACAGATTAAATGAACTACTAAGTATAGTTCCTCCTTGTTCTATAAATATTAGCAGCTATTCCGAGCATTAATACATCGGAAACCAGCGAACTTCCGCCGTAGCTAACAAACGGAAGAGGAATTCCGATTACCGGCATTATGCCAACCACCATGCCAATATTAATGAGTAAATGTATAAAGTATACGGCAAGTATTCCGATTAATGTTAAACTTAGAAATTCATCCTTAGCAGAGCCTGCAAGCTTAAGTATACGGTTAAAAAGATAAAGGAACAAAGCAAGTGTAATAATGGCACCAATAAAGCCGAACTCCTCTCCAATTACGCAATAGATAAAATCAGTCCATTGTTCCGGTATAAATTGAAGCTGAGTTTGAGTCCCGGCTAGAAAACCTTTCCCTAGAAGTCCTCCAGAGCCTATAGCAACTTTTGCTTGAATTGCATTATATCCCGCGCCGAGCGGATCAGCGGAAGGATGTATAAAAGACCGGATTCTAGTCTGTTGATGTACACTGAGCAGTTCATAAACAAACTTTGTGAAAAATCCCGCCCCTAGATTTAAGGCAAATATTGAACCGCTGGAAAAAATATCTTTTTTGAAAAATATTAGTAAGAATAAAACAATTGCAAGTGCGGCTATAAAATAGTATGTACCGAAAAGTGAGGCAATAGCTGTCATGCCGGGAGAAAGGACAACAAATAAACCGAACAAACTAATTCCCCGCCAGAATAGCATTGCTAAAATTAAGCCAATAAAAACAATTGATGTTCCTAGGTCAGGTTCCATCATTATAAACCCAACAGGTATAAAGCCAATTACAAGTGCAATAATTATATCTTTAAGTGAATCAATATTTGTATTCTTTCTGCTTAAGAAAGAAGCAAGCATTAATATTGTACAGAGCTTGGCAAGTTCCGAAGGCTGGAATCCCAATCCTTCCAGTCCCAGCCAACTTTTAGCACCGTATATTCTTTTTCCTATAGCAAGAACTACAATTAATAAAAACAAAGAAAATAAGTAAGCCGGCAGGGCAAGAGTTTTAAAAGAAGTAGTCGGAATTGAATACACAACCAGAAAAAGTATGAAGGAACCTATTCCCCAGATTATTTGTTTTTCAAAATTCCCGCTTGCATGGGGATTGTTTAAAGTAGAACTGTAAATTGCCGCAAGTCCAATGCAAAATAGTATTAGAGCAGGAATTGCAAGTCCGAGATCGAACTTATCATTTAACTTGTAATCAATTCGCAACGGGCTCTCCGATAATATTATTTTTAGCCAGAGGCGGAGGTATTATTAGTTTTTCCTTTTGTTTATTTTTTCCCAAGTATGCCTCAATCATTTTCTTTGCAATAGGAGCCGCATAAGTAGCACCGAATCCCACATTTTCCACAAAAACCGCAACAGCTATTTTAGGATTATCAAAAGGCGCAAAACCGATAAACCATGCATGATTTTTACCTCGAGGATTTTGTGCTGTTCCGGTTTTACCGGCAATTATAATATTCTTTGTTCGAATGTTTGCAGCCGTGCCCGCTCCGTTTACAACCAAATACATTCCGCGTTTAACTATATTAAATACACTCGAGTCAATTCCAAGATCAATTCTTTTATAATGAAAGCGAACAAGTTTTTTCGATCCGTCTTTAAAATAACCTCTAACCAGATGCGGCGTATATGTTACACCGTCGTTTGCAATTAATGCACAGTATTTTGCAAGTTGTATAGGAGTAACACTTACTTCACCCTGCCCTATTCCTAAACTTGCCATAATGCTTTTAGGCCAGTTTGGGCCGTATCTTTTAACGTAATATTCGGGAGTGGGAATAAATCCCGGTACTTCATCACCGAGATCTATATGAGTATAGTGCCCGAAACCGAATTTGCTTGCATATTCATCCCATCTTTTCATTCCTATTTTATAAATTAAATTATAGAAGAATACATTACAGGATTTTTCTATAGCCTTAACAACATTTACAATACCATGTGCGGCATCGTCTTTAAAATAACGACCGTAAAAAACTTGTCCGCCTTTACAATCAACGGTTGTAGCAGTAGTAATAATATGAGAATTTAAAGCAGCGACAGCTTCCATAATCTTAAATGTAGAACCTGGAGGATTGGCACCCATAGTTGCTCTATTAAAGAAAGGATGATCAGGGTCTTTATAAAGTTTTTCAAGATATTCTCTTGAAGTAACATATGAGAATTTGCTAAGGTCATAATCCGGTGCGCTGGCTAAAGCCAACACTTCACCGGTTTTGGGAACTATTGCAACAGCAGCTCCCCGGTAGCCTTTAAGAGCTTCTTCCGCAGCCTTCTGAACATCCGTATCAATTGTTAAGACAAGGTCATCTCCTTTTACGGAAGGAATATCATCAGCCCCGTTTTTATATCTCCCTAATATTCTACCTCTTGAATCTACCCTAAAATACTCATAGCCTTTTTTACCGCGTAAATATTTCTCATATTTTTTTTCCAGGCCGCTGTACCCGATATAATCGCCGGGTTTATACAGGCCTTTGTATTTTTTAAGAAGAGCAGGAGAAATTTCTTTTGTATAACCGAACATATGTGAACCGCGAATTCCGGCAGGATATCCTCTCTGCATTTCAACAATGTAATCTACGCCGGGCAAATACTCGGAATTTTCTTCAAGCCATGAAACTACTTTAAAACTAATTCCTCTTTTTATTCTAATAGGAATGTATTTTGAATAAACTCTATTCTCTTTTAATATTTTGTTTATATAACCGGGTTTAACACCGAGAACCGCTTCCAGCAGAGGTGTTAATTTTTTATTATAGTAAGCGGGAGTAATTCTAAGTGTATATGCAGGTACGTTATCAACAACAACATTCATGTTACGGTCGTAAAAAATACCTCTTAAGGGATTCTGCACTACAGCCTTAACACTGTTTTGGGCTGCCTGCTCGCTGTAATTTTGATGTTCGACAATTTGCATTTGAAAGAGTCTAAATCCCAGAACAGCAAAGCTGGAAACTATAATAAAATAAAAAATTGACTTCCGCTGTATAGAAGCAAATCTATTCGTACTCACTTAATGATCCTATTCGGATAAAATATAACCACAAAAATACTTAATATAGCAGTATAAATTCCGGGTAAAATTCCCTGATTAAAAAATAACATTAAAATATTAGTATTCAAGTCAATTGTGGAGAAGAGAGAACTTATTATTAGATCCGCTACCGAACAGAGAAGAACAATTAATACGAACACATATGATTTTATATAATTATCTCTTTTGGTTTCGCCGGAAAAATATCCGGCAATAAATCCGGCAATTGTTTTGGAAATCATTGTACTTCCAAGCAATGTACCGGTTATAAGATCAATAAATAAACCATAGATAAAACCGAGAACCGTACCGTAAACTTGCCCTGTACGCATTGAATAATAAACCAGCAATATAATAATTAAATCAGGAGCAACTCCGTGTATGGAAATAAGGGGGCCCAATGTTGTCTGAATTACAAGAAGTGGGAAAAATAAAAGGATCGATAAGATATAATCCGAACGCATTTACTACCGTTTATAAAAATTTAATTGATGACCTTCAAGTTCTTTACTTTCAACAATTGCCAGAACAAAAACATGCTCGGTTCTTATGAAGTTAACAAAAGGCTTTACCTTAACTTCATTAAACATACCTGTTTCTACTTTGCTGATTCCCGTTACAACACCAACCGGTAACGGAACCGCAACAATAGAGCTTAACCCGGAAGTGATAATCCTATCTCCCGGTTCAACATCGTATGTTTTGGGTACGTTTATAATAACAAGGTTGGAACCGTTCCATTTCATTATTCCGTCAATCCGGCTTCTTTCATCTTTAACAGTTAAATTAAGCTCTATATTTTTTAATGTTCTGACTATTGAAAAATCGTTTGAAGTAGAATTCACTATTCCTACAAGGCCGTAATCATTTATTACAGGCATTCCGGGCTTAACACCGTTTTCACTGCCTACATTTAACGTCATTGTACTTTGAGATCTTGAAAGTGACTTGGAAACTACCGAAGCAGCTATCAGCGGATACTTTGTTGTATCCTTAAGAGCAAGAAGACTTTTTAATTCGGAATTTTCTATTCCATACTTTCTAAGCTCGCTTACCCTCATCATTAACTCGGCGTTAAGTTTGCGCAGTCTTTCGTTTTCGCTTCTAATGTTAGCAGTATTTATTACATCGGAAATTACGGAGGTAAAAGCGGCAAAACTTCCAAAAGCAAGTGCCTTTACTCTTTTTACGGCAGGCTTGTTATTTAACGAAAGTGTAATTAGGCTTATTATAATAAGTGCAACCAGAACAATATATTCTTTAAAATTTTCCCATAGACGGGTAAAAAATTTTATCATTAATATCTTCTGTTACGAATTAAAACTTTTGAATAATGATTTAAATTATCTATAACTTTTCCGGCACCTCTAACAACGGCTGTTAAAGGGTCTTCGGCAACATGCACCGGTAAATTTGTTTCCATCCGTATTCTCTCGTCAAGCCCTTTCAATAAAGCACCGCCGCCCGTAATCATTACACCTCTATCAAGAATATCGGCAGATAGCTCCGGCGGTGTTCTTTCCAGCGACTGCCTTACCGCATCAACTATTTGTACAATTGATTCGTTTAATGCTTCCCTAATTTCAACGGAGCTTACTTCGGTAGTTTTGGGAATTCCGCCTACCAGGTCTCTTCCTTTCACCTGAATTGTAATTTCTTCTTTTAGAGGCACTGCAGATCCCACTTCACATTTAATTGCTTCGGCAGTCCTTTCACCAATCAATATATTGTGATTTTTTTTGAAGAACTGCATAATGGAATAATTCATCTCATCGCCCGCGATACGGATAGATTCTTCGTTAACTATACCGGAAAGGGCAATTACTGCTATCTCCGTTGTTCCTCCGCCGATATCGATAATCATATTGCCGACTGCAGCTTCAACGTCAATTCCAATACCAATAGCAGCGGACATTGGCTCTGCAATTAGATGAACTTCTTTTGCACCGGCGTGTTCCGCACTATCTCGTACAGCCCGTTTTTCAACTTCAGTTACACCGCTGGGTACAGCCACAACAACTCTTCTGCTTGAGATTGCACCCGCTCTAACATTTTTAATAAAAGCTCTAATCATGCCTTCGGCAATTTCAAAATCCGCAATCACACCATCGCGCATAGGGCGTGTAACTCTAATTTCCTTATGTTCCCTTCCCTGCATTTCTTTTGCTTTGTTACCCAAAGCTATAATCTTCTTTGTATTTCTATCGAAAGCAACAATAGAAGGTTCATTCAGGACAACTCCTTTTCCTTTAACATAGATTAAAGTATTGGCTGTGCCCAGGTCAATAGCAATGTCTGCAGAAAAAAAGTCAAATAACCCCATATAGCCTCTTAATGTTTAAAATGTCTTATACCTGTAAATACCATAGAAATATTATTTTGATCGGCAGCCTCAATAACTTCTCCGTCTCTAATTGAACCGCCGGGTTGAATTACAGAAGTCGCACCGTATTTTACAATTTCCAGCAAGCTGTCTGCAAACGGGAAGAAAGCATCAGAAGCAGCTACGGAATTTTTAAGATTTAGTCCATGTTCCTGAGCTTTCATAAACGCAATTTTAGCGGAGTCAACACGCGACATTTGTCCGGCACCAACACCTAATGTTGCTTTATCCTTAACAAAAACAATAGCGTTGGATTTTGTATGCTTGGCAACTACCCATGCAAAACGAAGGTCATCCAGTTCTTCTTTTGAAGGCTGCTTCTTTGTGGCAGTCTTTAATTCATTTTCATTTAGAAAAGCCCGGTCGGCGTCTTGCATAATAACTCCTCCCGGAATATTTTTGAAAATTACTTTACCATCTCTAACCGATTTAAGCTGTTTAAGAAGCCTTCTATTTTTTTTCTTTTTAAGAATATTTATCGCACTTTCGGTATAACCGGGCGCAGAGATTATTTCCAAAAATATATCGTTTAATTTTTCGGCTGTTGCTTCATCGACTTCTTTAGTAAATGTAACAATACCTCCAAAGGAAGAAACAGGATCGCACTTTAGGGCTCGTGTGTAGGCATCCAGAGGGCTGCTGCCTATAGCTGCACCTGCCGGATTCTGATGCTTAATAATGGAACAGGCACATTCAATTTCAGAGGGTGCCAAATCACCCATATCCTCAACTAGTTCCACCGCTGCAATTAAGTCCAGAATATTGTTATAAGATAATTCCTTTCCGTGAAATACTTCAAAATAATCATGGAACCTGCCATATAAAACACCTTTTTGATGTGGATTTTCTCCGTAACGCAATACTTTTTCTTTAGGTTCGTTTATACGAATGTGAGTTGGTTCCATACCAAATTTATTTTCCAGGAAATTTGAAATGTAAGTATCATATTGGGCAGTATGCGAGAAAGCCGCTACTGCTAATCCTCTTCGAGTTTCTTCATTTACATTTCCGTTTTTTAATTCGGTTAAAAACGAATCGTACTGTGCAGGCTCCGTAAGAACCGAAACATATTTGTAATTCTTTGCTGCAGCCCTAATTAAGCTAGGACCTCCGATATCAATATTTTCTATTATATTTTCCAGGCTTGAGTTTGGGTTTTCCGCAACTTTAACAAAAGGATATAAATTAACACAAACTATATCTATGGGTATAATTTTATTTGTCTCTGCTTCCTTTTTGTCGTCTTCATCTTCTCTTCTAAAAAGAATCCCTCCGAAAATTTTAGGATGAAGAGTTTTTACACGCCCGTCAAAAATTTCCGGAAATTCCGTAAGTGAGCTTACTTCTTTTACTGCGGTACCGGAATCGCTTATTAACTTTGCGGTATTACCGGTTGCTATTATTTCATAATCCAGTTCCTTTAAAGACTTTGCAAATTGTACAATATTTGTTTTATCCGATACGCTAATTAATGCTAACTTTTTCAATTTATCATCCGTTCTATTTTATTAATCTAATACAACCACACGGTTATTAATTATTTTTATTTTATTTTCGGCAAATTTATTTACTACATAAGGTAAAATTTCATGCTCAATATTCAAAACGCGGTCTGCAATTTCTTCAGGAGATTTTACACCGGAAATATCTACACACCTTTGAGCTATTATTCTTCCGGTATCATAAGTAAAATCCACAAAATGAACGGTAGCACCGGAAACTTTAGCCGAAGATTCGTAAACCGCTTTATGAACATTTATTCCGAACATCCCTTTTCCGCCGAAGGACGGCAACAATGCAGGATGTATATTTATTACCCTGTTTGAATATTTACTTACAAAATCAACAGGTATCAATTTTAAATATCCTGCCAGAACAATTAACTCAATTTTTTCCTTATCGAAAATTTCGGCAAGCTCTGTGTAACTAGTAAAGCCTTCCTTGGATCCTACACTGTAAACAGGGATTAAATTTTTCTCTGCAATTTCAAATGCCGGGCAGTTTAATTTATCACCTACAACAGTTTTAACTTCAAATCTTTGCTGTTCTTTTTGAGAATTAATAATAGCATTAAGGTTTGAACCTCTGCCCGATACGAATACTGCTATATTCAAATTTTGTTTGTCTTTAAAAATTATAAAAATTAGTTAAATATTAAAAAATAATCAATGTAAGAATTATATTATTACATTGATTTTTTTAATTTGTACTGGTTAAAGAAAAAAGCATGTTTTGAAGCTTTTTTTGATAATCATAATCCGAGTATTTTTCTGCTTCTTGAATAAAGCTTTTAACTGCTTCTTCATTGCCCAATGATTTATCTGCCTTAGCGGCGTAATAACAGGCAAACGGCTTAATCCACTTTTCATTAAAGTTGTTTAAGACCTTAGCAGTAACGGCAAAGTTCAATGCTTCTTTATAATTATTTAAATGGTAACTGGCGTCGCTTAACTCCAGGTATATTTCCGCTTCTAGTTCATCGGCTTTTGTTCTTTCAAGCAAGGCAGATAGAGAATCGACGGCCATTTTATACTTTCCGCTGTCTACCATGTTCGTATACTTAATTAAATCAAGCTCAACGGGGGTCATCCGTCGTTTTACATAAATTTTACTTTTCCTCTTCGCATAAATATCATCTTCAATATCCATATTTCCTTTTCCGGCAGATTTAAAATATTTAAGTGCTTCAGTACTGTCATCTCCGAATTCATAACAGATTGCCAGTCTGTAACTTGCAATACCGGTATAATTATTATTAAGTGCGGTATCCAAAAAATCTTTATAATATACTTCTGCCGAATCAAACATATTTTTCCTGTAAAACACGTCTCCCATTAAAAATGTAGAAAGAGATTTAATTTGTTTGAATGAAGTATCGCGGCTTTGCAAAATTCTTGCCAGATATTTACCGGCATTATTTAACTTTCTTTTTTTAATATTCAGTACCGCAAAAGAGTAATCGAATAAAAGGTTTCCCGGATATTTGACAACTAAGTTTTTTAAATACCGTTCGGAAGCATTATAATCGAACAGATAATCCGTAAGTATTTGGGAAAGATAATATTCTGCTTCTACCCTGGCTATATTTCCTTTTGTAGCAGCCTTCTTAATAAATTGAAGCCCTAGTTTCTTACTGCCGTGTATTCCGGCAAGGCTTAAAGCCCATTGGAAAGCACCGGGTATTTGCCCCACTGCAAAATTATAAAGACCTAGACCTAAGTAAGCATCATAAAAGGTAGAATCTAATTTTAGAGTTCTGCTTAAATACGATTCGGATTTTTTACTAGCCCAAACAGCATCAAGGAACTTTCCGGCTTTGCTAAACGCAATTGCCCGATAACTGTAATCGGAACCGATTAAATATAATATTCTTATGCTGTCCGGAGCTTCTGTCAGAATTTCCCTTGCTTTATCCAGAGCGGTATCGGAATTTGCAATAAAAAGTTTATAATCATTTAAATTCTGGTTCCCTAAGTAGTGCCAAAGATAAATTCCTGCTTTGTAATGATATCCCTGCGGATCATCCGGGAATTTATCAATAATTCCCTGAAATTCTTTTTCGGCCTTTACCCAATCAAAGTTGTAACAAAATTCCAATCCTTTAATAGTCGATTTGATAATACCCGGATCCGGTTTGGCAAAATTATTTTTAATTGGAAAAAGGACTAGAACAAATAAAAGAGAAATGTTTAGGTAAATGCTTTTCTGCTTGAGTAATTGGTTATAAAAATTTTTATAATCATTTATAATAAGCTCTTTATAGACATATAAAGGGCTATTTACCCGGATTTGTTGAATTTTTTTCTTCTGCATATTCCAAAGAAGCCTTAACAAACTCTCTAAATAAAGGATGAGATTGAGTAGCTCTTGATTTCAACTCGGGATGGAACTGGCATCCTATGAACCAGCGGTGGTTAGGAAGTTCAATTATTTCGACAAGTTCTCTGTCCGGTGAAAGTCCGCTTAATACCATGCCGTGCTCAACAAGAGTAGCTCTATATTTATTATTTAATTCGTATCTATGTCTATGCCGCTCAGAAATATGATTTATTTTATATGCTTCCATTGTTTTGGTACCGGGTTCAATAACACATGGATAGGCACCTAGCCGCATAGTTGCCCCCATATTCTTAATGCTTTTTTGATCCGGCATAAGATCAATTACGCTAAATCTATTCTTCTTAAATTCGGAACTGTGTGCTCTCGGTAATCCGCAAACATTCCTGGCAAACTCTATTACGGCACATTGCATACCAAGACAAATACCTAGAAAGGGAATATTATTTTCTCTAACATATTGAACGGCTTTAATTTTACCTTCAATTCCTCTTTCACCGAAGCCGGGTGCTACTAAAAGACCGTTAATTCCTTCAAGCAGTTTTTTGGGATCCTCGGTTTCCAACGCTTCGGCACTAATTTCTTTAACTATAACTTTTGCATTATTAACCGCACCTGCATGAACAAAAGCTTCCATAATACTTTTATAGGCATCCCTGTGTTCTATATATTTACCGCAAAGAGCTACTTCAACGGTTTTTGTCGGATTCTTTATTTTGGAAACAAGATTTTCCCAATCGTCCAGTTTTATTTTTCTATCAGCAAGGTGAAATCTTTTAATTACAAGCTGGTCTAATTTTTCTTTATTTAAAACCAGAGGAACTTCATAAATAGAAGAGCAATCGTATGCAGAAATAACAGCCCTGGAATCTACATTACAAAAGAGAGCTATTTTATCTCTTATATCTTTACTTAATTTTTTTTCGGAACGGCAAATTAATACATCGGGCTGTATGCCGAGTCCCAAAAGATTTTTTACACTATGCTGTGTCGGTTTTGTTTTTACTTCGCCGGCCGATGCAATATAAGGCACAAGTGTAACATGAATGTTCATTGTATTTTTTCTTCCGAATTGAAGCATTAATTGCCACATGGCTTCCATAAACGGAAGGCTTTCGATATCGCCGACTGTCCCGCCGATTTCACTGATAATAACATCGTAATCGCCGAGTTCACTCAGTTTTGTCATCCTTTGTTTAATTTCATCCGTTATATGAGGGATAACCTGTACCGTAGCTCCTAAATAGTCGCCTCTTCTTTCTTTTGTTATAACTTCGTTATAAACCAGGCCCGTTGTTGTATTATTCGCTTTAGACATGCTTACATCCAAAAAGCGTTCGTAATGGCCAAGGTCTAAATCGGTTTCGGCGCCGTCGTCCGTTACATAAACTTCACCGTGTTGAAACGGGTTCATCGTCCCGGGATCAACATTTATGTAAGGATCAAATTTTTGGACGGTTACTTTAAATCCGCGCTGTTTAAGAAGAAGACCAAGAGAGGAGGCAGTAATTCCTTTGCCTAAAGAGGAAACAACACCGCCTGTAACAAAGATATACTTGACTTTTTTCCTGGGGATCATACTTTCTATTTCTGTTTTCCAAATATAGAATTTAAAGAGGCTAAATTCAATTTAAGTAAAGCGAAAATAGTTCAATTCTAAAATTTTTTTTACAAATATTTTATACTTCTTTCCCCAAATAAAATTTTTCCATTCAACAGACAATTTCGGAAAGATATTTTTGCCACAATTTCCTTCCTCTTTATTTTAGATCTATAATTAAAATGAATTTAACTAAGGTTCCAATATAAAAGGAAATTATCGATTTATGAAACTATTATTCAATTCTTGATTTTGGCAACAACTAGGGTCATGTCATCATGCTGTTGAGCCTTTTTAGTAAAAGTACTAACATCCGAGAATATTTTTCGGCAGAGTTCATCTGCACTTAGATTTCCGTTGGATTCAATTGAGTTAATTAAATTATCTTCGCCGTATTCTTCTTTCTTTTTATTCATTGCTTCCGTAAAGCCGTCCGTATAAAATACAAAAATGTCTCCAGGCTCAACATCAATTTTAACTTCTTTAATGGTTTGCTTGAATACATTCCCCTTTTCCAGTCCCAAAGCCATTCCGGTGGGATTCAATACATCAATATTTCCTATTTCGGATTTTTTAACAAGTACGGGATTATGACCGGCTCTTGCCAGAGTTAAAGTTTTTTCTTTAATATCAAAAATACCGTAAATCATACTGATAAAAGTACCCCGTTCAACATTCTCATAAAACAATATATTCATTTCACTTAAAAACCCGGAAGGAGAATCGTATTTATTTGCAAGCGCCTTTAAAAATCCTTTGGTTAGTGTCATATAAAAAGCAGCCTGGGTTCCTTTACCGGAAACATCTCCAACAATTATTCCTATTTTATTTTCACTATGAATAATAAAATCATAATAATCTCCGCCGACTTCGAATGCAGGCAAACATTTGGAAACTATTTCTATACCGGGGAATTCAGGGTCCTTCCTCGGTAAAAAACTTGTCTGTACATCCCTTGCAATTTCGAGTTCTCGCTGGAGCCTTTGTCTTTCGGTTATGTTCTCTACAAATGCGGGAGTTAATTTTTCCAGTTCAACATTTTCATCTTTAGAAAGAAGTGCATACGTTGCCCAGGCCAAAATCACTACAAATATTCCTATCAAAAAATATCCTGAATCTATATAAGTTATATGACCTGTACTAAAAAGCGATAATCCTGATGTAATTGACTGGAAAGAAATTAATGCAATTGCAGTGGTTAGAATATCAAACTTATAATAAATCGCTACAAGTGTAATCCCGATAATTATTTCAATAATAATTCCTAAATACAACGGGTAAATACCGTTAGAATTAACAAATCCCCAAAAAATTCCTATAAAAATTAAAAGAAAAGCAATTGAGTTGAATTTTTTTCTCATGCCGGTAAAAGTAAAGTTGAAAAAGACGGCACAAAGGAAAAAAGATGAAGGTATGTTTTTAAAAAGAATTTGCAAAGCGGGACTGGAAGAATTGATAGAGGAAAGCAGTATGTTATCATAAGAAGCATTCCAGATGCTAGTAAATGATTGAACTATAAAAAGTAGAATAAGCCAAATTACGGTAAGTAAAAAACCTGCACTTAAACCATTGTATATTGACGTTCCTACTTTCGAATGATTAATGGAACCTTTTGTTAATAAGTCCAATGATAAAAATTTCTCTTTCCATACTTCCCTGGTTATTGTTTCACTTACTGCCCAGGTAATTAAGAATGAACCGCCGTAAAACAATACTCCGAACCCGACGGGTAATAAAATAATCCAGCCAAGCGGTTCCGAAATGCTGTTATAAATATTCAAGCCGAAAGTTACGGAAACCAGGATGGTTAAAATAAAGGCAAGTCTAAAACCTATTTCGTAAGCTTTTATTTTTTTGTATGCAAAAATCCCTATTAGTATTATCATTATAAAATAGAAAATTATATTTAGCGAAGTCTGGTAAATACCGGAATTATTTTCGGTATATTTTTCCGGAATTTTATAATTTAATTTAAAATTAGAGATATCTTTGCCTGAAACGGTTAGCTCCATATTTATTTTATCGTTTAATAAAGATGAATTTCCCTCCCACGAATATTGATAATCCGTTCTTCGAAGAAGTTCTATCTTTTTTTCGGATACAAAATTTAACGTATCATTTGAATATGTTATAAACGAAATGTCGAAAGGTTTTACAGTGTCGTTTTTAATAGTATTATTTGATTGTTTGATTACAGTGCCAAAACGGGAGAGAAATTTCTCTAATTTTTCCCCTGCTTGTAACGATGAAACCGCCGGTAATGCAGTCGAATCATTTATAGCCCAACGGAGTTCTAATAAATTTCCGTTATTATTATAATGAACTTCTATAAAGGGTTTACTGTTTTGTTTTTCATTTTCTGAGCCGCTGCTGATACTAATATTTGAAGAATTCAATGATACCCAGGTTACTTTCCAGTAATAGCCGGGAAGGTAATTCCTTAGCAAATCATTCCCCTTTTTATGCCCGAACATTTCCTCTGTCTGTTTTATCAAACCATTATTGGATTCAAGCTTTGTTGAAATTCTATATCCGTTTACGGGTATATTTAATTCACTTACCAGTTTCTGAGCTTTCTGTTTAATTTCATTTTTATCATACTTAACTTTTAATCCCGCTGTTAAATGAACATCTCTATAAAAAGTAAAATAAATAGCTGAAGTAATAATTATAGTTATTAATAGCGAAATTATTGTAGTACTTTTTTTCATAATGAAACTCAACCCTTAATGTTTTTGCAAAATAACTTAAAAATGATTAACGGGAACTTTATAGAATTTTTTTTGTATGGTTAAATAAAAGTAAAATAATTTAAATTTGCATGATAAACGGATAAAATTCTTTTCTCTTATTGATAATTAAACCGAATAGGTATTTATTCCGTCTAATTGGTTCAGCATCCGGCTTCTCTCGAAAAGTTTAAAATAGTAATCGATTTCGGCGGGATTTGACGCTGTACAACAAAGTTTTTATGAAATCTAATTAGTAACTTAATTGTCTAAATAATATAAAATAATAGTGAGATTACTTCTGAAAGCTAAAAAAAAATATATATTATTTCTTATAGCAGCAATAGTTATAGGACTTATTCCCAAATCATTAGCTCAGGATACTACATCAAGTCTTGCATTCAAAAAAAACAGGCCGGAACAACGAGCATTTACATTATACCGCCCGGACCTAGCGTATGAACTCTGGCAGCATTTCAATCTTCTTAAAGAAGCCAAAGCAGGGAATCCGCTTGCACAGCATGAATTGGGAATTAGGTATATGTTGGGAAGAGGTTTTCCGGCAGATACGGTTGAGGCTGCATACTGGATACACAAAGCTGCTGAACATAATTTACCCGGTGCATGCTATAATTACGGAGTAATGTTAAATAACGGCTGGGGGGTAAAATGGAATCCCTTCAAAGCATTTAATTATTTTTTAATTGCAGCTAAAAACGATATGCCTCAGGCGGAATATGTAATAGGCTTAAGCT
>JBJKQP010000067.1:0-17931 GCA_046705105.1 Ignavibacteriaceae bacterium | reverse complement strand
TACGGCAAAATAACAAACAAAGTTACAAGGGACCGTTTGCTATTATGACAACGCTCTTCTTTATGTGGGGATTTATGACGGTGTGGAATGATATTTTAATTCCTCGTTTTAAGGAAGCATTTACATTAAATTATTTTGAAGCAATGCTTGTTCAGTTTGCCTTCTTCGGTGCTTATTTTATCGGTTCGCTTATATATTTTGGAATATCTGTAACTACCGGCGATCCGATTGCAAAGATTGGTTACAAAAACAGTATTGTAATTAGTCTGTTAATTTCTGCTTTGGGAAGTGCACTTTTCTGGCCTGCGGCAAGTATAACATCATATCCTTTATTTCTGGTAGCATTGTTTATAGTAGGACTTGGTTTTGCGATGCTTCAAATAGCTGCAAATCCTTATGTAACTATTTTAGGACCTGAAAAGACAGCTTCAAGCCGATTAAATCTTGCGCAAGGCTTTAATTCGGTCGGTACAACCATTGGACCGTTAATAGGCGGATATTTAATCTTTCAATATTTTAACAATGCCGGGATGCATGGCGCCGAATCAGTAAAAATTCCTTACCTTGCTTTTTGTATTGTCTTCCTGCTTCTTGCTGTAATCTTCTTCTTTATCAATTTGCCGAGTATAGGAGAAGGAGAAATAGTAAAAGGAGCGGGAGCATTAAAATTTCCTCATGTTAATCTAGGTATAATAGCAATATTTATGTATGTAGGGGGAGAAGTATCGATGGGCAGTTCTATAATTAATTTTTTAGGACAACATAGTATAGCTGGATTAACAGCGGTAGAAGCAAGTAAATATGTTGCACTGTTTTGGGGAGGGATGTTAATGGGGCGATTTATGGGGGCAGTAGAATTGAGCGAGATGAAACCTTTAACCAAACAGTTATTACTTGCAGGCATTCCGATACTTGGCTTTCTAGTAATTTTTGCATTAAGAGGTATTAGCGTAGTAGTAGATTATTTGCCCTTATTATTTTTATGCTGGCTGATGTTTCAGTTCGGCAAATCGAATGCAGCACGTTCACTTACAATATTTATGGGAACAATAGTAGCCTTGTTAGTAGTTACAATAATAGCAGGCGGTAAAGTTTCTATGTGGTGCGTTGTTGGCGTGGGATTATTTTCTTCTATCGGGTGGTCTAATACATTTTCACTTGCATTGGAAGGTACCGGTGCATTAAAGAGCCAGGTATCTTCACTCCTTGTAATGGCAATACTCGGCGGTGCGTTGTTACCCCCGTTAATGGGGCATATTGCCGATTTAGGCGGACTACAGATTGCTTACATAGTTCCTTTAATTGCATATTCTTATGTAGGTTTTTACGGTTTGATTGGACACAAGATAGGGCGTGGTAAAGTTGTAGAAGCAGTGTGAGCGGAAGGTTTTGAAATTTTAGTAAATGAATTCAATAGTCAATAGTTTGATTATTTTAACGATGTTGTAACAAACACTCGACCGGATAGGAGATGAAGTTCCGAATATAATTTTAAAAACTTTGTATTGCAGATTTATAATAAGAAATAGCAAGTTTGTACTTACCAAACTATATCTATGTGCATAGCATTATTATTCTAGCGGAGAGACAGGGATTCGAACCCTGGGTAGAGATAAACCCTACACTGGTTTTCGAGACCAGCCTATTCAACCACTCTAGCATCTCTCCGGTTTATTCGGTAGAATACCTAATTCTGCTGGTCGGTTATATATTATATTAAAAATTATTATATCAAACCCAACAAAATATTAAGTGCAAATTTACTTAACCTTTATCTATCAGCCAAATTTTTTATTTTATAAATCGATATCCTTTGTTAAAGTAAACCGAAATTTTTATATTAGCTTTCCAAATTCGGAAAGGTGCAGGAGTGGTTTTCAGCCAAAGGCTGATCCGCCAAAGGCGGAAACTGGCACAGTTTATTGAAGAGTAAAAAGATGTATTATATATACGTCCTATGGAGCAATAAATTACAAAAGAGATATGTGGGTTCAACAGCTATTGTAATAAAGAGATTTAGTGAACATAATAGAGGTTGTAATAAATTTACAAAGGGAGGAATCCCTTGGAAAATAATTCATGAAGAAGCATTTTCTTCAAAAACAGAAGCTTTGAAAAGAGAGAAATTTTTAAAATCAGGTCAAGGAAGAGCCTGGTTGGATCAAAAATTTCCGCAGTTTCGGAAAGGTGCAGGAGTGGTTTAACTGGCACGCCTGGAGAGCGTGTGTACCTTTACGGGTACCGAGAGTTCGAATCTCTCCCTTTCCGCAAATATCTTCTAAAGATTAACTCTCAATCTTCATTATATTAATTTTTAATCCTTCAGTGCAGTTGTTGCACATACTTAAGCCTTTTCTGTTATTAAGAATTTTCTTTCGGAATTGCATATATTCTTTCGAGCGCCAAATCTCATCGAAAGATTTTCCGTTAAGAATTCCCAAAGTAAAGTTTGCATCTTTATCAAAACAGCAAGGAACTACTTTACCATCCCATGTAATAACCGAAGTTCGCCAAAGCGCAAAACAGTGATTCTTCAGATTGCTTTTTACTTTTATACTTTTGCCTTCAATTATATATCTCCTAAACTTTGGATTTTCAGGTAAAAATTTTATTGCATTTTCATATGAACTCACCTGCATCGTTTTCAAAGTAATTTTGTCGACACCGTTTTCTTTGCCGTATTTAAGTAATTCTTCAACTTGATGCTCATTCTGCTTCATAACTATAAACTGAAGTTCTATGAAAGGTATTTTACGACCTAGTTCGTCTCTTTTTCTTGTTAATAATTTCAAACCCTCATCAGCTTGTTTAAAAGTACCTCCCACACGATAATTTTGATAAGTGGTCTCATCAAGACCGTCAATCGAAAAGATTAATTTATCGGGAGCATTTTCCAAAACATAATCGACATTCTTTTTCGTAATAAAATGTCCGTTGGTACTAATAGAAACATATATATTTTTACTCCGAGCATATTTAATCATTTCCGGAAGATTTTTATTTATATAAGGTTCGCCTTGAAAAAACAACTGTACATAAAATGCCGTATTTTCAATTTGGTTAATCAGATTTTTAAAATCATTTAATTTAAGAAGACCTAACGGGCGGGTTAATTCTCCAAGGCCGGAAGGACATTCAGGGCACTTTAAATTACAATGGTTTGTCGGCTCAATAGAATAGGAAACAGGCATACCCCACACAACAGGCTTTCGCAAAATTTTGGATACAATAAAAGATAAAATTATTTTTTTTGCGTTTATTACTCTTCCGATGGTTAAATATTTAAAGATATTTATTTCCAACAACTAAATTCCAAAATAAGTTCTTTTTATTTAAACTCTTATAAACAATTTATAACTAAAAATAATAAAGATTTAAGTGTTAATTCATCAAGAAAATTTTTTAATAATAACAGGATGTGATTTAAGATACCTAATTATATTAAGTGTAATTCTTCATAATTTAATAAATTATTGGTATCAATTTTTCTTTTTGTTACTTTTGACACTATATTTCAAATCAAGTGGAGAGGCAATGTATATAAACTTTAGCGATATTCCGGGAAATCAAAATTTGTTCCTCGATTATTTGTATGAATTCGGAAATGTAAAAGGTTTTTATAAAACTAATTTTAGAGATAAAGAAGAGTACTTAAATATTTTCAAAAAGGTTGCAGAGTCACATTCGGAATTTAGAGAAAAACTTTCGTCAATTTTATCTAATCAATACCGTGATAATAATCCTTCATTGAAAACACAAAAGAATTTAGATTCAATACAGAATAAGAACACGCTTGCGGTTGTTACCGGGCAGCAACTAGGTATACTGGGCGGTCCAATGTATACTATTTATAAGATAATAACTGCAATTAAACTCAGTGCTTTTCTTTCCGAAAGATATGATGATTATTCATTTGTGCCGATCTTTTGGCTGGAAGGTGATGATCATGATTTTAACGAAGTAAGAGAAACGAATGTTATAAATTCCGACAATGAAGTTGTAAAAATTTCTTATTCAGATGAACTTGCCGAAGATGAAAATAAAGGTAGTGTCGGGAATATAGTTTTTGAAGACTCACTCAATTCTTTCTTTTCCGATTTGGAAAACAGCTTACGGAATACCGAGTATACACAGCCCTTACTTTCGGAGATAAAAGCATTCTACAGTCAAGGCAAGACGTTTAAACAATCTTTTAGAGAATTAATTTTCCGGTTGTTTGATGAATATGGTTTGTTGCTATTAGATCCTCAGGATAGGGAATTCAAAGAACTTTTAAAGCCCGTCTTCAAAAATGAAATTACTGATTTTAGAAAGCATACCGAAAAACTAGTTCATGTTTCGGCTCAACTTGAAGAGGTTTATCATGCACAGGTAAAGGTGCAGCCGGTAAATCTATTTTACAAATATGAAGAAGGAAGATTTTTAATTGAACCTGTTGAGAATGAATTTAGGCTAAAAAGAAAAAGGAAAAAATTTACTTATGAAGAACTAATGGATGCTGTTGAAAAGGAACCTGAAAATTTCAGTCCCAATGTTTTGCTGCGGCCTATCTGCCAGGACTATATCCTTCCTACTGCTTTTTATGTGGGAGGCCCGAGCGAGATTTCATACTTTGCACAGGTAATGCCGCTTTATGATTTTTATAATATTCAGCCGCCGGTTATCTATCCAAGGTCTTCGGTTACAATTATTGAAAAGAACATAAATTCCATCATTGAGAAATACGATATAAATATACCTGAACTTTTAATAGATCCGGAAAAAGTAAAGCAGAAAATTATAGAAACTATTTCCAAAACATCAATTGATGAAATATTTTCAAATTCATTTAATCAAATAGAAGCAGCATTCGACCACTTAAAAGAAAAACTATTCGAATTTGATAAAACAATCAGCGATGCCGGGACAAAATACAAGCAGAAAATTTTCCACGATCTTGAAGTACTAAAAGAGAAAGCTATTGAAGCACAAAAAAGAAAACATGAAACAACTTTAAGACAGGTAGATAAAGTATCCCACCTTGTTTACCCGAATTCAACTTTGCAGGAGCGTGAATTAAATTTTATTTACTTTGTAAACAAGTACAGTCTGAATTTTTTAAAAAATATTTTTGATGAAGTTGCTATTAACAAATTCGAACATCAAGTAATTGTCTTGTAACATAATTATTTGATTGACTTCTCGGTTTCCGAATCAAAAAAGTGCAGCTTGGATGTATCTATTACCAAACTTTTCTGCTGCCCGGTACGCGGTACTTCTTTAGAAGGAACGCGTGCAACGAATTGGATATTATCTATATAAAAATATAGAAAAATTTCATTACCCATCGGTTCAACAACATCCAGTTTAACATCGGTTGTTTCATAACCGGGCTGATTGCTTAAAGAAACTTCATCGTAAATATCTTCAGGACGAATACCGACGGTTATGTTTTTATTAACATAATTTTTTAATTGATTATTATAAGAAGAATTAAGTTTCAGTGAAAGTCCGTTATCTTTACTTATAAAAGCAAGCCCGTTTCCGTTTGTTATTTTACCTTCTAGAAAATTCATAGAAGGGCTGCCTATGAAACCGGCAACAAATTTGTTGACAGGGGAGTTGTACAAATTAAGAGGACTATCAATCTGGTGGACATTTCCGTCTTTCATAATTACTATTTTATCGCCCATCGTCATAGCTTCCGTTTGATCATGCGTTACGTAGATCATTGTAGCATTTAAATTTTGGTGCAGCTTGGATATTTGAGTTCTCATCTGAACACGAAGCTTTGCATCAAGATTACTTAAAGGCTCATCAAATAAAAATACTTTCGGCTTTCTTACAATTGCTCTTCCAACGGCAACACGCTGCCTTTGCCCACCGGACAATGCCTTCGGTTTTCTATTTAAGTAATCTTCAAGCTCTAAAATTTTTGCTGCTTCGGTTACTCTTTTCTTAATTTCATTTTTATCGTACTTTCTAAGCTTTAACCCAAAAGCCATATTATCGTAAACAGTCATATGCGGGTAAAGTGCGTAGTTTTGAAATACCATCGCTATATCTCTGTTTTTAGGAGAAACATCATTAACCATTTTCCCGTCGATGTATATTTCCCCTTCGGAGACTTCTTCAAGCCCGGCAACCATTCTTAATGTGGTAGATTTGCCGCAACCGGAAGGGCCGACCAGCACAACGAATTCCCGGTCATTTATATCAATGTTAATATCCTTAACTGCAACATTTCCCCCTTCATAAATTTTGGTTACATTCTTTAGATTTACTTCAGCCATATTTTACCTAATTATTTTATTTATCTGGGATAAAAAATTCGGATTTGAAATGCTTACACATTCAAAGTTATTAACTTTTCCGCCGTCTTTCAATAGCATTGATAAAATTCCAAAGGCCATTGCAATTCTGTGGTCCCCGTAACTTTCAAATAAAATATTTTTATTTTTAATGGCACCGGAAATTGATAATCCATCAGGATATTCTTCAACTAATAATCCTAATGGCTTTAAATTTGAACAAAGAGCACTGATCCTATCTGTTTCTTTTGCTCTTAACTCGACGGCATTTTTAATTTCAAAAGAGCCTTCCGCAAAAATGCCTGCTATAGCCAGAATTGGAATTTCATCAATTATATTAGGGATTATATCTGCAGGGATTGTAATATTTTTTAATTCACTTGAGTATACAATTAAATCACCTAATTCTTCTCCCGCAATTTTTCTTCTGTTATCAATTTCAATCCTTGCTCCCATTTTTGTCAATACATCAAGTATTCCTGTCCGGGTTTCGTTCAGTGAAATATCATTTATTTTTAAGGTAGAATTCTTTGCTAGTAAGGTAAGCACAATAAAAAAAGAAGCAGTAGAAATATCCGAAGGTACAACATAATCTTTTGGCACGGGATAATCATCTTTTGATGCAAAAACAATATTACCTGAACCCTTAACTTTTATTTTTAATCCGAGCATTTTTTCGGTATGATTTCTTGTCTGGATTTTTTCTATTACCGAAGTAGTCCCTTCGCAATGTAAACCTGCTAATAAAACGGCACTTTTAACCTGGGCACTTGCAACAGGAAGCTCATAGCTTATCGGCATTAAATTTTCGACCGGAAAAATTTTTAGCGGCAGCGTAGAATTTGTCGAGGATTCAATTCTTGCTCCCATCATTGAAAGGGGAGTGGTAATTCTTTTCATCGGTCTTTTTGACAAAGACTGATCTCCAATAAGAATAGTGGGAAAGTTCTGAGCAGCAAGTATACCGCTGATTAACCTTGTTGTAGTTCCGGAGTTTCCCATATCGAGCGGCTCAGAAGGTTTTGTAAATCCTTTAAATCCCTTGCCTGTAATTTCTATATGATCCGCATAATCTTTAACTTCAGCACCAAGGATTTCAAAACATTTTTTAGATGAATTAACATCTTCACCGTTAGATAAGTTATAAATCTTTGAAGTGCCTTTTGCAAGAGAAGAAAACATAACAGCCCGGTGAGAGATTGATTTATCTCCCGGGAGTTTTAAAATTCCGTTTACTTTTTCAACTTTGTTAAATTCTTGGATCATTTATAAAATATTTATTTAGAACACCACTCATCAATTAATTTATTTAACTCCGCTTCTGAATATTCACTCGTTTCATACATACCTTTTTTCATTCTCTGCCGAAAAGCTTCATATAAAATAACCGAAGCGGCAACAGATACGTTCAAACTTTGAACCATTCCTACCATTGGAATAATAAATTTTTTATCTGATAATTTTGCAGCTTCTTCCGAAACACCTCGATGCTCATTTCCAAACACTATTGCAGCCTTTTTTGTTAAATCCAGTTCATATAAAGATGTTGCCTCACTGCTGATTGAAGAGGCATAAATTTCAAATCCTTCATCGTGCAAATTGTCAAAGCACAGTTTAATATCTTTGTATTTTTCTTTCTCAATCCATTTGAAAGCAGACGCCGATGATTTTTTACCAATTTGAGGGAATTTTTCTATAGTGTAAACCAAATTTATTTTTGTAATTCCAACAGCATCGCATGTCCTAAATATTGCGCCAACATTATGAGAATCATGAATATTTTCGAGAACAATTCGCAATGATTTTTGCCGTGCACGTGCAACGGAAATTATTTTCTGTAATCTCTTATCTGTTTTAAAAGCTCTCACTAACTGCTTTTATTAAAAACTAATTTATAAACTATCCTGTTTTTATTTTTCCTTGCTCTATCTACTTTAAATTTCTTTACGTCTGTCTTTAAGTAAAATGATGCAAGTTCTAAAATTTTATCCATTGCGGTATCTTCATCATGAGCCCAGCATTCGCATCCTTTTAAGCTTGGGATTTCGGCAGTACAACCGTCGTCCGAATTTGTAATTATAATATCTAAAATCATAGCAAATTCAATAATTGCTTTCGCTTTTTCCACCCAGCATTATTTTAACACTTGCGCTAGCCCCAATCCTGTCCGCACCGCTTGCAATCATAGCATCGGCGTCTTCGCGGGATCTTATTCCGCCTGCAGCTTTAACACCAACTGCACTTCCTACTACATATCTCATTAAAGCTACATCGCCGGCAGTTGCACCGCCTTTGCTAAAACCGGTAGATGTCTTTACAAAATCAGCGCCTGCTTTTTTACATATTAAACAAGCTTTTACTTTTTCTTCGTCTGTTAGCAAAGCAGTTTCCAGAATTACCTTACAAACCGCACCGTATTTTTTAGCTGCCAGCACTACCTGGTTAACATCATTAAAAACATAATTGTAGTTTCCGCTTTTAAGCTGACCTATATTTATCACCATATCGATTTCCTGAGCACCGTTCCTAATGGCTTGTTCCGCTTCAAATCTTTTCGTTTCCGTAGTATTAGCGCCCAACGGAAATCCAATAACCGTACATACTTTGACATCCGTATTCTTTAGCATGCTGTGGCATAAAGAAACATGGCATGGATTAACACAAACAGATGCAAAGTCGAATCTTTTAGCTTCTTCGCAAAGAGATTTTAAACTTTCCGGCGTAGCTTCCGGCTTGAGTAAAGTATGATCAATTTTTTTTGCAAGTCCTTTATCAGGTAAAGCTTCACCGATACCAAGACCTGCGGCTATTCTTTCAGCACCGGCTCCGACAATATGATTAATTGCTTTCGGCTGTGTTACTACATTTGTTTCCCAGCCTTTACATGATTCATCCTTACAGTAGAATTCATGCAAAGTTTTTTCTAAGAATTCCCTGGATATTTCCTTTTCCGGTAATGTCTTATCCATTTTACTTCCCGTAATTTAAATATGCTTTAAATGTATTTTTAAGAAGCATGGCGCGAGTCATTAATCCGACTCCACCAGGCACAGGAGTTATATAAGAGGCTTTAACACCAACTCCTTCGAAATCCACATCGCCTACAATTCTGTAACCCTTTTTTGCGTTTTTATCTTCAATACGATTTATACCGACATCAACAACTACAACTCCGTCTTTTACCATATCTGCCGTTACAAATTGCGGGCGACCGATTGCCGCAATTAATATATCTGCCTGCCTTGTATAGTCGGATAAATTTTTTGCAGCGGAATGACAAATAGTAACAACAGAATTTGCACCTTCTTTTTTCTGAAGCATTATATTTGCAATCGGCTTTCCGACAATATTACTCCTTCCCAAAACCACTACATGTTTGCCTTTAGTTTCTATTCCGTATCTAACTAACAATTCTTGAATACCGGCCGGAGTGCATGAAGCAAAAGTTTCTTTTCCGATTACCAAATTTCCAACACTTACGGGATGAAATCCGTCAACATCCTTTTTAGGGGAAATTGCTTCAATCACTTTATCTTCCGATATGTGCTTTGGTAGAGGAAGTTGCACTAATATTCCGTGATAATCATCGTCATTATTATATTTTTCTACTAAGTCCAATAATTCTTTTTCCGAAATATCTTTACTTAATTTTTCTACTTTGCTTTTCATTCCTATTTCAGCACAATCCTTAGCTTTACTTTTTACATAAATTTCGGAAGCAGGATTTTCTCCAACTAATATGGCAACTAATCCGGGTGCATTTTTACCTTGTTCAGCTAATTTTGAAATTTCATTTTTTAATTCCTCTTTTATTTCCGAAGCTATTTTTTTACCATCTAATAAAATCATATTTGTTTGTAATCCTTGTTTTTCTTTACTTAATATTTTGTACAATCGAATTAAGATTTTCTTAATTTTTTAGCAATACTTTGTGCTTACTTTGTATGACTTTGTGAAACCGAAAAAAGATCACAAAGTATCACTAAGTTGAACACAAAGTCTCTCAAAGTAACAAAATTTTGTTATTTTAATATTTTACCTTTCGAATAAATTTATATTTTGATTTTGCCTCTCAAGAGTATAACCGTATTTTTCAGAAATATAATTTCTAAGCTTTTCATCATTTCTAATTTCATCTGCAAACGGATTTGAATTCTGCCAGCCTTTCTTTCCGGTGTTTCTAAAATGTTCCAATCTTCTAATCGAAATTTCGCAATAAATAGGATCTATATCCATGGTAAAACAACGTCTTTCATTTATTTCCGATGAGAGAAGTGTTGCTCCCGAATGCGCAAAAAAGTCGATGATGAGATCATTTTTATTGCTCCCGGAAAGAATAATTCTATCAATAGCTTTTAGCGGTTTCTGAGCATAACAGCCGTTGACATTTTCTTCCATTCGGTAAAATACCTGCTGAATATCTACCCACACATTTCCTGCTCTTATAAATTCCGATTTACTTCGTTCAAAGTTTTCTGTTTCCTTCCCATTCACAACTTTATAATACCCTTTTAATATTTTCGGAATATCAGTGTATTCGGCATCTATATTAAAAACAGGTTTGCCCTTAATATAATAAAGAAGTTCCTGGCGTATGGACATCCAATTTTGCTGTGTACCGTAACCACGCTGATTCCTCATTGTAATAAAACTTCTGGATTTAAAACCGCTTTGGTTCATCATTAATATGAAATTTGCAAACGGCTGAAAATTATTATTCTGATCTGCGCCAAGCCAAATATATAAGGATGAATTTTCTGCCAGATAATCGTATGAATTTTTTATCCATTTGCCGCACCATTTAACAAACATATCGGCTTCCCGCTCCTCAAATGCAACAAAATTATAAGGCGGATCGTGAATTGCGAGAACTGCTTTTTCATTATTTAATAATTTTTGAACTGAAAATTTATCCGTAGCATCAAGACATGCAACTTTATGCCCGTTCAAATGATCTTCCCAAATTTCTCCTTTGCTTAATCGTGAATACGGCAGCAAGAAATTTCTTAGTTCCTCGTCGGTATCTATTCTTGGTAAAGGGGAATTAACCATTCTTCTGTTCGGCCTTTGTAATAAAGTCCGGAAAAATTATTCTTTCAAGCTCTGTTGTTTTACCGGATTCGGTATCAATCTTAAAATACATTCCGCTTAAATGAACATCATTTTCTGCGGTTTCATATTTTTGAGGAGTTTGATACAGGAAGCGGTTTATTGCTGCTTGAGTTTTCATACCTATTACCGATTCGTAAGGTCCGGTCATTCCAACATCGGTAATATATCCGCTTCCGTTCGGATAAATTCTTTCATCTGCAGTTTGAATATGAGTGTGAGTGCCTACCAAAGCACTTATCTTGCCGTCAAGATAACTAATCATTGCAAGTTTTTCGGCAGTAGCCTCTGCATGAAAATCTATAAAAATCATATTCGTTTCATTTTTTAACCTTGCAAGTATCCAATCGGATGTCCGGAACGGGCAATCTATGGCAGCCATAAAAGTTCTTCCCTGCATATTTATAACCGCAACTTTTCCTTTTTTAGTTTCAACAATAATGTGTCCGTTTCCGTATGTACCTTTAGGATAGTTAATCGGCCTTAAAGCTCTCGGTTCTTTTTTCAAATAATCCTGGGATTGATGTTTGTCCCAGGTATGATTTCCTCCTGTAATAACATGTACCCCGAGTTCTAAAAGAATTTTACCTTCTTTTTCTGTACATCCTTTTCCATCGGAAGCATTTTCACCATTAGCTACAACGAGATCGGCTTTATATTTTTGAATTAAGCTGGGCAGCCATGTTTGAACTAAGCTTAAACCGGGTTTGCCTACAATATCACCAATAAAAAGTAGATTTAATGAAGCCATATATTTCCTAAATTAAGCGTTCAATATATCTAAAAATGAACTAAATTAAAAGAAAAGCATCTCAAACATGGCAGAACTCAAATCTCGACTTCCATTTTTCCAAATATAAATCGTACAGCACAGGTAGTAACAAATCCTAAATAAGTTCCTGCAATAACATCACTTAAAAAATGATAGTCTGTTCCGATTAAGGCTGCTCCCAACAAAATTAAAAAAGCTATAACCTGCCGGCGGTATTGTGGAAAGTAAAATAAAACTGCTGCACCAAATGCCGCAAAAACAGTCATATGGCCGGATGGAAAACTGCCGCTATGAAACCAATGAAACTTCAGAGAATATTTATAAATAAGCCAGTCTCTGGGTCCAGTTCTTCCAAACACATATTTAAAAAAGGTTTTAGCTATATAAGATACAGGCAAAGTGGTTGCAGCAATAAGAAGGAACTTTGTTATAGCATCATTTATTCCTTTATGTTTTCGAAAGAAATAAATTATCCACATTAGTATTGTCCCGATAGCAACCAGGTCCGGTAAAATATCCGGGATATGTTTTGTAGCTCGCTGTAACGGACGAATTGAGCGAAGTATGTTTATAACGCTTTCCGCAATAGCACTATCAAAATAACGCAAACTTATAAGAATGAATATAAAGGTTAAGAGAGATATTATAATACCCGGGCAGCCGGTTGAATGCTTTTTTATCATATATCTTTATCTTTTGTTTAATTAAAACTCATAATTGATTTAGTAATTTTAGAATTTCTTCTTTTAGTAATCTAAATCCGTTTTCGATGTAATATTCCCGCTCAGTTTTTTCGATAACGGAACCCAGTGTAACTTTAAAATCTCTTTGATTGAAGGCTCCGCATATTCTAAGAAGATTTTCAAGTTTTAATCTGTCATTGGGTAAACAAACTCCACGCATTAAGAGAAATTCAATATCGAAACAGTCTCGTATTATTTTTCTAGAGAAAAGTGCTTCGATTTTATTCTTCATCATCTGGTTTAGTGTTAGCCCTTTTACCATTACCTGCTTGTTGCTGAATTTTGAAAATGCGATTTTTCTTTCCCATTCAAAAGCGGTTTGCTCTTTTCGAATTTCTATTTTTAAATTGCGCGTTACTTTGTCGGAACGAAATTCATATAACAATGTATATCTTTTGTTTGCAGAATCCAATATCTTGTAGTTGTCGGATAATGTGGAACTAATTGTTTTATAAATTAACTTAGAATCGGAAGAGGGCTCTAGCCAAAAATCAATATCGGTTGAATACCTATTAAGATTATGACACAAGCGTAGCATAGTGCCGCCGCCGAAAAAGAGTTTATCTAAAACTCTGGAGCTGTTTAATAAATCAAGCACCTCAATTTCCAATACTTCTAAATTTTGTAAGTCTTGCATAATTCAGACCAAAGATTTTTAGTCCTTGAGTTAGTATCCTTTATAAAATTTGTAACTTTTTCTTTATCAATTTTCTTAAAATTTATAGCCTCAAAATCGCAGTTATATCTTTTTAAAGAAGTTAAATAGATAGAATCTGCTAATGCTTTTTCCGGTATTGCAATGAAAAATTTATCCTTTTTAATAAAGCCGGAATATAGGATCTTTTTTATTAGTATATATTCAAAATCAATTTTATCAATCTTCTTTCGTTTTGATCTCTTAAGTGCTATCGATTCTATGAAATTTCTTTGCTGTTGTGTTGTTATATTATAATAACTAAGTGCAGTGGTTAATGAAATATAAGATGGTGTTTGTATCAGGTTTGCTAATTTGAACAGTTCGGCTTCAGTTAAATTGTTAAATTTGTTTTCGGAAATATAAAAATCTTTCTTTAGACGTATCAACAATCCTTTGCATGCATACCTTGATGCAGTAACTTTAGCAGATTCTTTGTTTATTGAAAGAATGTTTGCAATATCCCTGGTACTTAAAATAAATCCTTCATATTTATTTAATTCGAAAATTTTCATATAAATATAAATAATTAACAATAGTGTTAATTTAATATATTTATTAAATTAATCAATACAATTAATAATCAATTAACTATTAGGTGTAAAACAATTTGTAGAAAATTAAGATAAATATATGGTTATCCAATTATTATATTATGAATTCCGCTGTTAAGTAGTTAAAAACGATGTAAATATTCTAAACTCAATTTTCAAGATAGATTAATAAAATATAGGTTGTTCACTCATCAGCCCGGAGGCCACTTCATTTGCCTGCCGCCCAGTAAATGCATATGGAGATGATAAACCTCCTGACCGCCGTTATTGCCGCAATTTAATACAAGTCTAAATCCGTCCTTGTCGATCTTCATATCTTTTGCCAGCTTATTTGCCGCATCAAAAAGTTTACCTAAAAGCTGCGCATGTTTGTTGCCGTCAATATCTGTTATTTTTGGAATTTCCATTTTAGGAATTATCAAAATATGAACCGGTGCCTGGGGATTAATATCTTTAAAAGCCAAAATGTCGTCGGTTTCGTATACAATATCTGCCGGAATTTCTCTTCTTATAATTTTTGAAAAAATTGTATCACCCATAACTATTATTCCTTTTCTATTCCATACTTTTTAATTTTATTATATAAATGACTGCGCTGAATATCCAGTACTTCTGCCGTCTTGCTGATATTCCAATCATTTGCGTTAAGTTGTTTTATTATAAACGCTTTTTCAGCTTTCTCTTTAAACTCTTGAAAAGAATTGCTTGTATCAATTATATCTCCCATAGATGATTTGCCTGAACTATATAAAAGTTCAATATCTTTTTTATTAATTTTTTGGTTGTCCGTTAAAATAATAATTCTTTCAACAGCATTCCGTAACTCTCTAATATTTCCGCTCCACGGTAGGCTTTGAAGGTACTTAATTGCATCTTCTTCAAACTTTACGGGATTCTTTTTATACCTCTGGGAAATTTCTTGAGTAAAATGTTCGGCTAATGTAGGAATGTCCTCAGATCTTTCCCTAAGCGGAGGAATTCTAATTGGAATAACATTAAGTCTGTGGTATAAATCTTCTCTAAAATTTCCTTTTTCAATTTCTTCCTGGAGATTTTTGTTGGTCGCAGAAATTATTCTAACATCAATCTCAATTTTTTTCTGCCCTCCTACACGTTCAATTTTGTTATCTTCAATTGCGCGCAAAACCTTTGCCTGAGCCTGCAGGCTCATATCTCCGATTTCATCAAGAAAAATTGTCCCGTTATTTGCAAGTTCAAATTTGCCAATCCTTTGCTGGATTGCTCCCGTAAAAGAACCTTTTTCATGGCCGAATAATTCCGATTCAATCAACTCATTAGGAATTGCAGCACAGTTTACTTCTACAAACGGCTTATCTTTTCTGGCGCTCTTTTTATGAATTGCCCTTGCAACCAATTCTTTGCCGGTTCCGTTTTCTCCGGTAATTAAAACACGGGTTTCAATAGGAGCGACTCTCTCTATTATTTCAAGAATATTAGTAATTGCTTTACTATTGCCGAGAATTTCACCTTCTGCGGAAAGTGATTTTTTTATTTCCGTGTTTTCCATCAGCAAATTCGATTGCTCAACGGCATTTCTAACACTTATTAGAAGCTTCTCTCGGTCAATAGGTTTTTCTATAAAATCGAATGCACCAAGCTTTGTTGCCTTTATTGCATTTTCAACACTGCCGTGTGCGGAAATTATAATTACCGATACGGGTGAATTGCTTTCTTTTATTCTTTTTAATACTTCAAATCCGTTCATTTGCGGCATTTGAATATCCAGTAAAAGACATGAAAAAGTGCCGGTTAAAATTTTTTCCAGTCCTTCGGCAGAGCTTGACGAATAATCCACTTCATAATTCTCATACTCAAGGATCATCTTTATGCTTTCGCATATTTCTTTTTCATCGTCTATAATCAAAATTGAATTCATTATTCTTCCTAAGGGAAATGGTACCTGCAATATAAAAGCGTACGAATAATCATAACCTGAGAGGGGAGCACATTCTTATCTTTTTTAAGAACTTCCCCAAATATATTCCCGAGATAATTAGTCTCAATATCCCGGAAATCTATACGATTTTGAATCTCAAAATTCTGCTCAAATACTTCCACAAAATAACCAATAAGATCACCGAAATCAAAGAAATTCGATTCATAACCGATATAAGCACTTCCGAAAAAATGCGCGAGTTTGTCTTTGTCCCCGTAATTATTTTGAGGTGAGTCAAAGAAAAGATATTTGGGAAGGTTTTTATTTTTCTTTAAGAATACTGATTCTTTATCGCAGGTTAAATGATATGGAATTATTAATCCAATTACTGGGATTCTTATGTTTACTATGTTGTAAGGAATAACAGCAAAGGTTAAATCGAACAAAGCTTCGGAGTAATTATAATCCGTATAATGTAATGCTCTTAAATAAATTGTATCAGTTAATGCAAGGTCATCATTTGTTTTGTGTAATTCCTTAAAATAATCGGAAGCAATAAATCTTGATAAATAATTTACTGCCTTTGATAATTTACTTTGCTGTGAGAAAGTAACTGAAGTTAATAATAGAAAGTAAAACGAAATAAAGAAATACTTATTTGTATTAAGCATAAGATGCAAATCGGTAAATTTTTATGTAATAAAAATATAGAGGTAATTTGAAAAAGGTAAGTCATTCAAAATAATACTTTTAATTTTACTTCCATTTTATAATTTCTTTATTTAATTTTCAAAAGTATAAATTGAGAC
Source organism: Ignavibacteriaceae bacterium (assembly GCA_046705105.1). Classification (GTDB taxonomy): domain Bacteria; phylum Bacteroidota; class Ignavibacteria; order Ignavibacteriales; family Ignavibacteriaceae; genus FEN-1297. The sequence continues at coordinate 1,063 of JBJKQP010000067.1, read as the reverse complement.
AGATATGAAAGATTATAGAGAAATAATAACAATTGAACCCGGTAAGCGTGGAGGTAAACCTTGTATTCGCGGTATGCGAATAACAATATATGATGTCTTAAGTTATTTAGCTTCCGGTATGACAATAGAAGAAATTTTGCGTGATTTTCCTTATCTAACTAAAGAAGATATTTTGGCATGCCTTAGTTTTGCAGCCGATAGAGAGAATTATATAATACCTAAATCAGCATGAGGCTATTATTTGACCAGAATCTTTCTCCCTTTTAGTTAACAGGTTAAAAGAGTTTTTTCCGGATTCAATTCATGTCCAAAATATCGGACTTGATTCGGCCGATGATAATGTAATTTGGAAATTTGCAAAAGAAAATAATTTTATAATTGTATCGAAGGATGCTGATTACGCTGAAAAGAGTCTGGTCGTTAAACAATCTCCCAAAATAATTTGGATTAGGAGGGGTAATTGTCCAACCAATGTTATTGAACTTATTTTAAAACAAAATTATCAAAGAATAGAAGCTTTCTTCAAAGATGATGAATCAAAATTACTAAATTTATTTTAACCGGCTTCATTTTCGTTTTCTTGAACTATTTATAAAATACATGAGTAAGATTGGAATTAAGAGCAAGATTAAATATATATCTAATTTTAAAAATTAATGTCTACGTCTGAATTACTCCTACATTAAATTTATTCATATCCGGATTATTATTTGCAGCTTCAATCGCCATCGAAACATACTGTATTGTTAATGCCGGATCGATAATTTCATCTACCCATAATCTTGCCGCACCGTATAAAGGATTGCTTTTTTCCTCGTAAGATTGATTTATTTCGGCAAGAAATTTCTTTTTATCCTCTTCGGAAATTTTATTACCGCTTTTTTTAGCTTGACCTAATTTTATATCGAGAAGAACATTACTTGCCTGGCTACCTCCCATTACTGCAATTTTAGCATTAGGATAAGCAAAAATAAATCTCGGATCGTAAGCTTTGCCGCACATTGCATAATTGCCTGCACCGAAACTATTTCCGACAATAATTGTAATTTTAGGTACTGTGGAG
>JBJKQP010000066.1:0-3971 GCA_046705105.1 Ignavibacteriaceae bacterium | reverse complement strand
ATACTGGGTGATAATATCTTTTACGGTAATTTAAGCTTTGTATATTCGGCTATAAAAAATCACCGGTTTGCTACAATATTCGGTTATATGGTAAATGACCCTCAGCGCTATGGTATAGTTGAATTTGATAAGGAGGGGAATGTGGTTTCTATTGAGGAAAAGCCGCAGAATCCGAAGTCCGATTATGCTGTACCCGGAATATATATTTATAATAATGATGTAGTTGAGATAAGCAAAAATCTTAAACCTTCCGGCAGGGGTGAACTTGAGATTACAGATGTAAATAGAGAATACTTAAAACGCGGGCAGCTAAAGGTAGAAAAAATAGGACGTGGTATAGCATGGCTGGATACCGGTACTCCGGAAGCCCTATTGCAGGCAGCAAATTTTTTCGGAGTAATAGAACAAAGACAAGGACTTAAAGTGGGGTGCATAGAAGAAATTGCTTATAGAATGAAATTCATTTCAAAGGATAAGTTTGCAAGCCTGGTGAATTCTATTCCCAAATGCTCTTACAGAGAGTATCTTGAGAAACTATTAACTTAAATATTTAGTAACCGACATTGAGCAAAAATTAACCTCTCTCACGTGGGGCTGACTAAAAAGTAATTTTCTGTTAAAATATCTGTGGAAATCCGTTGAAATCTGCGTCATCAGCGTTCTATTTTTCAGAAAGATATTACTTTTTAGTCAGCCCCTTAGAGGGTGAGGTAACAAACATAAATAAAGATATGACTATCGAAAAAACATTTATTGAGAATTTACTTATTATTCACCCGGATATATTTAACGATAACCGCGGATATTTTTTTGAATCCTTCAATTTTAAAAAATATAAAGAGCTTGGAATAGAGTTTAATTTTGTCCAGGACAATATTTCAAAATCCAAAAAGGGAACAATTAGAGGACTTCATTACCAGGTTCCGCCTTTTGCACAAGGTAAATTATGCCAAGTTATATTTGGTGAAGTTCTTGATGTTGCTGTTGATATAAGGTTTAACTCTCCGACATTCGGTAAGCATTTTTCAATTTTAATGTCCGGCGATAACCATATACAATTATGGATACCTCCCGGTTTTGCACATGGTTTTTCTGTTTTGTCTGATGAAGCTGTTTTTCATTATAAATGCACTGCATATTATAGCAAAGAACATGAGAGAGCAATATTATATAATGATCCGGCATTAAATATAAATTGGAAAGTAGATAATCCGGTAGTTTCCGAAAAAGACCAACTTAATTTGCTTTTCAAGGAGATAAATAAGGATTTCTTATAAAGATGATCTATCTCACGATAAAATTAAGTTTCCTTCCTTTTTAATCCTTCCTTAAATCTTTCCCGATATTTCAATTTTAAAACTCTTTTAATTATTTGTAATTTTACTCTATAAAATTTGAGGAGAATTATATGCGAGTGCCTTTGCTAGACCTAAGACCTCAATATAAATCGCTAAAAAAAGAGTTGGAGCAAACATTAATTAAAGTCGCAGAATCGCAGCAGTATATTCTTGGCCCGGAAGTTGAAAAAATGGAAACTGCCTTTTGTGAATATTTGGGATGCAAATTTGCGACAGGTGTATCCTCCGGTACCGATGCTTTATTAATTGCTTTGATGGCAATTGATATTCAACCGGGAGATGAAGTTATAGTTCCTGCATATTCTTTCTTTGCAACTGCCGGTGTTGTTGCAAGATTAAATGCAGTGCCGGTTTTTGTTGATATAGATCCCGTAACTTTTAATATTGATCCTATGGAAATATTAAGGAAGGTTACAAAAAAAACAAAAGCTATAATACCGGTGCATCTATACGGGCAAAGCTGTGCAATGGATGAAATAATAGCCATAGCGCGAGAGAAAAAATTAAAGGTTATTGAAGATGCTGCACAAGCCATAGGTGCGCAGTATAAAGACGGTAAGAATGTCGGCACAATCGGAGATATCGGATGCTTTTCTTTTTTCCCGAGTAAAAATTTGGGATGCTTCGGCGACGGGGGACTGGTTGTTACAAATGATGACGAGCTGGCTAAGAAGTTAAAAATTTTAAGAGTACATGGTGCAAATCCCAAATATTACCATAAAATTATCGGCGGTAATTTTAGGCTGGATGCAATTCAAGCAGCGGTACTAAATGTTAAGCTTCCCTATTTAGGTAAATGGTCTGAAAAGAGGCGGAAAAATGCTGAAGCCTATAACAAGCTTTTCTTTAAGGCAAAATTAGCCGATTTAACGGGAAGAATTTCTTTTGATCAGAGAAATACCGTTCTGCTTCCAAAAGCGGTTTATAAACCGGAAAAAGGACAGAAGATTGAAACAGCAAGAATTATTACCAATTATCATATCTTTAATCAATACATAATACGTGTTGCAAAAAGAGATGAACTTAGAAAATTCTTAACCGATAATAATGTGGCAACGGAAATTTACTATCCTGTTCCGTTTCATCTGCAGGAATGCTTTTCCAATCTAGGCTATAGACTTGGAGATTTTCCGTTTGCGGAAGAAGCAGCAAATACTTCTATAGCCTTACCTATTTACCCTGAACTCGGTAAAGAACAAATAGAATATGTCGTGAATAAGATAAGAGAGTTTTTTGATAAGCAGTAAAAAATGAATGAATGGACGGATGAATGTATTAATTTCCCGGATTTGAATGCAGAGTTAAAAAACGTTCAATCATACAACCATTACTTTAATTTATTTTAAATCTAATAGTAGTATTATGAATTCAAACAAAAAATATATTGATAGTAAAATTTATCTTGCCGGGCATAAAGGAATGGTAGGCTCTGCAATACTTAGAACTTTTGAAGAGAGCGGTTACAATAATTTGGTACTTCGTACAATTGATGAATTGGATCTCGTAAGGCAAAGTGAAGTTGAAAAGTTTTTTAGGGAGGAGAGACCGGAAATAGTTATAGTAGCAGCGGCAAAGGTCGGCGGAATACTTGCGAATAATACTTACCGTGCAGAGTTTATATATAACAACTTAATGATTGAATCCAATATTATTAATGCTGCGCATGAAATAGGAGTGGAAAAGCTTATCTTTCTAGGAAGTTCTTGTATATATCCTAAAAATGCGCCGCAGCCGCTAAAAGAAGAATATTTACTTTCCGATTATTTGGAATTTACAAATGAACCATATGCAGTTGCAAAGATAGCGGGTATTAAGCTTTGCGAAAATTATTATCGACAGTACGGCGATAATTTCTTTTCGGCTATGCCGACTAATCTGTTCGGTATAAATGATAATTTTAATCTTAAGACCTCCCATGTCCTTCCCGCCTTGATAAGGAAGTTTAATGAAGCAAAGTTATCCGGAAATAATAACGTTACTTTATGGGGAACAGGGAAACCGAAAAGAGAATTCCTCTTTGTGGATGATCTTGCAGAAGCAATTTTATTTTTAATGGAAAATGTTAACGCAAATGATTTGTACGAGAAAGGAATATCTCAAATAAATATAGGCACCGGCGAAGATTTGACTATTGAAGAGTTAGCTAAATTAATTGCAGACATAACCGGATACAAAGGTGAAATTGTTTATGATTCATCAAAGCCGGACGGTACACCCAGAAAACTTATGGATGTTTCCAGGATCCACGAGCTAGGCTGGCGCCACAAGACTACGCTTGAAGACGGAATTAAGAAAACTTATGAGTGGTTTCGAAATCAATTAAAAATTTGAAATTAAAAACAGTAGCGGACTTTTGATAAGAATATTCATAATTAGTTTTTATTAAAAGGGAGGTTAAAATGGATCGAGGATTGTGCGGTGGAATGGGTGAATGATTGAATGGATAAACGTCGCTTATTTCTTAAAATATCTTTTTCATTCGGTATTTGATTTTAAATTTTTATTTAATTTAAATGGGAGGTGTAAAGTGGAAGAAAAGTATTTAAGATATGTGAATAGAAATCGAAATATTAATCGAGGTTATAGAAAGCTGGATGTTTGGAATGAAGGTAT
>JBJKQP010000065.1:0-16080 GCA_046705105.1 Ignavibacteriaceae bacterium | reverse complement strand
TGATTTGTAATCAGCCGGTCATTGGTTCGAATCCGATCGCCAGCTCTTAAACCTCGAAAATGAAACGTTTTCGAGGTTTTTTGTTTTGTTGAGTTCTTAGCTCATCGAATGTCTTTAAGTCTTATATTTAAGAATGATTTTATAGTAAAGTATGAAATTTTTAAGATACCTTATTTTAGCACTTATTCTTCTTACAACTTGTATTTTTGCACAGGATAATGCGCGTTTAACCGTATTGAATTCAGGAAAGAGCAGCTATGTGTTTGTAACTCAGCATCAGTTACATTTAAAATACGGCCTTGCCTTTCCGCTAACTTACAAGTTCATTCTTCCTCAAGGGATATCAGGTTTAATTGCTAAAGAAAAACATTCGGTTTCGGATTCATGGCAAGTCATTCCGGAAAAGCATAAAGACGATACATTTAACAATATTGAAGCCGTTCGTTTTAACTATAACAAAAACTCTGCGTATGTTTCGGCAGCTTTTAATGGAAACGATTCATTATTTATAGAGATTTGCGACAGCGCGGGAAATGAAATTCAAGCTTCCTACAGCGGCATCACAAAGTATTACGATAATCGTAAAGCGGCAGTTACTGTTACAGCAGACGATTTTGCAAGCTGGTATTATTCTTATGAGCCATATCTGCTAAGGTTATTTAGATCTTATGGTTTGTATGTAACCGTCGGAGTTATTACAACAGGCATGGATTCCCAAAGTTGGTCCGGACTTCAGTCCGAACTAGACAGCGGATATGTTGAAGCAGCTTCTCACAGCAGAACTCATTCACATACGCCTTACAGCGATCCGGTAGGAGAAGTAATCGGTTCTGCAGAAGATATTACCTCTCATATTTGGATGCCCGGTTATTTTAATGTTAACCGGAGGCAATATGTTTATACCTGGATTGCTCCGTATGGAGATTATGATTCAACAGTAGATTCTTTATTAGGGACGTCAAGTTACCTTACAGCCCGGTTATATACAAACCTAGATACCACCAGTCCAAGAATTTATATTTACGGTGATTCAACTTTCAGCAATTGGGATTCAAAAAGTAATCACTTCAAGCCGTTCTTTCCGACAGTTGAACTGGGTGCGCCTTCCTGGGGAGGAGGTGATACAAGCCTTACTTCTTTAAATAATTTATTTGATACCATAGTTGCCAAAGGAGGAATTTATCATTTAATGTGGCATCCGCAGGTTATTTATCCGGATCGAAACAAACGGTATCTGTTGGATCATTTAAAACACATAAGCGGAAATCCGGACATATGGTATGTTAACCTCGGCCCATTATATCTTTATCATATGATGCAGGAGGAAAACAGTTCGAACACAACTGTGGTGTCGAACTCATCAAAATTACCGGCTTCATATATTCTTTATCAAAATTATCCCAATCCGTTTAACCCTTTTACAACAATTGAATATTCAATTCCAAAAGCAAGTTTTGTTACAATAAAAGTATATGATATTCTGGGAAGAGTAGTAACTACATTAGTTAATGAAGAAAAGTCTGCGGGCAATTATAGAGTTGAATTTCCCGCTAGTGGCAGCTCCGCTTACGGCAGAGTTACAAAAAATCTTTCAAGTGGAATTTACATATATCAGCTTAGAGCTAATAACTATATTATATCAAAAAAGATGCTGCTGCTTAAATAATTTTTTTGATAATTCGAAATACATAGAGGTAGTAAACGGGCATTATTAATTACTTCTTTGTTTTGCCAATAGTAATTCTGTCGGCCTTCCGATTTAGAGGATGAAACCGGTTACTAAAATTATTTGATCATTGATTCCATTCATATTCTGCTTATCTTATAATTAACTATAAGTTTAGAATACATTAGTTTCTAAAGTGCTTCATAATTTCGGAATATTTCCTTTTAATTCTTTTAGATTACAACTTATCAAAATATCCTAATAATATTTAAGAATAAAATCGTTCTTTTACAGTATTTAAAAATCTAAGTTAAGGATACATCGTATCTGCTGCTTTACTTATTGCAGATGGTAAAAACAAAGCTAAGACCTCTCCTTCTTATTCGCTTGATTACCCCACCCGAAAGTTGTACAATTTACTAACCATCTCCATTCCCTCTTTTCTTAATGACCTCAATTTATCAGCATATACATTTTGCATAGTTCCCTTTTAGGTAAAAATTACATTATCTCCTTCAATTCTATAGGTAAATTTTACATTAAGATCTTTGCGAATGTTATAAAACAATATTTAAGATAATAAAATTTTTGTGGCTCAAATTTTGCAGATATTTCCTTGTAAACGGACTAATCTTAGTTAATTTATAGAAGCATTCTAAGAGGCGGCGGTTATTAGATTTGAGTTCCGTCTAATATTGCCGCCTCCGGATTTAAGAGCTAAATTTTTGTAAAAAAATTCCGATAATAAATAAAATAACTCTTAAAAGTATTGTAATAACCTAGTTAAAAATCATAATATAAATTAAAACCAGAGATTTTTATATGACGCAGGAAGAATTTGATGAAATGGTAAATGAAGAATACAGACCTGGTACTGTAATAGTAAACCTCTCTGCATTAATATTACTCGTTGCGCTACCTATTGTCTTATTATTAGTACATTAAAATATTTTTATGTTAATTAATGACTAACGACCAATAACCAATTCCAAGTAGTATTACGAACTAAAACTGTCTGCAATCCTATTCCGGATTACATAAAGGCAAACATGTCTTGCCCCTTCCTTTGAGTACTTAAACTTGTCCACAAGATTTTTAATAAGATAATCTACTTCAACTTTAGTCCTGTCGTCATAAACCTCAAATTTGGGTGAACCGTATTCCTTTATTGCACTCTCAAAAGCAGGATACTCCATGAAAGGACGGAATATGTGTTCTCTCAAATTATTTATATAAGACGAATATAATTCCTTGTATATTTCGGTTTCTCTAAGCCCGTCTTTTCCCGTCATTTGCTGAATGCTCATACCGACCTTTACAGCGGTATCTTCCCTGAACTTTCTGTGTGAGTCGTCGGAGACACCGTTAGGTAAAAGGTACTGTTCGATGGAATTAAAAAACTGCTCGTTTACTTCTATTCTTTCTTTAGTATACGGGCAAACCAGCTTTTCGCCTATATCATAATTGGATGCGAAAAGATAATTCTGAATGTCTTTGCTTATCCTTTCTTCATTTTGATGGAAGAGTGATTCTTTTATTTGCTGCATAATATTATAATTGTAAAGCCGTATTATCGAATCAATAAAGCCTACCGGTATTCTCTCGCAGTAATGATCATGTTTTTTAAAAAATGCACGAATATCTTCCATTGTAATTTGCGTGGTTTCTTCCGGGTGACTACTTGAACCGTTCGACTTTTTAATTGAATTATAAAACTCATCAAAAATATAAATGGATTCCCTGCCGGAAAAGCCGGTTTTACCTTCACGGTCGGATTCCTTTATTATCATCCTCCGGATAACTTTATCAAACCTCTTTCGGTCTTCATCGGTAAGCCAATTGGGTATTTTATTTGAATAAATACTCAACTTTAATAAAAGCATGTTATCATCGCAATATTTTGAATATTGTCCCGGATTTTCAATCCATTCTTTAATAGCCGGGGAATCTGTATTTAAGCGTGAACTAATAATTATTTTGGCAAAATTTTCCAGTACACCGGGAAGAAAATATTTTTTTATCTGGTTGCCGAACGAATGAAAATAAATTTTAACTTCTTCCGAATAATTTAAAATATAATTTACGTTTATCTCTATTATTCTGTCCTTAAAAGATTCCAGCGAAGCAATCTTTTGTTTGTCTTCAGGATTCATTACGGCTATAAAGAGTGAGTTTACATTTTCTTCGATGTCATCAATTTTATGTATTCCTTCGCTAATAATTCCGTGTAGATTAAGAAAACGTTTTTCGTTATAACCTTTAACATCCATAATAGCGAACACGCCGTTATTTGTTCTTGCATAACGGGAAAAAATATACTGAATTAAATTGCTGTCTCTAAACCTGTGGCTAAGCTGCCGCTGAAGTTCTTCGTTTGTATAAACAATCTTTTCAGGCTCATGGTCTGCTGTGTTAAAAATGCTTATGCCGTATCCTAGCCGTCTGTTATAATAATAGCGTTTTGCAAAAAGCATTTCAAATACATCCGCCGGAGAATTTAACCGGTTGATTAATGCGTCATAAAGAGAAGTGCAAATTGTGCAGGCATTATGTGTAAAGAGCCATTCATATTCCTTCTTATAAAATATTTTTAAACGAACGTCTTCCTTTATAAGCCGGTTTATAATTTCAGCGCGATATTCTTTTGGAATAACAAGAATAGGATGATCATGGCTCGGACAAGGTACTTCCAAATAATCCGGAAGAGGAGGATGCTCAACCTGTTTATAATATTCATCCAGTGCATCTTTAACAACAGGCGTAAAACTACCTCCTAATTTATTGTTATCAAGCCGCCAGAGGACTTCGTAGTTAATACCTTCATGGCTATGTGTGTATTCTTCAAACCTTTGCAGCAGGTTATTAAGGAATGTACTTTTACCGCTTCCGGGCGGACCCATAAAAACATAAATCTTATTTTGCTGAGCTCCTTCTTTAAAAGAATCTGCAAAATGCAGCAAACGGTTGGCAAGCGGCAGGTCTGCAAAGAAAGGAGTATCCGTATTTTCCACAAACAACCTTTTACAGTCCACTGTTTTATAATTGATATTTTCCGGGTCGTCTTTGTACTCATCTTCAATATCAATATAATGATACAGCATATCGCTGAAAAGCTGAAACACATTTCGAAAGCAGTGAAGCGGTTCCTCATGAGCTTTAGTCAAAAATTCGCTGAAAGGAATTATCGCCCCTTTCTCCCGCTTCTTCAATTTTCTGTCAAGCAGAGTTATAATGTCGCTTGCCCTGTTACCTTTAGGTGCCATTTAAAAACCTTAATTAGAGAACTTCTTTGTTAACTTTTCTATCTTTTACAGTATAAAGTACTTTTCTAAATATTTGTTTTACCTGTGATAAATCATCCGGGTTTGTGCTGTCTAATTCCTTATTCATTTCATCCCAGTCAAGTTCCATTGTTTCCAGTTCAACTTTGTTGCCCCACAGGTATTCAATACCTATCATTGTATTCGTAATATAATCCCGGAACAGTTCTTTCCCTTCGAATTTATGATTAAGATACAGGGTACCGTCATCTTTCTTTTTAAATTGAATATACGGCGGATGATACAGGCTGTCGATAATCATATTTTTATAATCCTTTACCTTCCTGCTTTTAACGTAATATTCTTTACGGTTCCTTGCCGAATTAATTCTCTGCCCCACAACCATAAGTTTATAGCGATCGATAAATTCCTGGTCGATAAAAGAATTTAGAAAGGTTAAGTCGCAGTAATTCTGCCTTACATGAAAAATATAATCCGTTCCGCTGTTTATTTTATTATTGAATTCATTTCGCTGATCAATTCCGTTTAACTTTCTGTAATCATAAGAATATCTGCCTTTATTAGACATATCCTCTATATGCATGAATAACCGCCAGCCAATAGCATAAGGATTTAAGCCTACTCTGGATAATGCCGTAACACGTGCGTTAATCTTAGCAAATGCAACTTCATGTCCGTGAATCCTATCATCCTGTAAAAAGAGCCTTTCGTGCCAAAAGCTTGCCCAGCCTTCGTTCATAATTTTTGTTCGTATTTGAGGAGAAAAATAAATAGAGGTGTCGTGAATAATTCCAAGAACAGTTTTCATCCAAAGATTTTCTTCTTTATTAATAAAGCTGCTTTCTTCCATAATAAATTGAATTAAATCGAGCTTATTTTTTTGCTGCTGCTCTTTCTTGTGTTTGTTAAGCATCTCCTCAAATTCGGGATTCTTTTCGATTACTTCCGTAAGAAATACTTCTTCTTTTGTTTTATGATCGGAAGGTAATATTTGATTGTACCTTTCAATTTCTTTGAAGTAAGTTTCCATTTCCACAGCAGGTTTATTCTGCAGAAAGTTATTAAAATAAAAATCAATTTGTTCGGGGAGTTTAAAGATATCAACCTCCTCCCTTTCTTTAAGTAAATCGAAATAACCCACCAGGTTATCTATACCGCGGGAAAATTCAATCAGGTAATCAACAACCCTTCCTTTCTTGGAACGCAGTTTGGAAATAATTCTTTTTTCCGTAAGTGCTTTTTCTTTGAAGTCGTAATCCCATGTCTGTTCAAAAAATTTGTTGTTCTGGAAAAAGTCTATATGTGCAATAACATGATAGAAAATCATAACATTCATCCAGTCGGGATTTTCATTATTGTAAAATGAAATTGCTGGCCTCGTATTTATAACCGTTTCAAAAGGATTGTTGGGAAAATATTCGTACTCTCCTTTCCCCCGAAGAATCTCAATATCCTGAAGCCAATAATCATAAAGAGTAGGGATCATATTCTTAGGAGCAAGCTCAAGCAAATCAGTATTTGTTACCATGTACTCAAGAGTTTCCTTATCGAATCTTAACCCTGCATCCGCCGCACGTTCTTTGCACCCTTCCATAATGCGCTTTGTATGTTGATCTATCAGTTCCATATTTTTCAGCTTATTAATACTTTTATACTTTGAATTATTCTTTCTTCGGTAGCCTCATCCGAGTTAAAGACATCCATGTGTAAAATATCGGGATACTTTTCAAGTAATTTGGACTCTTTGATATAGCTTTCCACAACAGTTTCTCCGCTGGAGTAATAACTATTTTTAGCTACGGTTAAACCGAACCGGCTTGCGTACTTTAATATCTTTTCCAGTTCATTAATAGCTTCGGATTCTTCATCTTCCCAATCATCTCCGTCTGTTCCATGGAAGACGTAAATATTGTAATCCTTTGCCAGGCGTTCTTCTTCTACAATTCTATTTACAAGTTTATATGCAGATGCAATTTCAGTTCCGCCTGCAACAGATTTATTGTAGTATGTGTAAAAATCAGGGACTTCCAATGCTTCGGTATCGTGAACAATAAATCTGCTTTCCACCTGCCGTTTGTATTGATAAACCAGCCAGCTATGAATATAAATATGTTGAGTAACAATTACCTCTGTTGGTTTGCCCTGCATAGACCCGGAATAATCTCTTAAAAAGAATACCATAGCCTGGGATTCAAAATCCCTTTCGCGCGATAGGACATGATAAACTCGATCGTCCGGTGCAATAATAAATTTTGTTGAATCGGGAGGTTTATCTTTAACAATATTACCTAAAGCAAGGTTGGTTTTAATAACCTGTTTTAGCGTAGATTTTTTATCAAGTATCTGTCCGCTGCCTCTTAGTTTATCGGTAAGATCGTAAGTAAATTTTGTAAGCGAAGTTTTTTTACCCTTATCCTTTATATTGGGCAGCTCGAATTGTTCGGTAAGAATGCGCCCTATTTCATAAGCTTCCGCACCTTCGCCGTGTTCTCCTCCTTTGCCATGGCCTGCACCCGTGCCTTCACCTCCTTCTTCCCGCAACGGCTCTTCACCAATAACGTCGCCTTCCTCTTCATCTCCGTTTCCTCCAGTAGAAGGGCCTTCACTCCCGACCGGTTCACCTTTCCAATGATAAAATTTTTCTTCACTTGTGGTAGGTATAATTATTGTTTTATTCTTACCGTTTTTAGATGGCTTTACAAGTTTGCCTAATTTTATCTTCCTGGGAAATCCGTCCTTCTCACGCTGCTTATCCCGTTCCAATAATTTATCAAGAGTAAAGAGGCGGCTTAATGTTGTACCTTCAATTGTAAAATTTAGCAAGTGGTTTGTATCCCGGTAATTATAAAAGTCCATAACACCTTTTAAAGGCTCTGATATTTTAGGTTGCCTCAAAGGTTCAAAATCATTTAGTGAAAACACTTCCGGAATTAAATCTTCCTTTTTCTTAATTTCCTTCATTATTACAAATCAAAATGTTATATAATGTTTTTAATCTTTTTTCTCTCTTAAACTTACACCTGAACTTGAACTCATATTCCTGCGGAAGAAGTTCGAGTGTAAGTTCAAGTTCAAGACACGGTTAAAGATCAAGTATCCGTTCAACAACTACGTTACTATGTTTGATGATCCTGAGTACAGAAAAATTCAATTGTTTTTTGAGCACATGTTGTGCAGTAGTTTAATTTGTTTTTCATAGTCGTAACAATTCTGTTATAAAGCTTTTCATTATCTTCATTGGTACGGTTAGCAAGTGCACCAACCAAGCCGCCCGCCGAAGCAATATCCGAGTTAAGCCTTGTATCCGTAACTGCTTTTACAAGATCAACGTTATCCATAAAGTCGTAATTTTTATCCGTCTGCAACCGCTGGGCATAAATTTTTCTTACCTGTCCTCTGAATGATTCTTTCTGCTCGTGCGTTTTCATTTCAAGCTCATTCTCTACGGCATTAACAAACCGTTCATCAATTTTTATCGGCTGCATTTTATTAGTTTGCGGATCGCGGTAAGTAATAATTTTATCCGGACCGATATCGGAACGTCCCATACCTACGAACATATTAACATAAATCTTAACATCTTTTTTAAGTGCCGCCGGTTCATCCAAAAAGGCATTAAACATTTCTGTACGGATTCTCTTGCGGTAAAGGACTTTGGCAATTTTCAAATCTTCAAAATATTTGGCACGTTCCGTATTGTCCTGAATATAATCAAGTATAACTTCTTCGGCAGCTTTGAACACATTTAGAGCAAACATACATTTGCCTTCGTTAGTTTCCGAGTAGCTTCGCTGCGTATTTAAAATACGAGCAAGGTCGCGCTGCCCAAGTCCCTTTTGCCCGAACCGCTTTGCGGTATCGGATTCATGTTCAAGCTGGTCGACTATTTCCGCCAGGGTCTTTACACTTTTTTCACCGGCAACTTCACCGGCAGAAAGCTTCATCATTTCTACCGGAGTAAGCTTATCATCATAACGAGGTAGACGGCTTAGCGTAACAATAACAGACAATGTGTAAGTCAGGTTAGGATCAATATGAAGCCTATCACCCATAAATGTAGTTTTATCGCCTTCGCCCAATGCATAATATGTAAGCTCTTCCTGCAATTTATAATTAGTATTATGAGCAACATAACAAAACTTGCAGCGGTCAAGTATCGGCTTTTCTTCATCGTTGGCGCGGAAGTTCTGTACATCTGCATTATTACTTGTTGCAATAATGAATGTATCAATCGGCCATTTGAAGGCATCAATTTCTATAACACGGTTTTGAACAACTCCCAGGTAAATTTTAAGCAGGTCGGTTTTATTTTTAAATATTTCATCTGCAAAATGAATTCCGCCGCCGCCAACGCGAGCAAGTGCGCCGCGCCTTAAATCGAAGCGGTAAGGATTATTCGGATTAGTAATGTGCAAGAGCCTTTGAATACTTTCCTCACCCACAAGATCAACGCCGCTGCTCGTCAGTTTATCTTTTGCAGGATATTTGCCTGTAATTGCTCCGAGAGTTTCGCTTATAGGAACCCTAACTATTTCGATATGCTCTTTAACTTTTTCAATATCATCATCATAAAATGTTTTTAAATCATTTAAAATGAATTCCGTATCGGCACCAAGCGACCGGTAGTTCCGGTAAAAGTTATCTATTTCTTCATTGCTGAACCCGGACTGTGAAAGAAGTTCTTTATTTTCCTGTTCACCCTCTTTTAAATTCATCATTAAAATCATAGGGTCTTCGTATGTTTGAGATTCAATTAGCCTAATATTTCCGTACCCTTCCAATTCCGGCGGAAGCTTAAACCGGAAGGTATATTTGTTGTTCTCCGGGATTGAAATAAATTTACGGTACATAGTAGAAAGGAAATCGACAAAAAAAGTTTTTCCGTTGCCGGGCTCACCTACAAGTACAAAGGCCATCTCTTTACTTTCGCCGTTTTCGGCAGCATCTTTAATAAATGCTACAAATTTATTTATAACATCAAACAAACCGATAATATGTTTTTTGCCGTCGCGGAAGTGTAGAAAGTCATAAGTGTTTTTACCGTTAACAATAACGGGCTTAATTTTTCCTGAATCGCTGAACAGCATCCTAGCCAGGGATTCAAAAACATTTTCGAAGCGGTGTTGCCCTTCTTTTAATTCCTGCAGGTATGAGTCAATTGTTTTTCCATTTAAATTCATTGCTTTCCTCCGGCCCTTTAATATTTAATAATATTAATTCATTGTAATCATTTGAAATGTATAAATCGTTATTGAATTATTTTACTCTCTTTTTGTGAATTTTTCAAAGTAGAAATTGATACCGTACCTTTATTCCTTAAAGTAAGGAATCGTTTATAATTCTTTACGGAATTAATGTATTCTTTTTTAGAATTAAATTCTATGCGCAAAAGAACATATCACAATTATTTTTTTTCTACGGCACATCCTTTATTCACGATATTTAATACAAAAAGAAATGCCGTTTATCTTATTAATAAACCATTTACGTAACGAAATTAAAATTTTCCGCCATTTCGCAATTTTTTAGTTATATTTATACAATAAATTATAAATAATAGGGTATTATAAATTGATGGATTCAAATGCAATAGAAACTTTTTCACTTACAAAGATTTATTCCTCTGCCATGGGAAAGAAAAAAGTGGAAGCTTTAACGGAACTGAATCTTAATGTGCCCAGAGGTATGATATTCGGGCTATTGGGACCTAACGGAGCAGGAAAAACAACGCTTATAAAACTTTTACTAAGCATTACATTTCCTACTTCAGGTTCGGCAAAAATTTTAGGCGAAGATATTGGTAAGTATAAGATAAAGACACAAATCGGTTATTTACCGGAAAATCATAAATATCCTCCTTACTTAAGCGGCGGAGATGTTCTGCAATTTTTCGGTAAACTCAGCGGAATTGAAAACAGTCACCTTAATAATAAAATAGATGAACTGCTGGCAATGGTCAAACTCTCCAAATGGAAAAAGACAAAAGTAAAAAGTTATTCAAAAGGTATGATGCAAAGGCTTGGGCTTGCACAGGCAATGTTGAATGATCCGGACTTGATTTTTCTAGATGAACCGACAGACGGAGTTGACCCGATTGGTAGAAAAGAAATTAGAGATATATTATTGAATTTAAAGGCAAACGGCAAAACAATTTTTCTTAACAGTCATCTGCTGTCCGAAGTCGAGTTAATAACTGACAGAGTAGGAATACTGAACAAAGGCAAACTTCTCCGCGAAGGCTCAGTAAAAGAGCTTACGGAAAAAGCAGAAGAATATAAATTGAGTGTTGAAGGAAACGGAGTTGAAAATTTACCTGAAGAAGTTATTGCTAAATTAAGCATATCCAAATTACAGAACGGCTATTATTCATTAAAAGTAAAAGATACAAATGAATTAAACAGCATACTGGATTTACTTAGGAGCCACGGTGTTGTTATTAATGAATTCTCCCGGCAAAAAAATACGCTGGAAGAAATGTTCATTTCGTTAATTGAAGAAGCAGAAAAGGAGAACGGGAAATGAAGAATACTTTAATAATGACGTGGTACACTTTAAGAGAAGCAATGGCAAGAAAAGTATTTATCTTCTTTATAGTAATTTCGGCTATAGTTTTACTTATTACTGGACTTGTCTTTTCCATGACTGCAACAGAAAAAATTGTAACAGGATTTAGCAAAAATTTACCGAATATAGACATATCCATGATCGTTTCCAAGCTTGAATTATTAATTGTAACTCCTCTAGCAGGGTTATGTCTAATTCTAGCAATCTTTGCAAGCGCAAGCTTTATACCTATAATGCTGGAAAAAGGAAATATAGATCTTCTTCTTTCCAAGCCTGTTTCGCGCTCCCAATTAATTTGGGGAAAATTCTGGGGCGGCTTGCTTGTAGTTTTTTTAAATATAGCATTTCTAATCATCGGTGTCTGGTTAATCATCTCACTCAAATTCTCATACTGGAACCCTTCGTTTCTACTAATAATTCTAATAACAACCTTTACCTTTGCCGTGCTTTATTCTTTAATAATATTGTTCGGTGTTCTTACAAAAGGTTCTACTCTCGGAATGATGGTTGCATATTTTATTTTCATTATCTTAAGTCCCTTGCTAGATTCTTCCCAGGGCAAACTCGGATTTTTAATTCAAAGTAAATTTTGGAAAGCTATAATAGACGGAATATATTACATAGTTCCGAAAACATCCGAGCTAATGGGAAAAATATCCTTTAGTCTGGCAGGCGGAAACGGCATTGAAAACTGGCAGCCTGTTTTAACTTCGCTTGCTTTTTTACTTTTAACAATGGGAATAACTATCTCAGTTTTTAGAAAGAAAGATTTTTAAAAATAGGTTTCCATTGCAGAATATTTGATAAAAATAAAGCATTCCAAAGCTAATAACCTGTCTGGTATATAAGAATTTTCAAAATCATCAGATTAAATTAGTATGTTAGTAATAATAATTATTCGTATTGTTGAATAGAGATTTAAAAAGACATCTGTAGCTTAAAAAGGAAATGAAAAGTCTGAAAAAACCGTTCACGATGCTACCTATTAAAAGTTATATTTACCGGGTGAAGCTTTTTAAGTTTATTAAATAAGAATTTATAAAGATAATATTAGCTGGCATATTATTTGAGTGAATTTAGAACGAAATTTAAAATAATATATACATTTTAGGATAAATTTTAAAATTCCAAAAGGGAACCCGGAATGAAAAGAATCATTTACGGCTAACAATATGAAAAATAATATATAGGAACAGAAATGCAGGATGAAAATTTAAGGTTAGAAGATCTTCTTGGCCGGACAAAATTAGTTGATGAAAATCCAGGCGGTATAAATAATGTTGCAATTATCGGTGCCGGAATTATGGGCCAGGGAATTGCGCATACTATTGCAGGTTCAGGTATGGATGTATTGATTCTGGAAAGGAATCAATCAAATCTTGAACGAGCAAAACAAAACCTGATCGAAACAATTGACAGGGAAATAAAGAGATGGTCAATTACACAATCCGAAAAAAAATCAATTTTGACTAGGATAACCTGGGACTTATCAATTGAAAAAATAAACGAATACGATTTGATTATTGAGGCGGTGGACGAGGACTTCAAATTAAAACAGCAAGTTTTTACGGAGCTGGATTCAATAGCCAAAAAAGAAACAATATTTGTATCAAACACTTCCACATTAAGCTTAACGAAGCTTGCGGAACTAACAAGCAGGCCTGAAAAAATAATCGGTATGCATTTTCTTAACCCGGTTCCTAAAATACCTCTGGTTGAACTTGTAAAATGTCTTTACACTTCCAACGAAACTGTTGAAACCGTTAAAGCTTTTGCGGCAAGAATCGGTAAAACACCTGTGGAAGTATATGAATATCCGGGATTTGTAACTACAAGGGCTATAGTTCCTTTGTTGAATGAAGCAATGTATATTCTCCTTGAAGGGGTTGCCACCGCAAAAGATATTGATACTGCAATGAGACTCGGATACAACTTCCAGTATGGTCCTCTGGAAATGGCAGACATGATGGGGTTGGACGAAGTTCTTGCCTGGATGGAAACTCTATGGAACACGTTGGGTGAAGCTAGGTATAGGGCTTGCCCCATCTTAAGAAAACTTGTTAGAGAAAGAAAGCTAGGTAAGAAAACCGGCGAAGGATTTTATAAGTACGATGAAAACGGTAAGATTATTTATTAGGTCATGTTATAAACAGTCTTAATCTTAATCATAATATTGCTCTTAATCCCATAATAAAGTTGAATAAGCTTAAGAACAAGATTAAGAATTCTTCAAGTAACATAAATTCTTAATAAATAAGACCGTACCAAAGTTCGAATTAAAAATTTAAATATTAACATAAAAAATTGTAAGTGGAATAAATAAAAATGAAAGTTTTAGTTTTAAATTGCGGCAGTTCGTCAATTAAATATCAATTTATAGATACAACAGAAAAGTTTGCGCTTGCTAAAGGCGTTGTAGAAAGAATCGGGATGAGCAGTGCCGTTCTATCCCATAACCGCCACGACGGAGACGGAATTAAAATTGTCGGCGAAATTTTAGATCACTCAATTGCAATTGAGTATGTTCTTGGAGTAATGCTTAGCAAGAACCACGGTGTAATAGACGATAAAAGCGATATAGAAGCTGTCGGCCACAGAGTTGTTCACGGCGGTGAAACTTTTACAGGTTCCGCATTAATAACTCCCGAGGTAATTAAGGTACTCCAGGAAAATATTGAACTGGCACCGCTTCATAATCCGCCGAATTTAAAAGGTATTCAGGCAGTACAAAGAATTTTACCGGATACTCCTCAGGTAGCGGTTTTCGATACTGCATTCCATACCCAAATGCCTCCAAAGGCTTTTTTATACGGCATTCCGTACGAGCTATATAAAAAATACAAAATAAGAAGATACGGCTTCCACGGAACATCACATTTATATGTTTCAAGAAAAGCCGCCGAACTGTTGGGCAAAAAATTAGAAGACCTTAAAATGGTTACTGCTCACCTTGGAAACGGATGCAGTATGGCTGCGATAAAAAACGGTAAGTCCGTTGACACAACTATGGGATTTACACCTCTCGAAGGTTTATTGATGGGAACAAGAAGCGGCGATCTTGATCCCTGGCTGATACTTTATATTATGGGAAAAGAAGGTCTATCCTTAAACGAAGCAAATACATTGTTAAACAAACACAGCGGTTTAATCGGTATAAGCGGTGAAAGCAGTGATATGCGCGAGATTGTTGCGGCAATGAATGACGGGCATAAAAGAGCAAAATATGCTTTTGATATTTTTGCATACAGAGTAAAAAAATATCTGGGAGCATATGCCGCTGCTATGGGAGGTTTGGATGTATTTGTTTTTACCGGTGGAATAGGTGAGAATTCCCCGGAAGTTAGAGCTGAGGTTTGCAGAGATATGAAATTCCTTGGTATTGAATTGGACGAAGAAAGAAATAATAATAAAGATGAAATAATTTCCAAAGATTCCTCTCGGGTTCCGGTACTTCGCATTCCGACAAATGAAGAGTTGGTTATTGCCATGGATACTAATGAAATTGTTGAGAACATTGAGGTAAAAAATTAATTGCCGAATTGTTTAACTTGCTTACTACAGACAAGTTGCCCGTTTGTTTTCACATATACAAGGAAATGTATTAGCATTTAATATCATCCGACTGAAAACATTTTAAAATCACTCACAATATTTGGTGTAATTCGTATCCATTTTTTTTATATTTTGTTTTTAAATTAACTAATCAACTGAATGAATTTTAACGCGGAGTAAAAATGGATTTGGGCATTAAGGGAAAAATTGCACTGGTTACTGCATCCAGTAAAGGAATCGGGAGAGCAATTGCAGAAGGATTAGCAAAAGAAGGCTGCAAGTTAGCAATCTGTTCAAGAAATAAAGATGAATTAATTCCAACCGCAAACGAAATAGGGAAAAAATATAATAACGAACCCATTTGGTGCGTTTGCGATTTAAATAAATTAAAAGATATTGAAACAACCGTAGAAACCGTAAAAAGACAGCTAGGCAGTATTGACATCCTTGTAAATAATTGCGGCGGACCTGAACCCGGATATTTCCAAGAATTATCGGATGAAGATTGGCAAATTGCATTTGAACAAGTTTTACTTAGTGCAGTAAGATTTTGTAATTTAGTTTTACCCGATATGATATTCCGCGAATGGGGGCGGATAATTAACGTTACTTCGGTTGCGGTAAAACAGCCGATGGACAGGCTTATGCTCTCTAACTCACTTAGGAACGGATTAATCGGATTTTCAAAAACTCTAAGCAACGAAGCTGCAGAGTATAATGTAACGGTAAATAATATTGCTCCCGGTTATACTTTAACCAACCGCATTTACGATCTTGCGGTAAGTAGAGCAAAGCAGCAATCAAAATCCCATGAAGAAGTTTTATCTGAAATAGCTAAAGAAATTCCCATGAACAGGCTTGCAAGTCCGGAAGAAATTGCTTCTTCAGCTATATTCCTTGCATCCAAACAAGCAAGTTACATTACGGGAAACACAATTCAAGTTGACGGCGGTCTAAATAAAGGAGTATATTAATACTAAGGTATTACAATTTTTTCCTCATAAATAGAGGACAAAT
>JBJKQP010000064.1:0-12429 GCA_046705105.1 Ignavibacteriaceae bacterium | reverse complement strand
AATCTCTGTCCCGCATTTATAGCATTTGCCTTCAATAATTTCGTTTGACAGTACCGAATGCCAGTCCCTTTTTATAATAGGAGTTTTACAATTTGGACAGTAAGTGGTCTGTCCTTCGCGGTTGTAAACATTGCCAACATAACAGTATTTTATTCCTTCTTTTAATGCAATGATGCGGGTGGTTGTTAAAGTTTTTTCCGGCGTCCTTTGTTTGTCCATCATTTTAAAATCGGGGTGGAACGCGGTAAAGTGAACCGGCACAGAATCACCAAGGTTCGTTAAAATCCAGTTGCATTCTTCTTTAATTTCCTCTTCGGAATCATTTTCTCCCGGAATTAAAAGAGTCGTAATTTCGAACCACACTTCCGTTTCTTTCTTTAACCAGACCAGCGTATCGAGCACATCATTTAAATGTGAGAATGTAAGCTTGAAATAAAATCTATCTGTAAATCCTTTTAAATCAACGTTGGCGCCGTCAATATATTTGTAAAGATCTTTGCGCGCTTCTTTATCTATATACCCGGCTGTTACCATTACGGTTTTGATGCCTTCTTCGTGAGCAAGCTTTGAAATGTCTATTACATATTCGCCGAAGATTGTCGGATCGTTGTAAGTAAATGCGATTGACGGGACTTTATACTGCTTTGCCAGCTTAACCACATCTTCCGGGGACGCATACAGCGAATTTAATTCGTCAAGCTTAGCTTTGCTAATCGACCAGTTCTGACAGAACCTGCACCCCAGATTGCAGCCTGCCGTACCGAAGCTTAAAATGGAACTGCCCGGTAAGAAATGATTGAGCGGCTTCTTTTCGACCGGGTCGATAGCAAATCCGGTAGGCCTGCCGTAGCCGGTGGTATAAAGTTTTCCGCCGTGGTTCTGTCTTATGAAGCAGAAGCCGGGCTGGCCTTTGCCTATTTTACAGTAGCGCGGGCAAAGCGTGCAGAGTATCTTTCCTTTTTCAGCAGGCTCCCACCAGGCGGCTAATTTTAAATTATTTGGTTTCATAACCTAGCCTTTAGGTTTCAGAAAACAACCATCTAGATCTGTATCTTTCAAACAAATATGGCAACCTTCGGGATCTAAATCAGCGACCCCGAAGGTTTTTTATGAACTAAATTGTTTCGAACCTGAGCCAGTTGGCGCGGCTCTTTTCGGAATACGGTGCGCCTGCGGTAAATACAACTATGTCTCCTTCATTCACAAGTCCGGCTTCCAGTATCAATTTTTTTGCTTTGTCAATTGCAATATGTTCTTTGTCTATGTCCTCCATAAAAATTGAGGTAACTCCCCATCTTAGACAAAGGTTGTTCATTGTATCAAAGCAGTTTGTAAGAGCAATAATTTTTGCAAGCGGCCTGTACTTGGCAAGATTTTTTGCCGTCCTTCCCTGGAATGTAAAAGCAACGATAGATGCTGCGTTTACCTGCTCGCTTATTGAAACAACCGCTCTTCCCACCGAATCGAATAAGTTTTCTTCAACGGTTAGAGGAATGGTGAATTCCGTTTCATTTTTCTGCGGCATATGTCCGCATGCATTCATTACAATGTCGTGCATAATTTTAACGGTCTGCACCGGGAACTTGCCTACGGATGTTTCTCCGCTAAGCATAACCACATCGGTTCCATCAAGTACGGCATTTGCAACATCGGATGCTTCCGCGCGTGTAGGGATAGGATTGTGAATCATTGATTCAAGCATTTGTGTAGCGGTAATTACAAGCTTGCCTACAGCATTGCATTTTTTAATTATGGTCTTTTGAATTATCGGGACATCCTGCGGAGGCATTTCAACGCCGAGGTCGCCGCGGGCGACCATTATTCCGTCTGCCGCTTCAAGTATTTCATCAAAGTTATGAACAGCTTCCTTCTTTTCTATTTTTGCAATGATGGGCTTAGATATATTTTTTCCCTTAAGCCAATCTCTTAAATGAATAATATCAGAAGCTTTTCGTACAAATGAAAGAGCGATATAATCTATCCGGTACTTAAGCGCAAACTCAAGGTCTTTAAAATCTTTATCCGTTACCGAGGGAGTGGATAAATTCATTCCCGGAAGGTTCATGCCTTTTTTCGGTTTTAATGTTCCGCCGTTTTCTATTGTGCATACAACAGACTTCTGTTTCTTTTCTATTATTCTAAGTCTAATCAAACCGTCGTCAATAAGAACAGCTTCTCCTATTTGTGAATCTTCCGGCAGTGGTTTGTAAGATGTGGAAATCAGGTCTTTCGTTCCGCTTACATCTTCAACAGTAATTTCAATTTTGTTTCCGTCGAAGATTTCTATTTCCGGTTCGCTTAATTCGCCAATCCTTATTTTAGGTCCCTGCAGATCCATTAAAACCGCTAGAGGTGTTTTTTCGTCTCTACACGCTTTGTCTATTTCTTCATATATTTTGGAATAAAAAGAATAATCGCCGTGCGAAAAGTTTAAGCGTACACCGTTCATTCCCGCTGTTATTAAGCGTTCGATAATCTTTGCATCGTTTGTAGCAGGACCAAGCGTGCATAGGATTTTAGTTTTAGCAAACGATTTTACTAACTGCGAATTCATTTTCTCTTTTTCTTTTTCGTAACTGATTGATTATTGTTATTCGGCCTAACCGCTTTCGATTTTGCATAAAGCTCTTTTATTTTTTTCTCTACCAGATCGAATACGCTGTTTTCCTGGTATACGCCTTTGGCATCTCTTTGACCGGCTTTAACTCCGGTCAGTATTGCTATCCCTTCTTCAACTCTGCTGATGGCGTAAATGTGAAATTCTTTTTTCTCAACTGCCTGGATAATATCTTCTCTCAGCATGAGTTCCTGTATGTTCTGTATGGGAATAATTACTCCTTGATTTTTATTTATTCCTCTCTGCCTGCAAACATCAAAGAAACCTTCAATCTTTTCATTAACACCGCCTATCGGCTGTACATCGCCTTTCTGGTTTAATGAACCTGTAACGGCAATATATTGTTTTATCGGAAGGCCGGAAAGTGTTGACAGCAGCGCAAAAATTTCAGCGCAGGATGCGCTGTCGCCGTCAACGGTTCCGTATGACTGTTCAAACACAAGGTTTGCATTGAAAGACAGGGGAGTATTTTGTCCGAACGTTTCTCTAAAGTAGCCGGATATAATAAGTACTCCTTTATTATAATGTCTTCCGCTCATGCCGGCTTCGCGTTCTACATTTATGATGCTGCCGCTGCCCAAAGAAACGGTTGCTGTAATTCTGGTCGGCCTGCCGAATGAATAAAAATCCGCATCATAAACCGCAAGCCCGTTTATTTGTCCCACACGATTGCCTTCCGTATCAATAAGAACCATACCCTCTTCAATCATATCGTTTACTTTGGATTCGAGGAGTCCGTGTCTTTCCTTTGCGAACTCATAAGCCTTTTTAACATGAGCCGCATCAACTATATTAAAGCCGTCGTCCACAGCCCAGAAGTTTGCTTCGCGTGCTACATCTGCAATTTGAGAGAACCTTGCGGTTAGCTTGTTTTTATTACCCGCAAACTTTGCTCCTATTTCAATAAGATATGCAATTGCCGATTTATCGAACTCAAGCAGGTTTTCTTCTTTAATTAATTTCTTGATCACTCTGGCGTACCCGGTTAATATATCATCGGTCCTTTTTATTTCATAGTCAAAGTCCGCTTTTACTTTAAATATTTTCTTAAAGTCGTCTTCATAGCCCGCAAGTATTGAGTAAATATACTCGTTGCCGATTAGGATGACTTTGGTTTCAATATCAATTGGTTCCGGCTTTAAAATAGACGGGGATACTTGAAAGTAGTTATGCGAATCCTGTATTTCGAGCTTCCTATAAGTAAGTACGCGTTTCAAGGTTTTCCAGACGCCGGGTTCTTCAAACAGATGCTTTACATTCAGAACAAGGTACCCGCTGTTTGCTCTCAGCAGTGATCCGGCTTTGATTTTTGTAAAGTCGCTGTACCAGCCGCCTTTGCCGTCGTACACTTTTTCAATTGTTCCGAAAAGATTTATGTATGTCGGTGATGTTTCTATTACAACCGGACAGTCTTTAGTTTCGCTGTTGTCCAAAATTATATTTACTTCGTATTCTTTGAAGTAATCAATTAAAAATCCTTCCGGAGTTGTATCGCCTTCCGGCTTAAGGCCCTTAAAGACCTGGATATCGTTTAAAATGCTTTCCTCTACCTGGTCGATGTACTCAAGAATTTTCTGTTCGTCGTATTTTTCCCTAAGGTTTTCTATGATGCCTTTTACAACCACCTCAGCGGTTTCGCGCTCAAGTTTTAAAAGTTTCTCCTGGAATTCCTCGCTTACTTTTAATCCTTTCTTAAAGAGCGTGTGCAGGTCCTGCTGGTAGTCGGTATATTTTTTAATTATTTTTTTAGCATTGTCTTCCGAAAGCTTGCCTTGTTTAACAAGCTCATCAAGCTGGTAAACCGGCACAGGTTTTTGTTCTACTAATGGAAAAATTTCCGGGCGGGCAGCTTCGCCTACTTTAACCTGCGCAAGAGTAAAGTTGTCTTTTTTAAGCTTCTCTTCAAAAGCCGTCATTAACGCCTGCTCTTTTTCGTTATAGTGAGAAACTATTCTTTTCTTCCTGTTTATGTATGTATCGCTTTCAAGCGCCTGCGGAATTTTTCTTTTTAACACATCTATTGTAGAAGCATAGTCCTGTTTAAATTGTTTTGCCTTTCCTACCTTGAACTTTAGAAGAATAGGATGGTCACTGTCTTTAAAGTTATTAACGTAAGCGTAATCATAAAGGGCAGGGCAGTTATCACTGATAGTCTCCAGCATTTTTTTTACCGTTGTAGCTTTGCCTGTACCTGCCAGGCCTGCTATAAAGATGTTATAGCCGGGGCTTCTTAAGTCAACTCCCAGCTTTAAAGCTTTTAGTGCCCTTTCTTGTCCCAGAATTCCTTCAATAGGTTCCAGGTCGTTAGTTGAATCAAATGCAAACACTTCCGGACTGCATCGCCACCTTAAATCTCCCGATTTAAGTTCTTTAGGTTTAGGTGCTTTTGGGTACGCCATGTCTCGCCTGTTGTATGTTGATAAAAATTTGAAATTGAGGATATTAACTTACGTTATGCAGCGCTTCGGCCAATATTCCATTATTCAAAAGTAAAGGCTGCGTAAGTTAACTATCTAAGATTAATTCAACCTTAAAATTCAAGTGAAAGGTAAATATATTCGGGAAGAAATTCAAAAAAGTTTAGGTTCAAGTTCAAGTATAAGATGTTTAAGCAGAACGGTTGTTTTTAATCAATATTTATTAGCAATATTCTATGATTTAATAAATTCCGGTTAATTTTTTACCGGATAGAAAGGACATATTAACGGCTCTATCCACAAATCTTGTAACTGCATCCTGTAAATTAAAGAAGGTATCCTATTTTTAGGTGATTCTATCCTTTTTTAACACAGCTAATTCCTATTTCGTTGCGGCTGCAACCACCTAATGGACAGTTACAGCTACCACAAAGGCAGCTACAACCACGCCTGGACGGTTATTAAATCCTATCCGAAAAGACTTCAGTCTGTTGATGTAGTGTATTTATTTATATTTTATTTTTGCAAACCTGCTTGCTGAAGGCAGGCTAAAGTCTGCGCTGCGACATTAAATTTTAATTTTCGTACAGCTTAATAAATAAAATAATTATAAAAGTGCGGAGCTTTTATACTTACGCCGGTGTTATTGCTTTGTGCGGATTATTAGGGAAACGCTTCTTTAAATCATTGTATATTACTTTAGAATTGCCGATACCGATTTAGCGACCTGCTTTACGGAATTGTAATATAATAGAGCCTGGCTGTAACTCTCAATGCTGCAAAGCATCTTTGTATCCTCCAGTTTTGAAAGAAGCTATTTTAGCGGATTTATAATTTCAAGGCGGTCCGCATATGAGATATAATCATTTTTAAACGCATCAATATCCATAAACGATGGAGTGAATTCCGGGATGATTACTGTATGGGAATTTATTTTACCCATATACGGCTCAGTGCCGTCGCTAATCTAGGGAATACTTTTTCTCTGCTCGCAGGATAGAGAATGAAGAAATGGGGTTAACTGATCGTCGGTGCTATTAATGTCGTCTATTACTTGCTGTTTTACATCGGCAGGGATGGAAATAGAGATTAGATTTTAAAGAGCCATAATAAAGCCTCCTCTATTGTTTAGCGATTTGTAATTAAATATTGCATCCCGAAAAAGTACCGGGATGCAATCGTTTTACTTGTATGATAAAAGTAACTCAACAAAAGTCCCGGTTGAACCTGATTGAATCAGATAAGCCGGATAACCAATTAATTTCGCAAGTATCATTTAATCAATAACATCTTTTTGCTTATGCTGAAATTAGTACCGGTTAACTTATAAATATAAATACCGCTCGGAAGATTACTTCCATCAAAATTAACGCTATGTTTGCCTTCCGATTGTATATCATTTATAAGACTTACTACCCTTTGTCCTAATATATTATATACATCAAGAGTGACCTTGTCTTTTTCTTTTAATATATATATTATTATTGTTGATGGATTAAACGGATTAGGATAGTTTTCAAATAGATTAATTTTGCTTAATGATTTTTCACTTAATGTTGAGTCCGCTTTAAATTTATTACCCTGATTTATTTTATCTCCTAGTTGTATGTGTGCGTCTTCAGAAATATATGAGCCGGGATATCGGTGATCAATTTCTGTTAAAACAACTATGGCCATGTCCTTATTACCGGATACATTTATATAATACAAAAACTTTCCGAATAGCGCCATCTGCTTTATATTTTCACTGGTATATTTAATCATTATTTTATCCAAAGCATTTGGAGTATTATCCTTATCATATTGAGCGAGTATAATTTCCGCCAAGCCGTAGATATCCTTATCTTGTTTCTTACCTAATAGGGAATGCAGAAAAGACTTCAGCGAATCTAAATTATTGTCTCTATATGAATTCCAAAGTAAATTCATTGCATAAGAAGAAATTGAAGAGTCCGGATAAGTATTTATAATATCTTTAAGTATTGTTTGCGATTCTATGTTATTTTTATTTCTGATCAAACTTTTTGCATAAAGAAGCTTTCTCGACAAATTCCATTCCGGATTAAAATTATCCTGGACCTGATTTAAGCTGGAAGCATAATAATTGACCATATTATTATTGACCGATAACTTAGATGTATTGTTGTTTATAATTATGCCGGGTGATTTTTCATTAGTTGCTAACCTGTAACCCGGCGGGTTGGGTAGCCATGGATCATAATCTACCGTACTGCCTGATAAAACCGAAATTTGGTTAACACTTGGTGTATCTGCCGAGCCCCACCAATTATGCTCTGCCATAATCGTACTATTGCTTAGGGCTTGTAAATCTCTAAGTGTGTTACCCGTTATCGTATTATTGCCTCCGTTTATGGTAGGAACTTCTTGGCCTAAAAACGGATCAGAACTTATAGAATAAACTCCTCTATAATTTCCTTCAATATCGTTGTTGTCTACATCAGGCAAAGATGAACTGGCACATCCGATTCCGTTATAATTATTAGATATATTATTATTAGTTAAATGTGGAGAAGAATAATACATAGCTATTCCCGCAGAGTTTGAGTTATTGCTGATAGTGTTTCCGCATATAGTAGACAGGTATCCTATATTATAGAGATAAATTCCGTGGCTGGAACAACCAGTGATTGTGTTATCTGAGATAGTGGGCTCGGAATTCATTCCGTAGCCGGGATTAACAATGCTTATTCCGTAATGAGAATCATCCTGAATTGTATTACCTGAGATTGTTAAATCGGCATCTTTGCTGCCGTATTGAGCCGAAAGGCCGTCGTAACAATCATGAATACTGCAATTTTGAATTGTGGATTGGTAACTGCTGGGAGTAATTTTTATTCCGTTGTATGCGCTGCTTATATCTGCATAACTAATAGTTGCTGTACCTCCCTGGTTAATTTTTATACCGTTTTGAGTTGAGGAATTTGGTGAAACAAAATCAAAAGTAATATTACTTCCCGAAGTACCCTGAGCGTTTAATATGCCGTTTATTATTAAAGAAGAATTATTATTGAAGGTTAAAGTAGCACTAGGTTGTATGGTTAAAGTAACGCCGGAAGATACTGTAATATTTTCACCAATTATAACATTTCCACTCATTGTTGAATTTTCTGTAATATCGCCTGTCCAGTAATTATAATACACTTTAATATTCATATAATCATTGTGTCTTGTAATATCGGTTATTGCTATATGAGTTTTATTTGTAGTAGTACTGTTTCCCCATTCCTTTGTCGATGGTCGTGTCGCATCAGTAATTTTATTTGTTTGATATCCTTTAACAAAATCATCACTAAAAAAATCAGATTTCATACTCACTGTTCTAAAAAACCATGTATGCGTAGGATCCCATCCATAATTGTTAACAGTATGGTCTACCGTAAGTTCCCAATTTTGCCTGCCGCCGTCCGGCATATATATAAACTGCCAAAGATATTTTCCTAACAAAGGATCGTAATTATATTGTCTATTTAGATCGTCAAGATAATCATAATCTCCGGAATAAATTCCATTCCAATTTGCACTTCGGGTATAATTTCTGGGATAAGCATCATTTGGAATGGGGTCTCCATACCAGCCATTATAAGGCACAGCAACTTCAAGATCTATCAAATTATCAGAAAATATATTTATCATATCTTGTGCTTCCTTAACATGCCATATCAAAACGCCTGTATTATATCCTCCAATAGGATATTCGTCATAATTTTCAAAGGCTTTGTCATAGCCGGAAGCATTATGATATTCTATTAAAAATATTCATCTCTGTCTCCAAAATAATTTTCATGTATCATTACTTTAATTATTCTTCTTTTACCTTGAGAAATATCTGTTGCATTCAAAGGTACATTTATATCTGTTAGCTTAATATTATTAAAATCTATGGTATTAATATTTGAGTTATTTACAGTTAATATTTCAGACGGATTGATCCATCCTAAAAAAATCAAATCATGGGAAGTTATAGGCGGACATGCAAATAATGAATTCTTCCCTGGTGAACCTCCGCCGGAATGAAACATTATATCATAAGGTCCTGATAAATTATGATGGGAACCATCAGGAGAACGATCAAATCCTCTATCTGGAAAACCCCAAAATCCTGTAGAAGAATTTCCAGTTGGTGGATAACCTGAAATAGCTCCGATAATATGCATCCTTTCGTGCGGAATAGAATTCATATCTATTTGATATGTAATAGGACCTCTCCAATAAGTTATTGTTCCGGTGCTATTCTTAAGCTGAAAATCATAGGATACTGTCCCGCCGCCTTCCGTCCAAAATTCACTGGAACTTACACCAATAAATACAAAGTGAATACAAGAGATATTTACAAACACATTGTTATCATCGTTATAAATATTATCTGAAATCTCCTGTAACATCTCACCTAATTTGTTATATATAACATTATTAGAACTCCCATTAGCTGTTATCCAGTCCGTCATTGAAGTGGTTGTTGTATATGTTCCATTATGAAGCCCACTTTTTACAAAACGGAAATTAACTTTATAAGTTGAGTCACCGGAATGAAAATTAAAATAATCGTTAAAAAAAGGCTGGTACCATGTATCTGCTGAAATAGAGCCGCCGTGCTGCGTGACATAATCCTCTAAAAGCGTTCCGTCTAAAAACTTACCGTTTGGTGGATAATGGACATCTGAATTAATTGGAGGATAATTAT
The DNA here is from genome assembly GCA_046705105.1 of Ignavibacteriaceae bacterium. GTDB lineage: Bacteria > Bacteroidota > Ignavibacteria > Ignavibacteriales > Ignavibacteriaceae > FEN-1297. The sequence goes on along the minus strand of JBJKQP010000064.1, from coordinate 2,693 downwards.
TAGACCTATCCGGCAAGCCTACTGCAATTACAAGTTCGTGTAAATTACCAGTTAAATTAATAGAAGGCGTATAACTTGTCGGCGATGGTAACGGCAAAGAAACAACATCATCTATTTTTTCTACTATATAACTCTGCTGGGCTAAAATAGGATTCATTAAAAAGTAAACGAAAAGAATAAATGATAATATTTTTTTCATATATCTCTCCTTTATTTTATTAATAATATTTTAAGAGTGTTAGATTTTAAATGATTTGAATTTTCAGCGATGGCAAAGTAGAGACCGGAACTAACAGTTTGTTTATAATTATTTGTCCCGTCCCAGCTAATATTATTTAAACCGCTTCCAGCATCAATTATTTTTACTAATCTACCCAAGGCATCATAAATATTTATTTTGAAAGAACCTTTGAGTGATGTTTTTATTCTAAAGAAAGTATTCAAATTAAACGGATTTGGATAGCAAGAAATTATAATTTCATTACTAGGAATTATACTCCTTTTAGATGTTATAGAAGTAATTACGGATGCTGCATTAAATCCATACAATAATTGATCGGTTGTATTTGCAAAAATAATTGTATCGGTATTTGCCCAGTTTAGAAAATATTTTAAACCTCCATCCATGCAATCGGTAATTTGATATATTTTGCTAGAATCCAGATTATATAAATAGATCCCTGATGCGCTAACAGTAGCATGAGTAAGAAAAAAAACCAAGTTATTGAAATCCGGAGACCATTTTAAAAAAAATGGAGCTATTGGGTCCCTACAATAAGAGTTGGGATAATCCCTAAAAAAGTCAAAAGCAATACTATCTACATTATTATCAAAATAATGAAATATGATTTGAGGAGATAATTTATGTAAACCATATGCCAGTATATTGTTTTTTATATTATATGCGTATCCAGTTATATTTCCCGTAGCATAGATGATTGTATCTATCGAGCTTTTTTTAATTGAATATTCTAGAAGCGCATCATTATTATTTTGAAATATAAAGCTCGTATCCGAATTCCAATCCACAGCTCCATAAATTTCAAAACCTAAATGGTGTACAGAAGAATCTAAAAATGAATAATATAATGTTTCGTTGTGAGTATCAAATAAAAAGTAATTGTCATTTGGCGAAATAACATATAAAGGATGGGATAACGCTAAAATTTTGTTTGGTAAATTATTTCCAATATTATCAATTCCTTTTATTAATATATAATTTGAATCAGATTTAAAATCATACAAATATAAATTTTTGTTTTCGCAATAAATTGCTTGATGTGATAAATTTTTAAATACTGGTAATGAAGGGAAATTAGATATTTTTATACTCATATCCTTTAAGTTAACATCTCTCACCGTATCAGTGTACAAATCTTGGAAATAAAGAACTTGGGAAATTTTGTCAATAGTGTAATATGTAGCTGGGATTTCAGATATTTTGAAATGCTGGCAAAACACAATGCTGGGTATAAAGGCAAGAAGTAAGAATAAATGTTTCATTGCTATTTCCCTTTTAATTGAAAACTTAATAACTACTATTTATTGAGAAATAATAAAGCAGCCTGAAGAATATTTAAATTGAATTTCAAATATGTAACACCCACTTTTAATTAGTTATAACTCAATAGAAGTTTTAGGAAAAGCAAAACAAAATCACGTAAGCAAAAATTTTGGGATATCAAAGGCAGGTGTTTTGCTCCTAAATTTAAATTTTCATTTTAGCTATTTCATTAATATAACGTTGTTAAAACCGTATATTAACTTTTAGTAAATAATCTACATTGAAAATAAATTTCTATCTTATCAAAGTAAATACGGAATTTCCGTATTTATTACTTCCTCTTAAGAATTTTTTAACAAGGTTTTATTTTCTATTGCAAACGCATATAATTCTCTTGTGGTTTTAAAGCCTAATTTTTTTATCATGTTTGTCTTGTGCGTATCAATCGTTCTAATCGAGGTAAAAAGCTTTTCAGCAATTTCAATATTACTTTTACCTTCTCCAATTAATTTTAATATTTCTATTTCCCTCTTTGTCAGCTGTTTAATAATCTGGTAAGCCTCCGTAAATAGGTGACTGTTTCCGGAGAAAAGGAAAGAATCATTTTCCTGTTTATACTTTGTACTGCCAATTAATTGCTCTGAATAATTAGTTTGCCTTATCCAGTTTGGCCTGTTTGTTAAGTCAGCAATCCTTGAATCATAACAAACCAGGTCCCTGCTTACGGATATAATCGACTCGATTATCCTTTCCCCGTGTTTATCCAGACTTGTTTCACTCTTATGTAAAATGCCTTTAACTCCGGCGTCTATAACAGTATTTAAATAACCGGCATCATCGCTGTTTGTATATAAAATTGTTTTAACCGGCTCATGAGTATTGATATTGTTAATTAAAGAAATTATCTCATCAGGGTTGAATGACAGGTCGTCAATAAACAGCAATTCCGTAAAAGTTGTGCGAGGCGACCTATGATTAAAGAAATTTTTTGTATAAGTAAGGCTGTTTGAACGGCCTAAAATAAAAATTCCTTTATTACTTTTTTGCTGCTTTGTAACAGCTTTATCAAGCCGGTTGTTAAATGCAAAAATAAAAATCGAAATTTTAGACGGCAATATAAAATCTCCCTGTTGTTCGCCTTTTAATCAGTCAAAATATGTATGGGGATAGTTGACTGAAAACCCTTATG
>JBJKQP010000063.1:0-10650 GCA_046705105.1 Ignavibacteriaceae bacterium | reverse complement strand
TTATTGCCTGCATCTGCTACATAAAGGACTTTGTCATGATAAGCTACTGCATAAGGAGCATTAAAAACAGTAGGTCCTCCAAACGACTGCAGTTCATCACCGAAAACAGAGAATTTAAATACGCTGTCCTTTTGTGCATCGGCAACAAAAATATCCCCGGCATCATCCATACAGGTACCTTCCGGCCTGCCGAATTTATTAGGAGCCATTAAAGCACCACCGTCCGAAGGTGTAAGCCTGGCTGCATAATTTGCCGATATGGGCGTAACAACGTACGTTAACCACTGAGTTTTTAAACTGTTATTGCCGGTAAGCGTTTCAATAAAATCTATATTTTTCCTGTTGAATGATGTTAATGAACTGATTTGATTTGCGGAAACAAGCCCCGAACTGAGAGGATCAATGTTAGGAACTCTGCCCACCAAGGTATCACCCTCTCCTAAGCCAAAAAATTCTCTTGGCCTAAACCATAGTATAGAGTTATCCGGATCTACAAAGTTGGAATTATTAGGACCCGTTCTTGCAATGTAAAATGAATTATCATAAAAAACACAAACTCCGGTATATTCCCGGTCAGGATAATTCATATCAATCGGCCGGGGCAGAAGTTTAACTTCAGGTGCATCTGCTATTTCGTGCCGGGCTGCAACCATATCCAGTTTAAATACTGCACCGAAAGTTTCGGATTGACCGTTAACAACAGTATCAATCTCTCCGCATACAATTAAATTTAATTTATAATCTTGAGCTAACGCCACAGGTCTTTTAATATGCCTGGTGCCCAAAATATCACCGTTCAAGTTCATCATAACAATACGGTCATTATATGTGTCCGCAACATAAATAAACGGTTCTCTTCCGATTATAATAGCTTCTGGATTTCTAAAACCTGTCCACGGAGGATTTATTTGAATATAAACGGTATCCCCCGCAATGTTTGCATTACCCTTTTGAGAAGTTAACTGGCCGATATCAAATTTTTCACCGCAGCCGAACAGTAACGGTAAAATCAAAACGAATAAAAATATTCCCAAATCGGCTATTTTATTTATAGAAAAATTCTTCTTCATTAAAAACCTAGAATAATTGAAAACCTTTGAGCATTTCCTAAAGTAGTATAATTTGTGTATGAATAATTCACATTACAATAAGCAATCCTTATCGGGACTTTTACACCAAAACCGAAAGAAAAATTCTCTACATCGGCATTAAAGATATAACCTCCCCGAATGAATACTATATCTTTCCAGCTATATTCGGCACCGGCGGAAACATTTTCACTGTTGTCATTGGGATGATTCAACTGAACAGCGGTGGTAATTCTGTTGTCCGTCGTCTGTAAGGGTTCGAATGCAAATCCTATCCTAAAAATTGTAGGAGGAGAAAAGGATTGCCAATCAGACCTTTCTCTTTTACCAACTAGAACAACTTGACCATCCGGTGCAAGCTGGTTACCGAAATTTGAAACTGCAACCGCAAACCTTGTAGTACCAAGTCCGGTCCAGTAATAAGTACCTAGATCAATCATAACACCGCGCATTTTTAATTCTGCCAATGTTTCATCAATGTACCTTATTGTTCCGCCGAAGCTGAAATTATCTGTCATTTTTCTAGCGTAAGAAACTGCAAAAGCCAAATCCCTGTAACTGAAATACTGCCCGGTACCAAAAGGAGCAAATTCTGTTGTTACCTTCATATCCGGAGTAGAAAGGGATGTAAGTGCTACGCCAATGGCATTTGTTTTGTCCAGATGATAAACAGCACCGAGAAAATCATGATAAATATCCACTACCCACAGATTATGCGAAAACATTACCTGATCCTGGTTAAACTGAACAAGACCGGCAGGATTCCAGTATAATGCGGATGCATCATTATCCACGGCAACAAATGCATCACCGATTGCGGAAGCTCTGCTGCCCACACCTATTTTTAAAAATTGAGCTGTTGAAATTCCCGCCCTTTGCCCTCCAAGCGTAGGAAACAATTGAGCCCTGGAATCTATAAATGCCGTAAACAGAATTATTATAATAAATATTTTTTTCATATTTAAAACTTTAAACTTAAACCAACTAGAATATTTCGCCGAGTTAAATATCTTGACGGATCATAGGGGTAAGGTGAAATAGGTGCCTGCAGTTCCGGATATAAAGGATTATTCCACGAATACGGTACCGGGTCGCCATATTGATATGCCTTACCCGTAACTGGATTTATAATTGCCGAATTTTTCGTGTCAAGCAAATTTTTTACCTCAACCGTAAAAGATAAATTCAAACCTCCGATGGGAATATATTTTTCAAAATTTAAATCAATCCAAAACCAATTTTGTCCGATATTAGTATATAGATCAGTTGTGGATGCAATGTACATAGGCCTTCCCTGTTGATCATATCCTGTAAAATATGCAGGAGTGTATCTTTTACCGGACTCAAAGAAAAACCTGACATACAAATTATAATCATCCAGAATTCCGTTGCCGAATCCGAAGAGAGCATTTCCTTTTGCCACATAAAAATTACCAGTTAGAGATGCTGTTATAGGCCTATCCCAGGGCATATATCTTTCTTTAACGGATTCATTCATATCTCCCGCAATAACCAGAACCCCTTCATTTGCCGAAGAACTTTTACCTGTAACAATTGCATATGAAGCGGAAGCAGTACCGGAAAACCAATTGCCTATTCTTTTCTTAAATTCCAGTTCCACACCTCTGGAACGGGCATAATCCGAGTTAACATAGGTTATAAAATTTTGAGTTATAAATCTTACCGAAGGTATCTTAGCAGATTTAGTACTAATATAATCGAAGATATCTTTATAATATGCAGTTACGGTAAGAACATCATTCGGCGTAAACTGGGTTTTTAAACCCATTTCATATGCAACCGTAGTTTCCGGATTTAAGTTAGGATTTCCGAATGTCTGAAAAGATGACTGTGCATTCAAAGGATTCAGCTTAGCATAAACAAACTGTGCCCTTGGCCATTTACTAAAATGCCCGTATGAAAAAAACAAAGTTTGATTATTGGATACAGGATGTGAAATTCCCAAACGCGGACTTAGCCTCGCCTTAAATCTCCTGCCGCCGAACCATGCGAAAGTATCATTCTTATAAGCTTGCCTGGTTTCTTCCGGGATTGTAATAACATCCGGATTATTTACTGCATCGTCAACATACTTACCCGGGAACCAGTAATCCAGTCTTAGTCCGAAGTTTAATATCATACCGCTGAAGTTAATATTATCCTGTGCATAAAACGCACCGCTTGCGGGATACACCTGGTATATATCGTTATTTAATCCAAGAGTCCCAACCCATGGCTCATAAATATCTACAAGCTGCATTTCTTCAAAGTTCGTTTCAAAGCCGGCCTTAAACTTATTCCTTTCATCAAAGAAGCTGGTGATATCGCCTTTAATTGTATACTTTTCAAGAAAATGATCATGCCATGTATCAGGATTACCTAAATCCCAAAGGCCGTCGCCGGGAATAACGCCGATTGTATCTCCGCCTAAATTATAATATTGAACCGGGAAATTTGGAATATCCTGGGGCTGAACATATTGATACCACTTTCTTCCATTTGCATCCGCACGAAGATGTGTAAAAAAATAGCTGAAACTTATATCGTAATATGTCTTAGCATTTAATGTTTGAACAATATTCAAAGTTTCAAATTTATCATCATGTGTATAAACGTTAGCCAGGTTAAGAATATTCTGAAATTTATATTGATAACCCGGAGTCGGCTCAACATATTCAAGATTTGTTTGAAGTGCGCGTGTATTTTGATTAATGGAAACCGACTGGTTGAAAGAATATGAAATCTTTAAAGTAGCAGAGGGCTTATATGTAAGTTTACCAAGCCAGAACCAATCGTTCGATTCCCTTGGTGCAAACCTTGTTCCGTAAAAGATTGAAGAGTTTAATCTTATTGGAATTGTCTTAACATAACCCTGAGTTATTCCGTCGGATATATTCATAAAAAAGCTGCCGAAGAACGTAAGCTTACCGGGTATATTAATCCCCAGTTTTGGCAGCAGGTATGAAGTTATTGGCTCAGGTCCGCCAAGATCGAATTCCGAAATATCGGTATTAAAAACATGAGGTGAATTTTTATTGCCCAGGTTATCCGTTTTAAATGAAAAATATCCGCTGTAATTATCTCCGCCTTCTTTAGTAGTAACATTTACTACACCGGAAGTAGCCTGCCCGTACTCGGCATTTATACCGCCTGTAATAACATCAACTTCCTTAATGGCATTTGCACTTAACTGAAGTCCGAATCCGGTTCCTGCCAGCGGATCCTGTACGGAAACACCGTTTAGCAAATAAGCATTTTCATACGCCCGGCCGCCTCTTATATGTATGGAATTATCCGACTTAACAATTCCCGCCTGTTGTGCTACAATATCCTGAACGTTTTCCACCACCGCATTTTTTATATCTTCGGAAGATATTGAAGCCTTACTCTGAGTTTCGTAAACATCAAGTAACGGCTTTGAACCGACCACCACAACATCATGGTCAAGAGTAAGAGCTGTTTGTTCCATTGATACATTAAGAACTTTAGTTTGACCGGCTTCAATTTTATACCCGGTATATTCAACAGTTTTATACCCTATGAATGAAACGGTAATATTGTAGCTCCCCGGAGAAATAGAGGAAATTGTAAACTTTCCATTTAGATCTGTGGCCGCACCGTAATAAGTACCTTTCAATATTATGTTAACACCTATTAAAGGCTCATTATTTGCCTTATCTATAATTTTGCCCGTTAATTTACCGGTGTTCTGCCCGTAAACCAACGCCGTAATACCGAGGAATAAAATTAACGATATAAATTTTTTAATCATTGCGTTAATCCAAAATCTGTAAAGAATACTTTCTGTAGTAAAGCCTTTACGTTTGCGCTACCTCCTTCTGCCTTGTGAAGGGGTATACCGATAAAGAACAATTTCTTCTGACTGTCTGTAAATCCTATGTAGCCTTTCATTTCATTATTCGGTAGATAATAAATTGGGATAGCTCCTAAAGGATTTAAGTAAAATGATTTTACTCTGAATATTGTTGTAGTTAATTGCAAATCCGGATAACCAGGTTGTGTATTGCTTGCCGAAAATTTAGTACCGCTTAGCAAAGTGAGTCTTGCATCGCTGGAATCGGCATTTATAGGTAAAAACCCCTGCAGTACCGAAAGATCAATTGTTTGAGGGAATTGCATTGAAAAAGCTATTTTGCCACCGGCATCCAGGTAATTTTGTGTAACCGTACTTATCAAATCCAAAGAGGGATTATTATCCGTATACCAGAACAAGTATTTAAATAGTTTCAATGTTAATAAAATTGTTACGTTGGATTTGGAATACGACTGCGAAGGCAGAGCATTCAAATCATACACATCAAATTTATTTTTAAGATTAAGGCTGTCCGCAAACATCGAATTATAAAATGAAGCTGCATTATCCGGTGTAGCATAATCATCAACTATAAGCAGGTTGCCGACAGGCTTTTTTACATACCAGTTTTTGCCACTATCCGGAATGGCAATAAATTTTGATTTAGCACCGGAAATATCAACTGCCTGAACATAAAAACGATTATCACTGTTTAGTTTAAGCCCCGGTAATTTTTCCGTTGCAATGTTGGATTCCAATCCTCCGATTAGAATATCCATTGAAGGATTAGGTGAAGAAAAATCGGAAGTTCTTAAAGTTATATTTCTAACAGTACCATCCAGAGTTACAATATTATTTGGATTCGAAGTATCGTTAAGAGCAATATTTATTTTTTGAATGGTTTCGTCGCCGTCGATATCACTTGCAATCCAGCCGAATGTCATAACAGGGTAAGATGTATCCGGCAGAATAGTTAAGTCGTCCCACTTTACTGTGGGTGCGGAATTTTTAATCGGAATTTTTATCGAAGCCGGTTTAGGATCAATTAAACCGATATCGACAAAATCTTCACCCTTATCCCAGACGCCGTTTCCGTTCTTATCCGTAAAAGGTTCGGGTCCGTAATCAATTCCGTTTTGAAAAATATCTTTATCGTAAACGCCGTTGCCGCCGTTATCAACGGCAGAAACTTGAAAAGTATAAGTAGTATCCGTTACCCCGATTTGTAATGCGAAAAGGCTATCGTTGGATTTTGTAAACGACCAGTGTTTACCGTCCCACGTAAAATAATACCCTATAACAAAGCCGTCGGGATCATCTCCCCACCAATGCATTTCTATTTTACTCGGCTGCCTGCTTATTGACGAATCCGGGTATAAAAACACTCCGGTATGAGGGGGCTGGTTTCCAACCGGATTATCTACGGCATGTTTAACACAAGATGAAGTTAGGAACATCAACAAGATAAAGGATATTATTTTTATAGTTTTTAACATTGTTAAACAATTATATTGATATCAATTAACAGTAACCTTCAAGGTTGCAAGGAAGTTTTAGCTCCGCTAACCTTGAAGGTTTCCAAACAATTATTTAAGCAGAATCATCTTTTTAACCTGGAAAGTATTGCCTGCATGTAAAGTGTAGAAATAAATTCCCGAACTTAAATTGTCAGCATTAAAATTAATAGTATATTTTCCCGGAGATTTGTAATCGTTAACCAAAGTTCTAACTTCCTGCCCAAGGACATTAAATATTCTTATTGTAACCTTGCTGCTCTTGGGAACTGAATAGGAAATTGTTGTTGACGGATTAAACGGATTCGGATAATTCTGTTCCAATGAATATGAAGACGGCTGTGTGTTCACTCCTTTTTTAACATCGGTAACAAATCCTATTAAGTCATCATTCTTTCTGGGAACTAGTTTATAATAGCTGTACGAATAAAATAGAATTCCTCTAAGTTCGGAAAACTTGGAGCCGGTCATTACATATATATTAGCCGGATTATCTGCCAAAGTAGAATCCCAATCGTTATTATAATTATGGTTACCGTCCTGCAGTTCAACTCTGGTATCACCGGACCCGTCGTTAACAAACATTTCACCATGGTTGTTAGTATTTGGACCGGGATCGCCGTCAGCGTTTTCATCGGTTACAGTAACATTTTTATAATCCACTAAAACGCTCTCCCACTTCTCCCCTGCCTCGGTTGTATCGGTTGAAGCGGTAATTTTATCAATGTCACCTGTTTTCAAATCAATTGGTGCAGGCTCAGGATTTCCGCTTGAATTAACCTTAATGCTGGTTAATGAATCGATAGAAGTGACACTATAGTTTTCCATTATCCTTCCGGTTAATGTAACACTATCTCCTCTCTTAAATTTTAAAACATCGGCGCCGTTTATACCTCTGACTCCAATCATTATTCCAGACCATGCAGCACTTTTATCCTGCATATAAATGCGCATCGGCGTACTGGTTCCGAATCCCGGTATATCCGAGGAATCTGCGGTAACAATACCTGTTAGAGTAACATAGTATCCGTTATATGAACTGTAACCGCTTCCGTACGGACTGTATTGAACATCCCGTATTGTTAAAGGTTCATTTAATACCTGGTAAAAATAATTGCCTTTTACGGTATCACTTGGATTATATCCTGTTAATCCGATATTGTCATCTGATGTAATAAAATAATTTACCAGCGTTGAATCCGTCGCAATACCGTTTATTACTGCGGAATACATTGTTGTATCGGTTGCAGATTTTGTCATCGGTACGGTAACTCTTTCCTGATCGCCGATTTGATAATGCAGCGAAACTCCTGTAACAGAACCGCTTCCGCCTACTACTTTTGCGGAAATAGTAACCGGCTTATTTGTATTTACCTGAACCGGATCTCTTGTTATTCCTGAGATTGTAGGCGGTGTTAATGTAATGGTAAGATCATTCGGATATATCGGAAGCAATTCGTAACCGTCGTTGTAAACTGTAAGAATACCTCTTATAGAATTTATTATAGTACCATCCTGCGGCGGTTGATATTTAGAACCCGGCATTGCTTCTGTACCTAATCTGAAATAGCGCGACTGACCGTAAACAATCATACTATTCCCTTTTCCGTCATTGATAGTAAAACCTCCTGATGAAGTATTCCTATCACTGGAAATAACATTATCAAACTCAACGTACATTCCGGTATATTTGAAATTAGCCTTATTTACTACGCCATTATCAATAAAATCGGATAGGGAAAATTTCTGCGGTGCAGGTCGTCTTGACATATTACCAAGGATATTAACCGGAACCGACGGAAGAAGGAACATTTCATTTGTCTGGCCGTACATACTAATAACCCCGGTCAATTCCACTATCTGAGCAGTATCGGTTAAATCAAAAAAAGTAGCTTGAGTTGATGCGGCGGAGGTATCGCTAATAAGCACATTTAATCCTCCCCATTCCGTAGCAGAAGTATCCTGGATATATGACCCGTAACGATTTCCATAATACATTACGGTATATCTGTTGTTATGTTCCGGATCAACAAGCGGTCTAATCATCATAACTCCAACTACTCTAACCGTATCGTTTAAATATTGAGATTGTGACCATCCTTTAGTTGCAACCGAATCAATATATTGTATATCGTGAATAGAAACCAAAGGATACTGAGATTGAGCGAATACAACACCCATTCCCAATAAAAATGAGATAACAAGTAATTTAAATTTCATAGGATTCACTCCTTTTATTTAATTATTAAAAACTTTCCTCTCATTATATCGCCCGTTCTTGTATCTTTAACAGTAAACAAATACAAACCGGTAGCGATAGCCTGATCGTTGTTTGTAATTAAATCCCACGCATCTTCGCCGCCAGTCATTATCTGTTTATTGTCGCTGGCATATGTTTGAAACCACTTAATATTCGAGCCGTTGCTGTTCTGATGATGCTCAATAGTTTTTACTATATCGCCGGATAAAGTATAAATAGTAATTACACAGTCCGACGGAAGATTATAAAAATATATTTTACGTAATCGTTCGGTGCTGCCGTCCCAATATGCATTACCGTAATATGGATTGGGATAAACTCCAACCTGAGCTTTATCGTTATTATTGGGTAAAGTACCCGGAAGAACTCTGTTTAAGGAAGTTAACGGACTAGATTCCAGGCTAGCCAGATTATTACCGGGGTCTCCTTTATCGAATGCAGTTACTGTAAATAAGTACTGCCACCCGTTTAATAGATTTTTTACATCAAACCGGTAATAATATTTAGTCGTATCTCCTTCAAAAGTAACGGGATCTTTTAATTCAACCTTTGAAAACCCTGTATTAAATCCGATGGAATTGCCGGCGCTGTCGAACTGTGCCAGCATAACAAGAGAAGACCTTGCATCCTGAGCAAGATTCAAATCGAATCCGGCTTCGGTTCTATAAATTCTATATCCCTCAAAATCCCTTTTACCTGATATGGGATCCACGGAAGTTTCTGCGCGTTTATCCCAATAAATGCTTACTTGCTGATTTTCCGGAACAACTTTAACTTTAGGTGAAAGAGGAGGAGCCGGTAAAATATAACGTGTAATCCTACCGTTTCCGTCCAGGTCTTCACCCGGATCCAGTTTACCGTTTCGGTTCCTGTCTTCCCCGTAATAGGCGCGCAATGCCCATTCCGCATTATTAAATAAATTTAGTTTCTGTTCTTTAGTATCCAAATTCATGGGATCGTTTCCGTATTTCTTAGCGCAAACAATCGCGAACACTACATTTATAGAATCGCCGGGAGCAATAGATTTGAAAGGACCGCGAGTAATTAATACCGAACGGTTAGAAGGAACTTTTAAGATTGAGGGATCTATACCGTGTTTAAATCTGTTTGTACCGCCGAAATATCCTTCCATTTTTCTATATCTATCAACATCTTTTGTCGGAGAGAAGAAATTAGGATCAGAAGTATTTTTATACTGCCAGCTAACAAAGTTAACAGAGGGCAGAGTATCCTGGCCGACAACGAATATACTATCCAATGTAGGAGTTGATCCGAGAAATTGAATTCCCACATAACTGTTTGTATAACCGGGATCGCCGTCCGAATCAAATGCGTAGGCAATTTCCATGGAATCGCTGTAACCCTGCCCCCCTTTATCATAGAACGGAGCACCGATTCGCGGAGAAGTAATTTTTGTATTTCTAACAACCACATCCGCCCATGATCCGACGTATACACTATCTATATATTTCTTCGAAACATTTTTTATAGTATAATTCATAATTACAAAGAAGTCCGCAAACGGATAATTCCATGCGTATGTTTCCTGATGAACAGCAATGCCTAAAGGTGTGTGGTCCTGAATTGTTTCTCCGTTTGATAATACCGTATTAGTATCTACATAATACATTACAAAATCCTGGTGGGAAACGGCATTAGGATTGTAATACCTGGAATCTAGTAAAGAGGATCTTTCAATAATCTTGCTTCCGGGTGCGTTGGTAAATTCGAAACCGCCCCCGCGTTGGGAAACAGATGATGCATCAACAGAACCGGTAGTTACAAACGGACCAACTTTATTATGACCTAAAGAATCACTGCTTATAAATCCCCCAACCCACAAACTCCCGTCGAAAATATGTTCTATGCCGCTACCAAGCGGGTATTCGCAGCTAGGCTGCTGAGGCCATAATGCAAAGCCGTTGCCATACATACCAAAGTTAGTAACGGTCAAGCCAATATTACCAACATTGG
>JBJKQP010000062.1:0-13440 GCA_046705105.1 Ignavibacteriaceae bacterium | reverse complement strand
GCATTAATATTATTGTTGTGGATAACAGGATGCAGGTCGAAGCTGTTTTGCCAAGTATCGAAATAGCTTTTGGTGTAAAAAATGAAATTATTTAACTCCAAAGTTAAGTCGGCGTTTCCGGAATGCTGCATATCCGAACCGACATTTGCACAACTGTGTGCACCGTTGATATCATACCCGTAATCCCATTTTTCAAAAGTAGAACCAAGGGAATCGAATCTGATGGCGACATAATTTTTACTGCAAAGATCCAAACTGTCTACGTAAACCAATAAGTAAAAATCCTGGGGCAGCACAATCTTATCATGCCCGTACTGCCCATTGTTCGCAGAATTCTGACATGCATCGCCTGTTAGCCCATATACATAATTTATATAGCCTTCGCCGTAATAAGCTAATCCCGAATTTACGATACCCGGTTTCAGATCTATAGTTCCTTGGATTCTAACCTGTTCGCTGTCCGGCGGAGGGGGACCCGAAGGTCCTGAGTTGTCATGTATAATGTCCTCCACTTCTTCGTTTAAGCTAAATTTAAAAGAAGCTGCTTGAGTTATTTGGGCATAATAATCCGGGGCTTCAACTCCAAATAATTGAGCCTGGCCTGCAAGAAATAATAAAGAGTAAAGGACTTTGTAGTCATGATTTTGTTTTAACTTATTCAATTGGTCATCGTAATATTGTTTTGCCCAGACTCCTAGTTGCGCAAGTAAATCCGCCGGAGGTGTCCCGCCTAATAATTGCAGCCGCGCATCTGCAGAAAGCATTGCTTTTACAACTGCCGGATATTTCTTATTATCATTTGAATATTGATTGTATGCCATTTGAGCTTTCTTAACAAGATGTTGTGCCAATTTGCCCGCCTGTGCCAGGCCGCCGGCAGTTATGTTTTCATTACACCCTGCCAATTTCATTGCAGATAATCCGCCAAGCATTTTTTTAATAACCGTATCTTCGGGCAGCATAAACTCTTTTATATAATCATCCAGAATTTTTTCTTTTGAAGCGTTCATTCCGCAATCTAAATCTATATCCGGCGGAACCGGAACAACCGGGTCCTGATTAATTATTTTATTTTCTTCATTAAGTGCTTCATTGTATTCCACGGTGCCTTTGGCACAAAGTTCATCAAGGTTAGAAGCAACACCGGCAGCTATTCCGCTGAAGTGTGCCACGGAAATTTTATATACTCCTCCGGATGCTGTAAAAGGTGCAAAGTCCAATTCCTTTCCGTCTTGTGTGAACAAATAGAACGCATATTTTTTTGAAGTAGCAGGAATTGTAACCGTTAGCGTAGCTGGCGATGAGAATTGAAATCCGTCCGGCTGAAATATTACACCGTTTGTAATGTTTGTAGAAGTATCGGATTTAACATTTTTAATAGGAATAATCGAAATTTTAGTTGAGCTTCCGAAATCTTGTTTGGGAATATTTAAATCCCACTTAATGCCGCTTGCATCGGTAGCGGAAATATCGGTTGCATTCGTATCTAATTCAGTTGATTTTTCTTTCGAGTAATCAGGAGTATAAGAAATTGTTCCTAATGATGCTGCACTTCCGTTAGACGAGGGCGAAGGATTCTGCGGTTCGGTCGGTGCAGATTTTTTGCATGAGTAAACTAACAAAAATAAAATTACAATAATTGTAATTATAAAGTAAAATGATTTTATATTTCTTATCTTCATAATAATCTCATGCTTAATTTTAAAAAGCGGCTTCCGTATTTTCAGCTACACGGAAGCACTTCAAGGAGAGCGATATATCATTAATATTTAAAACTTAAAATCAACACCTACATCCAGCGCTTCATAACTTAGGGAGCCGAGTCCAAAGCTTCCCCTTAATGCAAGCGTCGGAGAAATCCAGTATCGAGCGCCGGCCTGCAATGCAGCCCATAGTCCTCCGACTGCCGGTGAAGCATAATTTCCGTAAGGCCCGCTCCAGCTAACCGAGCCGGCATCATATGCTAAGATAATTCCCAGCCAGGGATCAAATTTACTTTGAGTGTTGAAATGATAATTCCCCTGGGCGCCGATTAAGATATCCGTATAGCTCCACTTACCGTCAAAATAACTATTGCTGTATCCCCAGTAACGGAATAAGCCTCCGATTCCGATGTTGCCTAAATTTTGCAGATATATGCTGTGTTCATAATTAATTCCGTATTCCGGCGTACTGCCTAAAAACGAAAGGCCGATAGACGGACCTAAATAGTTTTTACCGGCCGTATATTGAGCATGCAGAGTAAGAGGGAATAAGGAAACAAATAATAATATTGAAAATACAGTTATTAGTATTTTGTTTTTCATACATCTTCCTTTCAATTATTTTATAAATTAGATGATTGCGAAATCATTTCAGCAAAATCATCTTTCTGGTTTGAACAAGATTATTTTCTTCTAATCGGTAAAAGTAAATTCCGCTGGAAAGCTTACCGGCATTGAATTCAACATTATGTTCTCCGGATGATTGAAATCCGTTTATCAATTCACTTACTTTTTGTCCCAGATCATTATAAACAGTAAGCTTAACAATACCCGCTTTAGGCAAACTATATTTTATATCTGTTGATGGATTAAAAGGATTTGGATAGTTTTGATACAGCCTAAATGTATAAGGAACATTTTGTTTTGTACTTATGCTTGTTACAACAGAGTTCGGAGGGAAAAATACGTTATCAATCCAGGCAGTTGAAGGCCCGTCCGTTAGAGTCCAAGATAGATAATGTTTTCCTGCAGAAAGCTGATACGTATATATATGCCAGTCCATAGTTGCGGCCCAATAATCAACATTATTACTGCCGTCATTAAAATCCAACTCTCCTGCATTGGAAGTATATAATTTAACCGCAAATGCAATTGTAGTATCTTTCGGTAAATCAACATTAATAGAAAGAGTGGAGATTTGTCCCGACAAAACATTTCCCGTTGTAGCACAGTAAGTACCGGTTTGTGCACCCTTGTTTGTAATATGCCATTTGATGTTGCCGCTGGTCTGCCATGGAAATTTATCCGCCAATCCCTGGTGTTCGAAAGTTTCTGTATACTTATCGGGAACAACTACAAATGATTTTGCTACCGGAACATACCCTGTAGTATCCGCTACATTTGAGCCGCTTATATTCATTTTAAGGGAAACTGTATAAATACCGCTTCTATCCGGTACAAAGGAACCGCCGGAAGAAATTTTGGAAGAACTTCCGTCCGGCGCGGATAAAGACCAGGTATAACTTGTTTGAAAATTATATCCGGCTGGTTTTAAAATACTTACATTAAAAGGTAAATTCTCACCGATTGAAGCTTGAACAGATTTCGGCTGAATATCCGGGATGAAAAGTTCATCAGGTATATATACTGTTGAAATCGAGTCGTTTGTTAGGTTGTTCTCCATCTTAGGAAAGTGGAGTATGCTGCTGCCTAAGTTTATTCCTAATTTATTAAATACAGTATCGGCATCCGATGAAGCTTCGTTATCGGAAATTCGCCACACTGCCTCTTGAATATCAAAATCATCTTCGCAATAATAAATTAGCGAATCGGCATACTGTACAAGTTTTAACATATATTGGGCAGAAGGAATACCCTGCCACTCATCTAAGGAAGGTGCCACATCCAAATAAGAATCGAAAGACGGTGAATTCTTAAATGCATCTATACACGCAGTAAAAATACCATTCAACGTTTTCTTATGACCCGGTTCTACAAACAGATCCTGTGTATGTGTTATTACCAGATTTTGTGCGGCGTTATCCGTATTGGAAATTACATCACCGGCTTTTGTATGTATTATTAACCCTGCTTTTGCCGCCAATTTATCTATTTCTGATTGTGTGGGAGGTTTTGAATTGTTTGCCATAAGATCATTCTCGTGACCGGTAAGAGGTATACTAAGCACCGAATATTTATCCAGATAAGAGGAAGTATGACTGGTACCGTAAGTAAGATTGTAAAGATTTGTAAAGTCAGAGCTTGATAAAGTTTTTCCGGTTTTAACATTCTGCCAAACTCCCGAAGAGTTTTGATGCCAATCATCATAATGATCACTAAGACCCATTAAATGACCGGCTTCGTGGCCGAACATTCCTACATCTGCACTTTCCGGATACCATGTTGCAACGGTTGACGGGTCATTCCATGGATGACCCGGACCGCCGACTTGACTCCTGCCGTTACCGCATTTAAGTTGTACATAATCGTAAGTAGATACCCAAAGAGGTGACTTGCTGCCTGGATTAGATAATGTTGAAAATTCAACTTTTATTTTTTTACCGCTGCTGGTTGTCTTTCCGTTCCACTTGTTGTAAATATCATCTTCTGCTACTTCCTCAGCATCTTTATTATCACAGGCTCCGTAAAATTCAAGGTTAAACTTAAAAACTATAGTATTATCGCCGGGGGGAGGAAAGTTTTTTGTATTATCCCCGGTAATAGATACCGCATCGCCGAAATAATCTCCTTTACTTTTTAACGTTGCTCTGCCTGTGGCAACAGCTTCCGCTAAAGGCATTTCGTAACCAATCTCAACACCACCGTGAGCAATTTGAGAACCATCCGTTTTTGAAGGAATAAGTTTATTATTTGATTTTAATTTGTTTTGCCGTTTTAATAACTGATTTCTTTTAAACGGCTTATTAAAATATTTTTTTGTCAGCCTGCATGGGTCTTGGGGAGTTGCATTAATTTCTTCCGGGGGTATATAGTTTAATTTATGGTTTCCAGGTAATAGTGTATTTACGGAATCAATTATCCCCTGTATTTCGTATTCAACCGTATCTCTCACCAAAACCTGCTTTGTTTTTCCGTTCGCTGTTACTGTTACTATTGCTAATGAACCGCCTTTTATTAAAGTATCTATATAGCTGCTGTCTAAAGAAAAAAAGCTATAATAGTTCTGTACTGTCTGCCATAGCTGCTGAACATTGGAATTGCTTATAGTAAAAGTTGTATCTGTTATCGTTTGAGGAGGGCTGCCTTTAGTCATTATAAATTCAGCCTGCCCGCTTGCATAGATATTTACAATTTCCATATCCGACCACGGTGCGGTTCCGGCCGTTGTTGCCTGCAGTTTAAAATCAGTGGGAAGGTTTTGTGCATAAGTGCTGCAGCCTAACAGGATTAGAATTAAAAGAAATAATCTCAATTGCTTCATAATTTCACCTTCTATAAATCATCTTAATTTTTGCTATGAACAATTAACACAATTATATTTTAGGAGATTTTAATAACTTCATTTTATTAAAGAGAGATTAGGAAATTTCAATTTTCCGTTTAAGAATTATGCTATGAATTATTTTTCCAGAATCATCTTTCGTACTGCCGTAAAAAAAGGTGAAGTCCCTTTATCCTTTTGTATGGAAATACGATAAAAGTACACTCCGCTTGGATAACCGGATGCATTCCAATTAAATACATGTTTACCTGCATTCAAATCTCCGTTATACAGTATAGATACCCTCTGCCCCAGGCTGTTAAATATTTCCAGACTAGCAGCCCCGCTTTTAGGCTGATCAAAAGAGATAGTTGTTGAAGGATTAAAAGGATTGGGATAATTTTGATATAATTTATACTTAACCGGAATTGCGGAGGATAGATCATTTATTCCTGTAGTATTTCCGATATAACTAAAATCATCAAGGTAAAATTTTGTACCGTTGTGGGATCCTATTAGCGGATAAACATATACCCAAATTAAAGCTGAATCCGGCGGTTCATTTATAAAATAATTTATGTTGAGTTTTATATTTGTCCAATTTGAATAACTCTTTGTAATTATCGAATCACCGCCTCCTATTTCCATACCTCCATTAAAGAAATTAGTTATAATTACCAAAGAGTCGCCGCTGGCCGGACTAAATTTAATCCATGCAGACAATTGAGAAGGGTTAGAACTATAATGAAAATTGTTTGACATAAGAGTAGGCGAAGTAGTAAATCCAAAGGAGGAAATAACCTGTCCTTCAGCGGAATAGCTTCCGGAATGTGCATCACTGCTTTTAATAATATACTGATAAGAGCCTTGATTATCGCTTTGCCATCCGGTTGGTGTGTTGTTGCTGCCCCATTGTTCAAAACCCGGATTTGGAATTTGTGAATAAGAAATACTTACACTGAATAAGACTATGGAAAGAATCGTAAAGATTTTTTGCATCGTTTCTTCTCCTTGCATTACAATTATTAAATCGACTTCAATTATTCCGGAATATGCAACATTTAATTAATGTCAATTTTTGTTTTAACTTATAAATGCAATCTAGTTGAATCAACTATTCAATCGGATAGTTTTTTGAAATGTTAATACGAGGGCAAACAGCAGCAGTTAAATTAGGATATCTCAAATAATTTTATTTCGTAATGCTTTTGCAACGGCTTCCGTTCGGGAGTTTACGTGAAGTTTATTGTAAATATTACGGAGGTGAAATCTTATGGTATTAATACTAACAAAAAGCTTGTCTGCAATAGCTTTTGTTCCGTGCCCGTCAACCAGGGCTTCCAGCACTTCTTTTTCTCTATCGGATAATTCCGATTGAGCAGGATCTTTTAAAGGCGTTTTAAAGTATTCCAGCACCTTGCGTGCAATCTCGCCGGGGAACGGGGCACCGCCTTCGTAGGCTTCTTTTATTGCTTCCAGCAGCTTTTGTGCGGGGCTTTTTTTTAATATATATCCTACTGCACCGTTTCTTACGGATTCAAATATCTTTTCGTTATCACTCAATACGGTAAGCATTAAAACTTCCACCGAAGGAAATTTCTGTTTTATTTCCTTTAAGCTTTGAATACCCGATTTACCCGGCATGGCAATGTCAAGCAGTAAGATGTCGGGAATATCCTTTTCAATTTTTTCCAAAGCTTCATCGCAGGTCCCGTAAATACCGACACATTTCAAATCCTCACTACTGCTAACCGTTGTGGATATAAGTTCCCTGAACTCGGCATCGTCATCCAGAATTGCAACTCTTATTATTTCTTTAACTCTCATTTTCCCTCAGCTTTCAAATCGAAATTAACTGCCTAAATTATAGTATATCAACTATTCAAATGAATAGTTTTACTTTTTAAGCGGAATTTGAATTTTTATTTCAGTCCCCATTTCCTTTTGCGATTCTATTTTAATTTCACCTTTTAATTCTTCCACGTGCTTCTTCATATTGAAGAGACCGTTACCTTTTTGCTTACTGTTGTTATTAAAGCCAATTCCGTTATCAGTAAAAACAAGATAAATAACTTTACTCTTAACCATAAGAGTATAATTTATTTCGGAACAGCAAGAGTGCTTTAAAGAGTTATTTAATGCTTCCGTGGAAATTAACTGCAGCTTTCGTTTTATATTCGAGTTAAGTTTGATATTATCTATATTATCCGTTTTTATTTTAAGGCTGATATCTTTGGCTTCACAGACTTCAAAAGCATAATTTTTAAAATGAATAATAAAATCTTCAAGCTTATCGTACTTGGGATCAATGGACCAAATTACGTCCTGCATTTGGTCTACCAAATTTCTTGCAATAGCTCCAACCCTTACTATGGAAGACTCACCGGTTTTACGCAGATTTGTTTTGTTTTCATTAGGCTTAATTCTAAACAATGCATGCTCGGAGAGAATTGCGATTTTCGTTAAGCCCGCTCCAATCTGGTCGTGTAATTCGGATGCAATTTTTTCCCTAACAGCTTCAATTTCCAATAGTCGTTTTATTCTAAATCTTAACAAAATTACTATCGTAAGAATTATTAAAGATAAAACTAATAAATCGAACCACCATTTTAAATAAAACGGCGCATCAATCATAAACGAAATTACCGCCGGATTTATGCTTCTTAAGCCTTCCGGATTAATAGAGGCAACCTGGAACTTATAGCTGCCGGGACTCAATGATGCATACGTTACCCAATTCCTGTCTGCAATTTTATTCCAATTTTTATCTTTGCTTAACAGTCTATATTCGTAGGTTCTATTTTCTTCTTTGTTTGTAATACTTATGAACTCAAAAGATATATTATTCTGAAAAGTAGATAATTCGATTCTTTTTTTTATAGGATACTGCCTGCCGTTAACTAGCATCTCTTTTATGTACACAGGCGGACGAATATTTTTAAGATAATTTTTCCCCGGCTCGTAGATAAATATTTCGGTAGGATTTGCAAATACAATTTTGTTTTTGTTATAAGAAATAGAATAAAAAGGAATCTTAGGCAAGTCCTCAATTAATTCATTGCTAATTGTACCGTTAAAATTAATTTTTTGAACTCCGGACTGCGTTGCCAGCCATATACCGGATCCGGGTATCGCTTTTATATCCCAAATGCCGTTGCTTAAAAGGCCGGCCTGTTTATTTATAATCTTAAATTTGCCTATATTTAAAATTGCAAGACCGCCGTACCGTGTCCCGACATACATTCTGCCTGAATCATCTTCAGTAATAGCCCTTACGGAATTATTTGGAAGTCCGTCTGCCACGGTATACTTTATTACCTTAACTTTAGATTTATCGTATTTCAATCCGAGGTCTTTTTTCACTTTATCCGAAGAGAAAAATGTTAATCCCTTATCATACCCTCCAAACCAAAAGTTACCATGTTTGTCCTGGTAAATACAAAGTATTGAATTATCAATCAGCCCGTTTTTGTTGGTATATACTTTTATAAGCTTTTCCGGTTCAAACTTGCTAAAAACAAGAACTCCCATATGCGTTGCACTTACCCATAAATAACCTGCTTTATCTCTAAATGAAAGGAAGGCCTGGTAGAACTTAAATTTGTTCATAAAATTAACATAAGAAGACAGAACTAATTTGGAAGGTAAATCGGAGCCCGGATTATTATTAATAATATTAAAGTCTTTCACAATGCCTTTATCATAAGTAACAATAAGCCCGTTTCCTTTTAAAAGAGATAATTTTGAAAGAGAACCGGTTGAATGAACTGTTAATTTTATATGAACGTATCTATGCCATAATGAATTTTTATCCTGCCAGAGTTCAAACAGTTTATCGGATTTAATTATCCAGATATGACGGTTTTTATCTATAACCGTTTCAACATCATAAACATTTTTAACCGATTCAGGTATATTAAACCTTATTAGATTTGTATGCAGAATTTTAGTAATTCCCTTGCCGTTTGTACCCAGCCACAGCACACCTTCTCTGTCGTTAAGCAGGCAAACAACATTATCGCTTTGCAGCCCGTTTTTCTTATTATAGAAAGCAATCTTCTTGAAATCTTTGTTATCTATTTTAAATAAGCCGTGGTCGGATGTTACCCAAAAGATATTGGAAGAATTAGATTTAAATATCCTGTAAAAATTACCTATCCGGCTTAACAGCATACCTTTTACAATTCTGTTTTTTATTTGATACAACATTCCGTGCAGTGTTAAAACTAAAATTGTGCCTCTTTCGGTATACCTTACGGAGGAAATTTCATCGTTTATTTTTAAGGTTAGATTTTTCTTTATAAATTTATTTTCGGAAGGACTAAAAATAAAAAATCCGTTGCTTGCACCTATTAAAATATTACCTTTATTATCCTCCGATATTGAGCTAACTGATTTTATTTTTAACGGATTTTTTATAGGAACTATTTTATCGTTTTTTATCAAATAAATTGAACTGTCTGTGCCGCACCATAACTCGTCTTTCTCGTCCATAAAAAGGCACTCGATATTTCTGTTTTTTGCAGGAAGATTTTTCCCGAATGATTTGAATTTTCCCTTGTAGTATTGAACAACTCCTTTACCGATTGATCCAATCCAGATTTTATTTCCGTTATATTTATCAACAAGTATATAAAAATAATTATTTGTCGGTAAGCCGTTTTCCATAGTGTAGTTTGTAAAGCCTTTACTGTCGAACTTGCTTATACCTTCGCTGGATGCAATCCAAATATAACCGGAGGAATCCTGGCACATGGAATTTATATTATTGGATACCAACCCGTTCTCAATAGTAAGATTTTTTGTAAGAAGTATTTGGCCGTACAGCTTTGTAAAAAAACAGAGAATTGAAAATAAAACTATTACTATTATCTTTATTTGTTTCAATTTTTTGGATTCCGCATATTCTTATTTTAAATTATATAAAAACATTTAAAAAATAAAATCGGAAGGTTTATGAATTCTTTTGATTTTAAACCTTTAACAAAGGAAAGATGGAATGATATAGAAAAATTATTCGGAGCAAACGGTGCCAGCGGAGGGTGCTGGTGCATGTGGTGGAAACTCTCCAAAGCTCAGTTTGAAAGCAATAAAGGTGAAAAGAATAAAAAAGCATTTAAGAAAATTGTAAAATCAGATGCCGTGCCCGGCATTATTGCTTACTACCAAAACGAACCTGCCGGCTGGTGTGCAATAGAGCCGAGAGAATCATATCCAAGATTAGAAAAATCAAGAATTTTAAAACCGGTTGACGATAAACCCGTGTGGTCAATAGTCTGCTTCTTTATTAAAAAGGATTTCAGACGGAAAGGCATTACGGTTGAGCTTTTAAAAGCAGCCGTAAAATATGCTAAAAGGAAAGGTGCAAAAATTATTGAAGGTTATCCGGTTGATTTAAAAGATAATAAAAATTATCCCGATGCTTTTGCATATCACGGTACAAAAACTGCTTTCGAAAAGGCAGGCTTTACGGAAGTCTTAAGAAGATCCGAAACCAGACCGGTTATGAGATACTATCTTTAATCGGTTAAAGCTTTGTTAATAACGCTCGAGTCAATTTTGTTCATCATCTCTTTCATTCTATCCGGCGCACCGGTTAAAACTATAACAATGTTTTGAGCAACGAGTTAAATCTTTTTGAATTTTCCCTAACTTTGTATACTCTTTCAAAATCCGAATCGATATTAATTGGACCGGTACTGTCGCCATCAATTGAAACTAAAGGATCATTATTATAATCGTCTGAATCTATGATCCAATCATAATTGCCGAAATACTCAGGCACGCTCTGAATAATTTTAATCGGCCTATCAAGAAATTTCTTTTACTAAGTGCTGGGTTCTTTAAATGATTGTGCCGAAAAAATTATCGGAACCGTAACAATTAAAAGTATAATAAAAAAACATTTGTCGGCATATGGTTATATTATATTTAACAAATGCCAAACGGCATATTTCAAAAGACAGGAAATCAAATGCCGTTTGGCTTAAGCTATCCTTATCTTAATAAATGCAAAAGATTAAAGTTTGTTTAAAAAGAATCCAAACTTGTAGTTGCACCGGAACCGTAAGATATCAATTCACAGGAATACATGTCGTTTCCGTTATCTCCTGCAAGCTCATATTTTACTACTCCTCCCGGTACTTTAAGTGATCTCCACAACCGTAATGTAAATCCCTGTGCAATCCCAAACTCAAGCTGATCGCAAGTAAACGTTCCTGCAGGAACAGTTACGGAAACGCCTTTTTTAACGACAGCTCCTTCTATTGATTCGGGTGTTAACTGCATCGGAGAATTATACCAGCCCTCCGTAACCGGAACTTCCTTAGGTTTTTCATTACCGAACTTCGCTCTCATTCTACGGATGGACTGCATATTTTCGCTGAATAAAACTTCAATCAGCATAGAATCATCCTTAGCATGAAAATTTACCTGCCACCATTCCTGTCCGTTGGGCAGCTTTTTTAAATAAGCTTTTTCTGTTGAAAATTTATTATCTCCGTTTGTACTTATCTGCCAATTAGTATACTGGCCCTCGTTATATTTGGCTAGGTCTATACTGTATCCGTAAGCATTAAATACATACTGGAAAAGAAGCGGGTAAAACCTTGCGCCCATCATTGCAAAATAATTGCCTCCGCCTGCCATTGCAGCATTACCTTCGGTCGGTGCTGCCGATGCTACATAATTTGCCGTTAATGTTTTTCCATTATCAGAAGGCATAGAAATATTGTAGGATGATACTATATTATTCTGATACCTTACAGAAATATAGTACGGACCGACATCCGAGAAATGAAGTGTTGCTATTCCTGAAGTATCAACCGTAACCGTTTCGCCGTTACTGCCGCTGACAACTGCGCCAACAAGCGGAGCATTCGACTCACCGAGTACATGCACTTTTACCGAGAAAATGCCAATTCCCATTGGATTTAAGCCGAAACATCCGCCGCAGCCTGCAGCAGTTATGGATAGTATTGCCACAAGCATTATTGCTTTCAAGTAACCTTTGTGCCTCATTTGAATTTCCTCCTATAGTTATTGATGAAAAGTACCAGCTTTAAATATGATTAAATAAAAATTATAGTTTAAGAGAGGTACTTACGGGAATTAAATATTGATTCTTCCGGAAAACATTTTAAATATCGATTTATTCTGCATATTCCCGTCCTTGTCCTAAAAATGTTTTAAATTTTTATAAACTCTACTCTTCTGTTATTAGCTCTTCCTTCCGGAGTATCGTTTGTGTTAATAGGTTTTGTATCTCCGAATCCTTTGGTTGTAAGCCGGGAGGCATTAATGCCCATGCTTACCAGCTTAGCCTTTACAGCGTCTGCTCTTTGTTGTGAAAGGGTCATATTATGAGAAGCATCGCCGGTGTTGTCCGTATGTCCGTCAATTTCAAATTTCAAATCCGGATTGTTTTTCATAATACGTACAATCATGTTTAAAGTACCCATACTTTCCGGTTTTATGTCGGCTTTGTCAATATCGAAAGTAATACCGTGTGTTACTATTTTTGTTGCTGTAAATTTTTTACCAACCATGTTCATACTGCCGCCAGCTGCCGCACGTATGCTGGTGATTACTATCGGATTAGTCATATCACCGATTCCTCCGAACCCGAATGATGTAGGGACTGCACCAAGATTAGGCACAACCAGAATACGGTATTGGTCTATATAACATTTCAACTGGTTGTCTTTATATATAACCGCACAATGATGCCATTTGTTGAAAAAGGTGTTGTCATTTTCATTCGGGTAATCGGCACTGAAGCTTTTAGGGAAATAACTTGTTTCCACCGAGCCGTTCTCATCAAAACTAACATTTCCTTCTTCATCATTTCCATCTTTATCTTTATATTTAAGAAAAAGGACAGGGCCGGATGCGCTGCCGTTGGGATAATAATCGAATTCAATTGTAAACGGATCTGTTAAATAAGATTTGGTTTTCATAAGAGGATATACCCGGCAATAGTTCCCTTCGGTAAGACAAAAAGCCGGCCGGCCTGCTATATTGTTTACAACAGCCTGTCCGGCATCCAAATCCCAGTGAGAGGGAAATTCTCCGCTTTGGTCTTCGGTAAAATCATCCGTAAAAATTATGGTATCACCGGGGACAAAATCATAATTCTGATAAGATTCAATACTTTGCGGTTTGTTTGTATTTGCTGCCTTATTACTTTCACTGTTTTTTTCGTTAACGGTTTTGTTGTTTTTAGGTTCATTCTTTTTACCACTTATGGCGTTATCTATCTTTTTTTCTACTTTATCTTTTACATGATTAACAAGA
>JBJKQP010000061.1:0-28878 GCA_046705105.1 Ignavibacteriaceae bacterium | reverse complement strand
ATGAACTTACCATAGATCCTGTACATTATTAAATAACCAACAAAGGTTAAAACCATTAGTAGTAGAGCGCCCATAATACCTCCGGGATGCTGATTTGTTGAACTTAATAAATTACAATAAACCTCTGCTATTAAAAATCGATATTAAAATTTAACCTACAAAATTTTGCTAAAAAAACAAACAGTAAATAGTTAAAAGTTAATCGTTAATAGTTCATAGGTAATAGGATGAAAGTGTAAGGAAAAACCCATTAACCAATAACTATTAACGATTATCTAAATAGATAGCCTGCACATTTTATCGTTACTTATTTTTCCAATCAGGCACAGCACCGGGAGTATAAGGTGCACCTGCTGCTTCCATTTTCTCCTGCAAATTTTTCATGTCTACATTTATTAATTGTTTCAATTGAAATAGAACCGGAGTAAATTCTTCACCTGCAATTTTGTACCCGTCTTTTTGCGTTTGTGTAGGAGAAGAAGTTGATAACCATTCATCATAAATTATCTGCTGAACGCGATCAACAATTGAAGGCGGAGTATTTATATTCCTGTTTATCAAGCTTTGGTTACCGGAAAGTTTTTCCATTATGTTATTCACTTTTGCTTCAATTGAATCCGCATTTGTTAAAAGACTTTCAGAAGCCTTCGGAGTATTCAACAAAGCTTTCTTAATATATTTTATTTTTTTAGATAAATCTTTGGCTGCATCAACGGAACCGAGAACTGACCTGCTTAAGCTTGCAACTTTTTTCTGAAACTCAACCAACGAATCTCGATTTGCAGCAGGCAGTGTTGTTAATGCTAAAACTTTAGCATTAAAAGTAACCGGTCCGGCTATTTGAATTTCTACACCGTCAACATTTTTAAACATGGATACTTTATAATTTCCTGGTAATGCAAGCATACCGCTGCTGGTCTGGCCATATTCTTCATTACCATTTCCTGACTTTAACGAAACTGGGTTTGGTGAAGGATATCTTAAATTCCAGGTAACTCTATGAATTCCTGCAACCGCAGATGTTTTCAATTCTCTTACTTCCCTTCCGTTGTCATTATAAATCTTAAAAAGCAAATATGGATTTGGCTCCAAATCTTCTTCACGCAATTCTTTATCCGATGGATAAGGAACAGGCTTTCCTTCTTTCTCAAGTTTCTTTTCTTTTTCCTGCCGTATTTCCTTTTTTGTTTTTATGGTCTCCTTTAAGTAATAAGTAAATGTTGCACCAAACGGAGGATTGGGAGCAGTAAAATAAGATTCTCCCTGAGAGCTCTTACCTGGCGCTCCCAAAGGCTGGGAGGGAATATACATTAACGCATCTTTTACAGGAAAGAGTATCGCTTCTTTCTTAAGATTTTCCGCACTAACATTCCTCAACGGAGAGTAATTATCGAGAATGTAAAACCCTCTTCCGAAAGTAGCCAATGCAAGATCATTTTCTCTTTTTTGAATTGCTATATCTCTGACTGCAATTGTAGGCATGTTGCCTTTTAATTGAATCCATTTATTTCCGCCGTCTGTTGTAAAAAATAAACCGAATTCGGTTCCCGCAAAAAGTAAATTCGGATCTTTAAAATCTTCTTTTATTACATGTACATAACCGTTCTTGGGTAGGTTGGTGCTTATCGATTTCCAGGATTTTCCTTCATCAGTGCTCTTTAATATATACGGTTTAAAATCCCCGCGCTTATGATTATCAAAAGTAGCATAAACCGTACCTGCATTAAATTGCGAAGCTGTTATATAACTTACATAAGATGTATCGGGAACACCGGGAAAACTATCTATCTTTTTCCAGGTCTTACCGTCATTTGCGGAAACATCTATCAAACCGTCATCCGTACCGGCATAAAGTAATCCCTGCTTAACAGGAGATTCCGCCAAAGCAACAATAGTTCCGTAAAAAGAAGTTGAGGCATTTTTTTCTACAGCATCAACGCCCCAGATTTTTCCCATAACGCGTAGTTTGTTTCTATCAATATGCCTGGTTAAATCACCGCTTATTTCTGTCCATGAATTTCCCATATCCGTACTTTTAAACAATTTATTCGCACCAAAGTAAAGAGTTGTATGGGAGAAAGGACTAATAATTAAAGGTGAATCCCAGTTCCATCTTAAAGGCGGTTCGTTTAATCCGGGCTGCGGTTGAATTCCCATTTGCTCTCCGCTTTTCCTATCATATCTAACTAGACCGCCGTATTGAGATTCGGCATAAATAATATTTGGATTTTCAGGATCAACTCTTGAAACAAATCCGTCTCCTCCGGTTGTAATAAACCAATCGGAGTTAACAATTCCTGAAGCACTGGTTGTCTGTGAAGGACCTCCTACACTGTTGTTATCTTGGGTACCGCCGTAAACATAGAAGAAAGGTTTACTGTTATCAACAGCGACATTATAAAATTGAGTTATAGGCAGGTTGCTTTTGAAGTTCCAGTTTTTACCTTTGTCATAACTTTCATAAACTCCGCCGTCGCAGCCGACGAGATAGTAATTCGGATTCTTAGGATTTATCCACATCGCATGATTATCCACATGTTTGTACTTTTCACCTAAGGAATGGAAAGTCTTTCCGCCGTCATCTGAAACATGAAGCCATGTATCCATGGCATAAACCCTATTGACATCTTTAGGATCGCAGACAAGCTCATTATAATACTGCGGACTTGTTGTCATATAATCGCTTCTCTTTTCCCAGGATGCACCTCTGTCTGTTGATCTAAACACTCCTCCTTTATTATCCGCAGCTTCTATTATTGCATAAATAACATCCGGGTTTACATGTGAAATTGCCAAACCAATCCTTCCCATATCAACCGTAGGCAATCCTTGCTTAAGCTTTTCCCATGTTTTACCGGCATCCGTAGATTTATAAAGTGCCGAGCCGGGTCCGCCATCAATTAAAGTATAGACATGTCTTTCACGCTGGTAAGAAGATGCATACAGCACATCCGGATTTCTCGGATCCATTACAATATCATTAATACCGGTGTACTTATTAATTGTTAAAACGGCTTTCCAAGTTTTTCCTGCATCCGTAGTTTTATATAAACTCCTGTCTCCGCCAGCATTCCATAGCGGACCTTGGGCAGCAACATAAACTATATTAGAGTTCTTAGGATCAATAACAATTTTCCCTATATGCTGTGAAGATTTTAATCCCATATCCTTCCATGTATTTCCGCCGTCGCTGGAACGGTAAATACCGTCGCCGTACGAAACACTTCGCTGGCTGTTGTTTTCACCCGTACCCACCCAAATTACAAAATGATTATTCGGATCCATTGCAACACAACCAATTGAATAAGAACCTTCTTTATCGAAAACAGGTTTCCAGCTAGTGCCGTCGTTAGTTGTCTTCCATACACCACCCGATGCTGTTGCAACATAATATTCGCTTGGGTCTTTAGGATTAACGGCAAAATCTGTAACACGGCCGGAAGTAAGTGCCGGGCCAATGCTCCTTAGCTTCAATCCGTTAAAAGTAGAAGATGTAATTGAATCTTTCCCGTTTTTATTTTCTTTTTGATTTCTTGCTTCAAGAGAAATACTCCCCGAAATTAATACGAATAAAAATAGTAGAGTGAAAATTTTCATGGAGACATCCTTTAATTTGAATTTATAAATGCAATAAATTAAATAGAATCGATTTAAACATAAGTGCGCAGGAATATTATAAGCAAGAAATTATTTTGTAAAGTTCAAGATCAAGTTTAAGTTCAAGATTAAGTCTAGATGAAGTTTGCGGAAGGGCAATAAAATATTTAAGATGCAGCTCGCTGTTCAAGCTTAGTTATTCGCTGCTCATGGTTTTCTACTTTTTCTTGCAGCTCTAATTGAGTGCCCGTTGATCGTTCAATCAAATCCACAATCCCTTTCACAGATGTATCCAGCCTCTGAAGTATCGTTTGCTGCATTGTGTCCATATTTTGCTGCATTGTATCCATCTTCACTTCGAATTGGTTCATTCTCATATCTAACTGGCTAAAACGGCTGTCCGTGTAGTCTTTCATGGATTGAAAGGAAATATCGATTTTTGAATCAAGACGTTTCTCTACTGAGTCTATCTTTTCATCAAGTCGTTTTTCCACTCCGTCAATTTTTTCATTAAGTCGTTTTTCTACTCCGTCAATTTTTTTATCAAGACGTTTTTCTACTCCGTCAATTTTTTCATCAAGTCGTTTTTCTACGCCATCTATTTTTTCATCAAGACGAGCAATTGATCCGTCGAGACGCACAACTGCTGTATCTAACTTTTCGTCAACAGCTTTTATTTGTTTACCCAGACGGTTGGTCTCCTTCTTAAGGATTTCCTTAGTAACAAAATTAGGCGTTGAATTTTTTTTGGCAGGCATTTATTTACCAATTAGTCAATAAATAAAAAATTATTTTAGATAACATACAATTCTAAATTAACCTGGTGTAAAACAAATATCAAGAAAAAATTTATTCAAACATTTTACTCCAACACCAAACAAGAATTTTTTTCCCCATTAAGTTAATTTGTTTACAATATAATTATTTACGTTTCTTTTTATTCTTAAAGAACTTTTCTTTACCTACAAAAATCCTTTTCCAAAAATCAGCCTTTTTCCCGTCAAAGTATGTATCGGGAAACTGAGTAGAATTAATTGCAATATTAGAAGTATCTTCAAAGGCAGCAACAGTTATTGCCCCTAACGATGAAGTTTGAATTGTTAGTGTATATTTTGCTTTGCTTAAAAGATTATTGCTTGGATTATCAATAAAATTAGGATCCGTAATTCGTGATACTGCATTAAAGTAATTTGCAACTTTTGACGAGTCGGCTGGCCTTCCGTTTATCTCCCATTTGTTCTTAACTTTTACCAACTGAAATGAACTATCCGCCGGATAAGTAAAGGATAATTTACTCCAATTAGCCGAATTATCGTTAATAACATGGTCATCTCTATAATAATTCGCATTATGATTAAATTCGTAACTCATAAAACCCGTAACTTCATAAACATTATTGTCGCCGGCAACTCTTACATAAGTCGACATGCTTCTAGGACGATGGTAGGTAAACTTACCGATTGTCATATCAAGAGCTTTTTTACTTCCTTCGTATACCTTAATTCTCGTACCGGTAGAATCTACCTGGAATTCATGCCATTTATCTCTTTTCTGTGCGGCAACACCAATAGGCTTAAAAGCTAAAAGCTGTATAAACATTTCCTGCATTTTAGACCTTGGAACAAGTGCTGTTTTCTTATCAGCTAGTGTAACTTTCCATTCCTTGCCGTCCTTAAAGATCCTTACTACTTTATGTTTCGTTGCTTTCGGATAAATATCAATTGAAGTTACATTTGCCGTATCAATATTTACCAGAGTACTTCTGAATGATCTTTCGCCATGCTCGGAATCGTTAATCATAAAGATTACAACTATGGCAAGCAGAACAACAAAAACAATAATCAGAGTTTTATTAGAAAGCTTGTTAACCATAAGTTTCGTTCATCCATTTATTTCTAAGTTTTCTTCTGAATTGATAACGTACAATACCAAAGCCAATAATTAAAATTAAAGGAAGTAAAAAGTTTCCGTATTTAACCAAGGCTTTTGTACCGCTTGAGAGGTCGGCTTTTAACGGCCTAGCCCTAATACCTTTTGTTCTTAACGCAATAAGGCCGGTATCATCGGAAAGCCAATCAATTGCATTTGCCATTAAACTCACATTATCCTGACTAAGCCGTTGCTTATTGTTACCCGATCCGTTAACCGCAAAATTTCCGCTTCCGAAAACAACCATTTTGGAATAAGTGTTACCTTCAATTTTACCATCAACTGCAACAGCAACCGGCAAATTGGATACGGGAAAATCACTCGCATTCCATTGTTTTGTTACGTTAAAATACACGGGAGGTTTTTGTATACCCGATTTATTTGAAGTAGTTGCAAGAGTAACAATATGTAAAGAGCTATCCGCAGACGAATATTTTATCGGGCTGCAGAACGGCATCATCACAGATTCAATACCTTTTGTAATCGGGTGGTCTGCAAAGTTAGTAATAAGGGGCAAATAAGGAAATTGTACCGGTGTATTCATTACAAACATCCCCTGCTGCTGGCGAACCATAATATTACCGCATTTAGCATCTACTATAAAATCGTTTTCAACGGTAATTCCTTTTTTCTGCAGCCAGGTGCTAAGCCCTGTATACTGGCTTGAACCCATAGCTCTCGATAGATTTCCTTTAACCCTATTTAATGCAACTAAAATTCTTCCGCCGCGTGCAAGAAATTTATTCAACTGCTGAAGATGTGAATCGGATATTGTATCGGTCGGTGCAATTATAACAAGTGTTTTATATTGTTCCGGAATAGTACCTGTTGAATCGTTAAACTTTACAGGACGAACATCATATAATATTGAAAGCTGCTCATCCAATTGCTGCATTTCCGATAAAGAAGGCTCGCCATTGCCCTGAAGAAAGGCAATTTCAGGCTTATGCTTTATAGATAATTTTTTTATGGTAGATGAAAGCATATATTCCATCGGAGAGCCGGGCTGGATAAACGGAATTTTTTCCGTCCTATCTTCATACTGAAGTACGGCACCCAAATAAGCTCTCTGCTGCTTCATTTGATCCCGTTCCCGGACATTTATAACTATAGGCTGAATTCCAGCCTCCTGTGCTTGAATTTCACTCTCACGGTTTTTATTCGGATTCTTAAATTCATATTGAACTTTACCTCCCGAAGCATCACTGTATTCAACAAGCAAATCGCGAAAATTATTTTTAACCTGTGCGATATTCGGAGGAAGATTGGTGGAAAAATATGCGGTAACAGTAACCGGTGCATTCAGGTCGTTTAATATATTTTTTGTTGCTTTGCTTAAAGTAAATTGATGCCCCTGAGTAAAATCAAGCCGGACAAAAAAACGGTTTGCTACAATATTCAAAAGAAGGAGAATACCTAAAAGCAATAATATTGAGGTTAAGATTTTTTTCTTTGTTAACATAACTATTTATTCTACAATATTTCGTTTGGATAGTGATGATTCGGCTAGAACTAAACCGAATAAAGAAATACTTAAAAAGAAAATAACATCCCTGGAATCAACTACTCCTCTCGATATTGAATCGAAATGAGTTGAAAGGCTTAAATAACTTAGTATTTCTCCTATGGTTCCCGTAAAGTCGCTGGATAGGACATTAAAAATTATAAGGAAGAAAACACCTATAAAAAGCGAAAGGAGAAATGCAACAATCTGGTTGTTTGAAACACTGCTTGCAAATAAGCCAATGCTTATATAAGTCATGCTCATTAAAATTAAGCCGAGGTATCCGCACCAAACAGCACCTTGATCAATCGGACCCATTGCCCAAACACTAATGTAATACGGCAAAGTAAGAAGCAGTGCAATACCAATCAACATTAGGCAAGCAAGAAATTTTCCCAGAATTACCTGCCAATCCGTTACGGCTTTTGTAAGCAGCAATTCAATTGTTCCGGATTTATTTTCTTCGGCAAGCATACGCATTGTAAGAGCAGGAATAAAAAAGAATAAAGTCCAATAAGCAACCGAAAAGAAAGGCTGCAATGTGGCCTGCCCTATAAAAAATATATCCGAGCCAAAGAGCCAAGTAAAAAATCCGCTTAAAGCTAAAAATACAACTATCAATATATACGCAGTTAACGAATCGAAAAATGATTTTAATTCCCTAACCGCTATAATCCATATTTTATTCATATCACTTAATTGGTTGTTAATTCTCTAAAGATATCTTCAAGTTTGGTTTCAATTGGAGTCATTTCCGTTAAGACCCAATTATTATGTACGCATAGTTGAAACACCGAACGCCTGGAAGAATCCCCGGGTTTACTTTGGATTAGAAATGCTCCTTCTTCATCAGCTACGGGATCTACCATGTGAACTGAATTTAAAGACTGCAGCGATGCAATAACTCCATCTTTATCTGCTGCTTCTTCAATATGTACACGAAGCATCTCATTACCTTGAGCTTGCTTTCGTAAAGTATTGGGAGTTCCATCCGCTACAATTTTTCCTTTGTTTATAATTAAAATTCTATCGCAGGTGGCTTCAACTTCCGGTAAAATATGCGTGCTAAGAATTACTGTTTTTTCTTTACCTATATGCCTAATTAATTTTCTTATTTCAATAATTTGATTTGGATCTAGCCCGGTGGTTGGTTCATCTAAAATTAAAATTTCC
Source organism: Ignavibacteriaceae bacterium (assembly GCA_046705105.1). Classification (GTDB taxonomy): domain Bacteria; phylum Bacteroidota; class Ignavibacteria; order Ignavibacteriales; family Ignavibacteriaceae; genus FEN-1297. Next base: position 20,675 of record JBJKQP010000061.1, on the reverse strand, counting down.
GGATCGTGGATCATCGCTTGCGCAAGCCCGACCCTTTGCCTGTAGCCTTTAGACAGTTCGCCGATTTTTTTATGCTTCTCCGCATTCAAACCGCAGACATGAACCATCTCAACAATTTTTTCCTGAATATTACTCTTGGATATGCCCATCAATTCTCCGGCAAACTCAAGATATTCAATTACATGCATATCCAGATAAAGCGGATTGTTTTCCGGCAGGTATCCTATTTTTTTCTTAATCTCTTCAGGATTTGAATGAATTGAAAAATCCTGTACCCGCACATCTCCTTCGGAAGGAGCCATAAAACATGTAATAATTTTCATTGTGGTTGTTTTACCGGCGCCGTTAGGTCCTAAAAACCCCAATATTTCGCCGGTATTTACTTGAAATGAAATATTGTCTACTGCATTTTGCGGGCCGTACTTTTTGGTAAGGTTTTCTACTACAATGCTCATAATTTGTTTTAAGCAGTTTGATATAAATTAGAATTGAACACGAAATTAATTAAATAAATTTTATGAATATGTGATACGAACTATAAATATAAGTAATTAAATGTTTCGTACTAAAATAAATTTTTTAGACGAATGTAAAATTAAAAAGGTTCCCTAGAAAAATAAATTTTTTAAAATTTGTTTTATACTTTGACGAGGCAATGCTTAGCTCTAAAGTTCATGAGTAAGTTCAAGATCAAGTGTAAGTTCAAGTAAGTTCAAGAATATTCAAATAACGCACACATTTTTTTATTAATTAAGGAAGTAATTATAAATCCCAGCACAAGTCATTAAAATGATATATATTATCACCAATTATTTTTATTATCGGCGTTAATCCGCAAAATCCGTGTAATCCGCGTTCCATTGCTTACATTGGTAACAATACCGAATTATCTAAAGGACCTCACTCATGATACACTACTTCCCCATTTACTATAGTCATAAAGACGGAATGATCTTCATTCAAAAAAACCATATCGGCATCTTTACCCAAATCAATCGAACCTTTCCTATCATAAATTCCGATAAGTTCTGCAGGATTTTTTGTAACCGAATTTATTGCCGTCTCCAGCGAACACCCTGTAAACTTCATAAATTGAAAAGCAATATTACCAAGACTCATAGTAGAACCGATTAACGTACCATCGAGATATCTTGCTGCACCATCTTTGGATTCATACTTCTTTCCGTTATAAGTATAAATTCCATCAGGCAAGCCTATACCGTGCATACCGTCGGTAATACATATGCATCTATCTCCGCCTACCAAACGGTAGACCAAATTTACTATGCCCGGGTGTAGATGATGCCCGTCGCTAATAATTTGAACCGGGATTTTTTCATTCTCAAATATAGCTGTTAAGGGACCCGGGTTACGGTGGTGAAGCGGCCTCATTGCATTAAATATATGCGTAACATGACTAATGCCCGCATCAAATCCTAATTTTGTTTCTTCATAATTTGCATCCGAGTGTGCAAACGAAGCAACTACACCGTTTTCAACCAATTTGTTTATTATCTTCAGGTTACCCGGAATTTCAGGCGCGATTGTCATCATTTTTAATGAATGTCCGGTTGCTTCAAAAATTTCGTCCAAACCTTTAACCGAAGGCAGATAAATTGCTTCCGGTGCCAGGCCGCCTTTTTTATTTATGTTAATGAACGGACCTTCCAGATGAATTCCGAGAAGATTAGCTCCGCCGGTATTTTTATTTACGTATTCATTCATAAGCTTTAAGTGCTTGTTCCCTTCTTCGGGTTTAACAACCGTTGTTCCCAAATAAGAAGTAGTACCCAATCTTGCAAGAGTTTTTGCAATAGTTTCCAAAGCTTCAGGCGTATTATCAAGAACATCAGCACCGCCCGCCCCTTGAATATGAACATCTATAAATCCGGGTAGGGTTAATCTTCCTTCAACATTAATAATTTTTTTATCTTCTGAATTAATATTTTCCTTAATTTCCTTAATTCTCCGGTTAGAAATAAGGATATCAAAAGTTTTATTACCGCTCCGATTATATAACTTACAATTTTTTATAATTATCGAATCGCTATTCATTTTTCATTTTCTCTGATTTTTTAAAGTTTAAAAGACAATAAAACGAAAATAGTAACCTTCGAGAACTAAAAAAGTTATCTCGAAGGTTTACAATTAGGTAAGTTAGTAAACTAGGCCTGAATTTTAGCATTTTTATATTTAAGTTCAACTAAAATTATTAAAAATAATTTTAAAACTTTTTGTTAGTATTAAAGATTCTTTTATAGTATATTCACGCAAAATTATTCGTCATTTCAAAAACATATTAAACCTTAATGGAAAATAAAACAGGTAACCTAGACAGAAGCTTAGGACTTTTGCACGCAACTGCATCCAACATGGCTACTATGGTGGGCATTGGTCCTTTTATTACTATACCATTAATTGTTGCAACAATGGGAGGACCGCAGGCTATGTTCGGCTGGGTAGTAGGTGCAATAATAGCTATTTCAGACGGACAAGTTTGGGCCGAATTAAGTACCGCACTCCCTGGAGAAGGCGGATCTTATATTTATTTACGAGAAGCTTATAAAAAGTTTTTCGGGAAACTTATTGCATTTTTATTTATATGGTCATTCCTTTTAAGCGGGCCGTTTGAAATCGCTTCCGGTATTGTAGGAATGATGGAATATCTTTCGTTCGTTATACCGTGGCTTACCGGAATAAATGTTAGAATAATTGCTTTTGCTGCCGGAATATTGACAATAATACTTCATTATAAAAGGATACGTTTTGTAGGAGTTGTTACCGTAATACTTTGGTCGGTTATGCTTATAACAGTCGGACTTACAATTATAGTAGGAATAATTCACTTCAAACCGGATATAGCTTTTAATTTTCCAAAAGGCTGGTTTTCTTTTTCATGGGGATTCATTATGGGATTAGGCGGAGCTACTTTAATTGCAATGTACGATTTAATGGGATACTATAACATCTGTTATGTGGAAGAAGAAGTAAGAAACCCGGGATATGTTTTCCCGCGTGCAATTATCTGGTCCGTAATTGGAGTTGCTTGTCTTTATGCCGTAATGAATTTTTCAATAATAGGTGTCTTACCCTGGCATGAAGTAGCAAAATCGCGCCATATTGTTTCGGATATCTTTAACGACTTTTACGGTAAAGTTCCTGCCGTTGTAATTACTCTTCTCGTAGTAATTACGGCATACGGATCAATTTATGCTCTTATGATGAGCTACTCAAGGCTTCCGTTTGCAGCAGCAAGGGACGGCTTCTTCTTCAGTTGGTTGAAAGCTGTTCATCCTAAAAAACATTTTCCTCATTACTCTCTTCTTTTAGTCGGCGGAATTACATGCATTGCCAGTTTATTTAACCTGGATTTTATAATTGCCGCAACTTTATCCAGCAGAATTTTAATACAATTTTTAGGACAGATAGTAGGTTTAACTATTTTGCGAAAGACACGACCGGAAATGAAGCGCCCATTTAAAATGTGGCTTTATCCCATTCCTTCTATTTTAGCATTTATCGGTTTCAGTTTTATTTTTATCAGCTCCGGATTAGAGGCAATTAGCCTGGGTATTGTTTGGTTAATTACCGGAATTATTTTCTTCATTTTCTGGGCAAAGAAAAATGATGAATGGCCGTTTAAACCAAATGATTTTGCTGAAGCAAATTAATGATTAAACAGAAATTCAGTTAGTTCTGCCGGATTTATATCGTAATGACTTGCATGCCACTTAACGCTGCCGTCTTTGGCAAGCCAAATTAATTGAGGCGATTGATGTTGAATTTTAAGCTCACCCGCAATATGCTTACTTAAGGGGCGAGAATCTATTACATTTATTTTAACACATTTTACGGGAGTATTTTCGGACAGTCCCGATATCCATATATTAAAGTCTTCTTCAACCGATGAACTGATCGAACAAATCGGACTAAATTTAAATATCATAATTTCCGATGTTCCGTCTGCTTCATTTTTTAAATTCTCCCATTCGTCTATTTTTTTTATTTCGACTATTTCCATAAATATTATTCCGGATCAATATTAAATATTTTTGTTTTAAAAATAATAATTTTATTGAATTGTTTAATTGTTCTATTGCTTTGTTATACAATTATTATTTCCAGCAATTAAAAAATTAAGCAATTTATATTACTTCGCCTTGAACAATTTTTTAAATAACTCCACGTCATTCATCGAATCAATTTTTCTTTTTTCCTCGTCATTATCCGCAGATTTATATATTTGCTCAACAAAATGTTCACTTGTTAAAACACTGCAACCGCAAACATGTGCAAATTCTTTTAAATTATTGTCCGACGAAACAAGAATTATATTTTTAGGATTTTTCGAGTTTTCAATTTCTTTTTTAATTCTATCATCTGCAATCTTGTTTTCGCCGTAAACAATTTTTGTTTTAAAAGTTTTTATGGGAAGATTTTTGTAACCATCGTAGTGCAATGAAATTTTAACTTTCTTGCTGCGAAAATATTCTTCAATTTTAAATGCAAGGATTTCCCTTGATGACTGTTTGTCTTTCTTTTGAAGGCTCTTAAGGATTTTGCTTTTCATTATTACATTATTTCCGTCAATTATATAATGCTTCATCTTAAATAAAACCTATTAATATTTACCGTTATAAAATTGTCCGCGTTTTGTAATTTTTAAATCCTGAAGCTGCGGTGCTTTTACTCTAATCTCAAGGAAATAACCGCTGTATATACCGATAGGGTTCCATGTAAAGTTCATTATCCATGCATGCAAATCTCTTGTAATTCTAATTTGCGGAGCAGAAAATTGATTCCGTTCAAAATCGTAGCTTCCTGTAACGGAAAATTTCCATTTGGGTGTAAGATTAAAATCTACACTGGCGCTTAAGTTAGAAGTTGTTTGAGGCTGAATAGGATTAAACTTAGATAAATTGTAGTTGTAGCTTAATGATAAATTCCACGGTATGCTAAAGTCTGCCGGCTTTTCATTATATATCCCTTGATAGATCGAAGGCTTTTGGAATGCTTCACTTGTTTGTGTTGTATCCTGCTTCTTCTGCCCTAGAGCAGACTTAATTTTTTCGCCGGATAAATTAGTTGAAACAGAAAAACTCAGGTTAGTCATTCTAAATAATCCCTTGCCTTCATTAACTAAAAATTTATTTATCATATTTCCGTTTTTATCATAATCATACAAAGAAAAACTGGATGAACCGAAAAAATTTAAATATTCGCCTACCTGAGTTCTGTAAGATAAACTTAATGGAGAAAACTTCAGGCTGTCTGCGGCAAAATTATATCCAATTCCGGCATTTAAATTTAACAGTTGAATTTTTTTTACTTTGGATGTTGTATCTGTAGGGTTAGCCTCTGTTTTCATCTCAAATACATTGCCCATGGAAAAATTTAAACTTTGAGATTCACCTTGCGGAGGTTTTGAAAATATTTCTCTTTGGTATTTATCATATCTAACCGGCTGGCCTTTAAAATTATAATAGGTACCGTAATATCCCCAAATAGGTTTTGAAAAATCCGGCGTGTAAGTGTATGAAAGAGACGGTGTAACAATATGTCTTATAGCTGCAATCCCTAGAAAGTCCGGTTGAAACATTCCGTAAAATTTTGTTGAAGCGGTAAGCCCCAAACTGAAAATTCTCATTGCACTTAATTTGTGTATGTCTTTTGTTATAACAGAGTCTGTACCGTTTACTGCCATTCCGGCAGAATACTCTTGAATCATTTTGTTGTACCAATCTTCCGTATAATTAATGTTTGGAGAAATATTAAAATAACCGATTTTGGGTGAAGCACTAATACTTACTCTATGTTCAATCCCTCCTCTTATGCTAAGATGACCGCCAACTTTATTTCGAATATTTTCAAACTGCCCGTTATAATTTACACCGATTAAATCATACCACGTTAAATTAGTTACTTGATTTTTTCCCCTTAACGGATAAAACTCAGGAATATTAAAGGTTAAACTTGGCAGAATTTCATTTATATTTCCGTTTTGAAGATCCTGAGTTCTGCTGTAGCCTAAAATTAAACTGTTGCCGGATTCATCCCAAGTTTTTGATAATGTTGCATTCGAAACAATATTGTTTGATAAAATTTGATTCATATCAGTAGATGTGTATGTATAATACGTCTTACCGGATGAAAACTGCAGGTTTGCCGAAAGTCTTAAAGTAGGAGTTATTGTCTGGTTATGGTTTACCTGAATTTTCCATTGAATACTTTTACTAGTATTATAATTATACGGATTTTCCGATTTAATAAATTGATACCCGCCTTCAATACTTCCGCTGTAGTCATATCTTTTTACATACCTAAACCTGGAGTCGAAACCGAAACTGCCGCGTGTGTAATAATCTCCCGTTATATTCCAATCAAGGTAATCATTTATTGCCCAGAAATAACCGAAGTGGGTAAAGTAATACCCTCTGGATGCATCCTGCCCGAATGCCGGCGTTATGATGCCTGATCTTCTGCCTGATTGAAGCGGAAAAACAGCAAACGGAAGAGGAATAGGGAAAGGCACTCCGCCAAAGTAGAGCCATATCCATTTTGCAATTATTTCTTTTTTCTGAATGACTTTCATCTCCGGGGAAAAGAAATAATAATGCGGGGGTTTTGCATCGCAAGTTGTATAAATTCCGTCTTTTACAAAATATGTATTTTTATTAACCTTCTTTATTATTTGCCCGGAATAAATTGCACCTTCGCTTTTGGTTTTGGCCATGTCAATTATTCCCCTGGTTGTTTTAAAGTTATAAACCATTGACCGGCCGTCATAAACTTCACCGTTTTGAGAAAGTACCGGCGTATTTTTAAATTCTCCCGGAATAGAATCATTCGGAACGCCGGTAGCTTCAATATTGTGAGTTTCAAAGTTTACTTTAATATCGGCACTTTTAAGATCGGTATCCTTATACTTAATTTCACTGTTTCCGTAAAGGTCCATTTTCTTTTGGTTAACATAAAAGAAAAGAGAATCCGAAGAGTTTGCATAAATGACGGTATCTACATCGAAAGATTTATTTTTAGATGTAGTATCGTTAATTGCAAGCGAATCGGAATGAGGAGAAATTAAGGAGTCGGGTTGGTTAATTGAAACGGAATCAATTCCTTGAGCAAGAACTACGGTAAAGCTTAGCATTTGCAAGATTATGATAAAAAAAATTTTCATAGATAATGATAATCAAGCCCCGTTAATTCAAGCAAAATACTCTTCTTTATGATTTATAAAAAACAAGAGCGGAAGCACCTTTAATTCCCGCATCATTTTTTAACTTAGCAGGTAAAATTTTAATCCGCTTGCTAAGTGGTTTTAACACACGCTCCTTTGTTTTTTCACTTACGGAATCGAACAATAAACTGCCAAATCCGGCAACACCTCCGCCGATAATAAAAGTTCCCATATCAAGTGTATTGGCAGCAGATGCCAAAGCTGCTCCCAGGTATGTTCCTAAGTCTTTTATTACACTCTTTGAATATTCGTCACCTTCCATAGCAGCCTGGTGAATAATTAATGGCGTTAGTTGGTTTAAATCATTATTAATCAATTCCCATATTCGGGAGTCTTTATGATTTTCAAGTTCTCCGGCAACATGCTTAACTATATAATTATTTCCTATATAAGTTTCTATACATCCGTAAGAGCCGCAATTACACTTTATACCGTTATAGTTAATTGACATATGCCCTATCTCTCCCGCAGCACCGGTTTCACCTTTAAACAATTTCCTGTTAAGGATTACTCCTCCTCCTACGCCTGTACCAAGGGTAACCATTATAAAGGATTTAAGTTTCTTACCTGCGCCGAATATCATTTCCCCAATGGCTGCTGCATTAGCATCATTTTCAACTTTTACTTTTATCTTAAATTCTTTCTCCATTATTCTGCCAAGGTTCACTCTTTCCCAGCCGGGCAAATTAGGTGGATTCTCAACAGTTCCTTTTTTACTTGAAACCACACCGGGAGATCCTATGCCTATTCCTTGTATTTTCAATTTGTTCTTTTGCATCACCTGCTTAATGCCTTTTTTAATTTGCCCGATTACACTTTCCGGCCCGCCGGAGGCAAGTGTGTCCAAAGAAGTTTTCTTGATAATCTTCCCCTTTTGTGAAACAATACCTACTTTAATATTTGTACCCCCCAAATCCACTCCTACAGCATATTTCTCAGATTTCGGCATATATTTATCCTATAAAGTTATTGATTTGTCTCGATTTAAAAGACTTAAATAAATCAGGGTATCAATTTAATATTAAAGAGCCTTTAATTAAAATATAAAACGAAAGATTTGATTATATTGTTACAAAATCAATTCGTAAACTGTTTGCTTACTATTTTTAATTCGCCCGGATAAGTTATATTTCCAAGAGGAGAAGAAACGGTAGGTTTGGCATATAATGCAATATTTGATGAATAACCTTTTTCACCCGCAATTGATAACGCAAGTTTTATTAACGAATCATACCCTTTATCCCCGAAGAATTTTAAAAGGTCAACATTAATTTGAATAGGTATGATTGTAATTTGACCTGTACCGGGAACAGAAACTGGCTGACTTATATTGCCGGAAATAGTTTCCTTATTATCTATAAATAGCTTCCACGGGAATGATTTTATTGTCGCGTCTGTACTCGGAAATCCGCCGGTTCCGTCGTTAGGATTTTTTGCTTCAACATTTAATGTAAAAGAAACCGGAAATTTTTTGCCGGCAACAGATGAACTTAATTTTAAAAAATCCATCGCATTAAAATCGCTCAGTTTGGTTTTTCCCTCTACAGAAATTCCGCTTACCGTAAGATTATTTACTTTACCGAGTTTAAATTGAAGTCTTGAAATATTAACTAATGTTTTATAAATACTGCAGCTAATATTAGTAAATGCGAATAGAAGGAATAAAGGTAAAACAATTTTTTTCATTTTTATTTTCCATACATTAGTTTAAACCGTAGTGCGGTTAAGCAGGCAACCAAAGTTTAAGTTCAAGTGTAAGCTTAAGATCATGTAATCATTCAAATAATGCAACCATGCCTTATTCATTTAGAAACACGTTTAAATGGAAAATCTTGACCAACCGCAGAGCGGTGAATTTTGAGTAAACGAAAATATGATTAAGGATATTATATTTACTCTCATCTATATGTTACGTTGTGATTCTTCAATTTTCTTTAAGATAGTATCCGCAACTTTTAATGCTTTTAAACCGTCAACACCTGTAACTACCGGTAATTTATCTTCCAAAACCGAATTAACAAATAACCCTAGTTCATATTTTAATGCATTTATCTCTTTTAATTCAGGCTGTTCATAAACTATCCGTTTTTTTCTTTCGCCGATTCCAATTTCGCCAAACGAAATAAAAGCGGAGTCTACTTTTTCATCTACGGGAACCAATCTGTATACCTCGGAAACTCCGGTAATAAAATCAAGAGAAAGGTAATTATCTTTTTGGAAAATTCTCATTTTTCTCATTTTCTTTTGAGAAATTCTACTGGCAGTTACATTAGCAACGGCTCCGTTTTCAAATTGAATTCTTGCATTGGCAATATCAAGAGTATTGGAAACAACCGCAACCCCGCTTGCTTCTACATTTTTAACTTCACTTTTAACAAGGCTTAAAATTATATCTATATCATGAATCATTAAATCCAAAACAACCGCAACATCTGTTCCCCTGGGATTAAACTGTGCAAGCCTGTCCGTTTGAATGAACATCGGCTTAAGCATATATTTTTCAAGTGAAATTAATGCCGGGTTAAAACGTTCAATATGCCCGACCTGAAGTTTAAGATTTTTTTGCCTAGCAAGATTTACGATTTCTTGCGCTTCACTTATAGAAGCCGTAATAGGTTTTTCAACAAACACATGAACATTTTTATTCAGACATTTCATTGCAAGTTCATAGTGAGCGCTTGTAGTTGAAACAATAGAAACCGCATCAACATCATTCAGCAGCTTATCGGGATTTTCATAAACTTTTACATTAAACTCGTCACCGGCATCTTTTGCCGCACCGGAATCATTATCGTATATGCCGATTAATTGGCAGTTGTTTATTTGCTTAAACATTTTAATATGTAATTTACCGAGATGCCCGGTACCAAGAATACCAACTTTTAATTTTTCCATTAGTTAAGACTTTTAATTTTTTTATAACCTATAATTTTGTCGTACCCGCCGTAATTAGGATCTTTATAATAAAGAAAAACCTGGTAAACGTTCGAAGTAGACCAATTATTACCTTCTAAAATAACCCAATCCGGGTTTACAATTTTACCGTAATAATCCTCTCCCACAACATATTGATAATCATATATTCCTCTTTTTAGGGGAATAGTAATTTGATATAATCCGTAATTATCCGTCATTTTGTATTCGGGAGAGAGTTTCCAATTATTAAATGCGCCGACGAGATAAATATTTCCCGAAACTTCGTTAGGCGGCCTCATTGAAAATGTTACGTTTAAATAAGTAGCGTAATCACTGGTATAATCCGTAAGAATAGAACCGCCGTTAAGGTCTTTATGTCCTTGTGTAAAAAATCTGGAATAATCAATTTTATCTAGATGTGCATTAACGTTCTTTGCCTGGAAGATGTCTGTATTCCTTAAGTCGACTTCCCTGTATTCATTTCCGGGAAGAATATCTCTTGCAGTAAAAGTAAATTTATTACTCCCGTTCCAGTAATACTGCCGTTTGTTTGTATTAAAATTTCTATCAATTATTACAGGATAATCTATTTTATGATTATCTATAATTTCAACTAATTCAACATCACCCGGATACAATTCCGGAGGTAGATTAAAATTAGTTGTAATATTAAAAACTTTGGCAAGATCCGAAGGGAAATAAATTTTGTCTTCAAGCTGTTCGTTTTTAATAGTATCCTGCAAAGAAACTACGGGATTAACAACATAAAATTTACCCTGCCCATAAATATTAGTTGTATCCTGGGAATCGGTTATGTAAAATTTCCAATTGCCGGAAAAAGGAAAATCAACCATACCTTTGTTGTCCGGGAATGATTTCTTAAAGTGGTATTTTGCTTCAACAACCGTATGGGGTAATTGTGTAAAACTTAAATTGTAAAAAATATTTTTACCCTGATTAAGCAGAAAAATATTTTGATACGGGACCCAATCACGATCGCAAAATCTAAAGACTATACTCATATACGGAATGTTAACGGACTGGACATCGAATTCAATGGTTATTTTTCCACTGCTGTTCCCAATTATTACGGGGAAAGAAGTTTCGTTATCCCCCGAATATATTTTTAAACTTTTTATTACCGGAGATTGAGAAAAAACGGGAATTGCAAGTAATAGGAGGAGGACAAATATTTTAACTTTCAAATTTCAGCTACCTCTAGAAGTTAAAGATTTCTACACACTTAATAGATTGGTACGGAATAAAAATTTTAACGAGTTCTTTTTCTCTTTCAGCTTCCAGCAAAAGTCCTTCGTCAAAAACTCCGGTTAACTTGCCTGTCTTAAATACAATTTCGTAAATCGGAGTATTGGTTTTTGCGTCCATTGTTAATCCGTAATTTTCATGCATGGTTACATTGAGGGTTTTCCCTTGGAATTGCTCCCAATCCATTTTCATTAAAACACCTTATTAATTAGTAAAATGGTTTCGAATGAAAGATAAATTAACTATCCCTATTGATAACAGAAGGATGTTAAATTTAGGAAGAAATATATACTTTTATTTTCAATTAAACAGTACAAATTGAAATAACAATATTATTTTATTTACATGTTTTTAATCTCGTTATTAAGCCTGGTTATTGCTTCTTTTGCGTCTCCGAAGTACATAAGTGTATTTGAACCATAGAACAATTCGTTATCTATTCCGGCATAGCCTACATTTAAAGAACGCTTATTTACTATAACAGTTTTGGCATAATCAACATTTAAAATAGGCATACCGTATATTGGGCTGGTTTCTTCATGCCTAGCGGCAGGATTAACAACATCGTTGGCACCTACAATCAAAGCGATATCGGTATTATTAAAATCATCATTTATATCTTCCAGAGCATACAACCGATCATAAGGGACATTAGCTTCTGCTAAAAGAACGTTCATATGGCCAGGCATTCTGCCCGCTACCGGATGTATTGCATACCGAACCTTTATGCCTTTCTTTTCCAATGTATTCATTAAATCCCTAATTGCATGTTGAGCTTGTGCAACAGCCATTCCGTAACCCGGAACAATAATAACACTGCTTGCAGCATCGAATATCATTGCCGCTTCCTCGGCATCGACAGATTTTATATCTCCTTTAGGGCTTACAGTTGCTGCAGAAGAACTGACGCCGGAACCGGCTGTAGCCCAACCTCCCAATAAAACATTCATTAAAGAACGGTTCATTGCTTTGCACATTATATTAGTAAGAATAATTCCCGAAGCGCCTACAAGTGCACCTGCAATTATCAATTCGTTGTTTCCAAGAACAAACCCGGTAGTAGATCCGGCTAATCCTGAATACGAATTAAGCAGCGAAATTGCAACAGGCATATCCGCACCCCCGATAGGCAATACAAGTAAGACACCTAAAACAAGAGATACAATAGTAATTATTACAGCTAAATCTATAGAATCAGGATATATAACTACATAAGTACCTGCTCCAAGTACAAATAAAAGGAGCAAAAGGTTTAAAGGGTGCTGTCCCGGATATTTTACTACCTTTCCGGTAATCCATCCCTGCAATTTTGCAAATGCTATCATCGAGCCGGTAAAAGTAACTCCGCCTATTAAAAAGCTTAATACAATTGCAACACCGGTATTTATTGGAATCATCGGAGTAATCTTATAAAATTCAGATAATGCTACAAGAGTTGAGGCACCACCACCGAATCCGTTTAATGCCCCGACCATTTGCGGCATGCCGGTCATCTTAACTTTAAATGCCATTAGCGTTCCGATACCGGAACCTACTATAATGCCTATAATAATCCATTCGTAAGTTAGTACATGCCTGTCTAAAAGAGTAACTACAATCGCAATTAACATACCGATTGCAGCGTAAAGATTTCCGCGCCGAGCTGTCTTAGGTGAACTTAACTCTTTGATACCGAGGATGAAAAATATAGATGAAATAAGGTAAGAAATATCTATTATTACTTTCATTTTTCAACTCACTTTTTCTTAAACATTTTAAGCATTCTATCCGTTACAAGAAAACCGCCTACCACATTTATCATTGCAAATATTACGGCTACCAAGCCCAGTATTGTGCTTATTGTAAATTGCTGCATACCCGCACTAAGTAATGCACCGACAATAGTAATTCCGGAGATTGCATTTGAGCCGGACATAAGCGGTGTATGCAGTGTTGGCGGGACTTTTGTAATTAACTCGAATCCTACAAAAATTGCCAGCACAAAAACGTAAATCAGCATTAAAAAATTTACATCCATTGTCCAATCCTCATATTGTTTTTCAATTCTTTAATAGTTCTTTTACTTTAGGTTGAATTACTTCACCGTTATAAGTAATTAAAGCTCCTTTGATAATTTCATCTTCCATATTCAATTCAACTTTTCCTTCCTTGCTTATATGAAGCAAGAGGTTCATAATATTTTTCGAATACATTTCACTTGCATGATAAGGTACCAAGCTTGGAAGGTTGGATTCTCCGATTATTGTTACGCCGTATTTTCTTACTGTTTTATCTTTCTCACTTACTTCGCAATTTCCGCCGTATTCGGTTGCCATATCAAGTATTACCGCTCCTTCACGCATATGTTTTACCATTTCTTCAGTAACAAGTATGGGAGCTTTTTTGCCGGGAACCAATGCCGTTGTAATTACAATATCTGCTTCCGTTACATGTTTGAAAATTAATTCTTTTTGTTTCTGCAAAAATTCTTCCGATGCTTCTTTAGCATAGCCTCCTTCATCCTGCATCGATTCATCTGTTTCAATTTCAATAAATCTGCCGCCTAAACTTTCTACTTCTTCTTTAACTGCGGGACGAATATCAGATACTTCCACAATAGCACCTAATCTTTTTGCTGTACCAAGCGCTTGAAGGCCTGCAACACCCGCACCCATTATTACAACTCTGGCCGGGGAAATCGTACCGGCGGCCGTCATTAAAAGCGGGAATAGTTTTCCTAAAGTATTTGCAGTAATTATAACGCTCTTATAACCGGAAATGTTTGCCTGCGAACTTAATGCATCCATCTTTTGCGCAAGTGTTGTCCGGGGAATCATATCCATAGATATAACATTGATTCCTTTTTCCGCACATTGTCTCGATAGCTCACTATAATACAGCGGATAGAGAAAAGTAATAAGCAGGGTACCCGGTTTAATCAGTTCAACTTCATCTTTATTTAACCGCTGATTATGAATAGGTCGCTGTACCTTTAGAATAATTTCCGATGAATTATATAAACTTTCCGCCGATTCAATTATGGAAGCACCCGCATCCTTATATTTTTCATCAATAAAACCAGCCTTTAGTCCCGCTCCCTTTTCAACCCGGACTGAAAATCCGGCTTTAATTAATTTAGCTGCAACATCAGGAACAACAGCAACCCTATTTTCACCCTGTAATATTTCATTTGGGATACCTAATATCACTGCATTACCTCCTCATATTTTATTCGAGAAATAAAAATAATTGGAACCTTATAAGAAAAATATTTTTTTATTTAATAGAGATTAGTCCTGGTGTTTAAAATATAAAATCTTTATGGTAAATAAAAAAAATTCTATCTAAATTATGATTCATAATAAAAATAATTCGGGGATCTGAGATGAAATATAACAATTTTGTTCTTTTAACTCTGTTATTTATATCAGTTTACGGATGTGGTTTTATTGGCATCACAAAAAATCCAAGCGGTGAAAAAATTATTACTGCATCTCTAGCTAAACAATATATAGATTTTTTAGCATCGGATTCATTAAAGGGAAGAGATACTCCGAGTCCGGGCCTAGATACAGCAGCAGCATTTATTATTCGTAATTTCAAAAAGGCAGGCATTCAACCTGTCAACGGAAGCTACCTTCAAAAAGTCAAAATGGGTTATATTAGCCTTGGTAAAGAAAATTTCCTTAAGTTCAAAAAAGGCAGCGAAGAAATATCCTATAAAATAAAAGATGAGTTCACACCATTTGAATTTACTGCTAACAAGGAAGTTAACGCTCCGGTGGTTTTTGCAGGTTATGGAATAAATGCTCCTGAGTATAAGTATAATGATTTTAAAAATATAGACGTAAAAGGAAAAATCGTTTTTATTCTTAAGCATGAACCGGGTGAAAACGATGCTTCGTCCGTATTTAACGGTAAAGCTTTAACCAAGTATTCAAACGTAAAAGAAAAAATTAATGCTGCTGTTAAACAAGGTGCTATTGGAGTTCTTATTTGTCAGGATCCCTTAAACCACAACCTGTTAACACCGCGCGGTTTTCCGTGGCCTTCCTTATCCAAATTTATACCTAATGATGCTCTTCCCCTATCGCTGCAATCGGACGAAAAGAACAAAGTTCCGGTTGTACAAGTAGGTGAGGAAGTTATAAATTATTTGTTCGGCAGTGTTGATAAATTAAAAGAAATCCAGGAAGGAATAGATAAAAGTCTTAAACCGAATTCTTTTAATATTAAGGATGTTACGGTTTCACTTAAAACCAGTACATCTTATCGAGATGAGTCATCCAATAATGTAGTTGGTTTAATAGAAGGTAACAACCCGGAATTAAAGGATGAAATCGTTATAGTAGGTGCACATTACGATCATTTGGGTTACTTGAAAAATAATACCGAAGGTGAAGACTACATATACAACGGTGCCGACGACAACGCCTCCGGTACGACAGCAATGATGGAAATTGCAAATGCATTTGCAGCTAATTCCGAAAAACCGGAAAGAAGTGTTTTATTTATTGCATTTTGCGGAGAAGAGAAAGGTTTATTCGGTTCAAGGTATTATGTTGAAAGTCCGCTCTTCCCGCTTACTAAAACAATTGCAATGATTAATCTGGATATGGTAGGAAGAAATAGTATTGATAGTATTTCTATTTTCGGAGCATCAAAATTTCCGCGGATTGCGGAAATAGTAAAAGAAGAAAACCGCAATACAGGCTTTAGCATGCTATTCGATCCTGAGTTAAACGGCGGAAGTGATAATATGAGCTTTGCTTCCGAGAAAATACCTTCTATATTTTTTCATTCGGGTTTACATCAGCAGTATCATACGGTGCAGGATGAAGTGCAGTTAATAAATTATAACAAAATTGCAAAAACAGCCAAACTTGCATTTAGAACTGCCTGGGCAATTGCAAATGAGAATAAATATTACAATATTAAAACCAACGAATAGTTAAATTACACCAAAAGCATAAAAGGAGTGTTATGAAAAATCATCTTTCCAAGGTATTAGTTTTATTTGCAGTAATTGTTTTTTGTTCAACTATTAATGCACAAGAAACTTATAAGCTACAATATAAATTTGAAAAGGGAAAAACATACGTTTATAAAATTGAATCCAATACGGATATGACTCAGCAAATGATGGGCAGAGAAATGAAATTCAATACGGTTGCACATAATATTGCCAGATTTAAAATTGAAAACACTAGCGATGACGGCAGTGCCGATATAATTTTCTCACTGGATTCCGCATATATAAAAACCGATATGCGCGGACATGATACTACAATGGTGCTGGATCAAATGATAGGCAAACGAATTAAAATGAATGTTTCAAATCTCGGTAAGTTAAAAAGCTATCAAATTTTGGATTCGCTTGTTAATAATACCTGGACTAACTCCATTGCTCAGCAGTCTAAAAATTTCTTTAGGGTGTTAAACGGAAAAAACGTTAAAGTAGGCGACAAATGGAACACTACACAGGTTGATACCATTGATAATATGGGTGGTCAAATAATAAGCACGGTAGATTTTAATTATACTCTTGCGGGAACAGCGCAAAAATTAGGGCATCGATGTTTAAATATTCCTTTTACCGCAAAGATTAAAATCGAAGGCAAAGGAAATATGAGAGGGATAGATCTTTTTATCGAGGGTAACGGAAAATCAAGCGGGACTGCATATCTAGACGCAAATACCGGAATGAATGTTTACATTGAATCTACCGTTGATAATGAAATGACAATGGCAACTACGGGTCAGCAGGCAATGACAATTCCCATTAGCCAGTCTACTAAAAGCGTAATCTCTTTAATAAGCGATTAATCTAAGAAGTTGACTATTAATTGATGGATAACGGTATAGTGGTATAAGGAAATATGCATATACCCTATACCCTTATACCATATTCACAATTCTAATTTGGAGACTAAAAATAACTTTGGAAGTGTTTAAAATTGAAAATTGCTCGCAGCCATTTAACTAATATCTTCGGGTTTCGTTTTAACGGAAATTACTTCCGCTAATTTATTATCTTCTATAAACACAGCACTTAATTTATTACCTGTATAAACGGAAGTGTCTATATAAAGAGTATTACTTTTCTTGTTATAAAATACCTCATCATGCCTTGTATGCCCGACTATTTGAAGTTTACCTATATCCAATAGTTCGTTCCGGGTCCATAAAATGCCATGCCTCTCGGTAATATCTTTTGTAATAAAACTTTCTATCATGGAAAGATCTTCTTTAAAATTCTCCGGGAAGACGGACTTATAATGCTTGGATACTCCCGCATGAGAAATAAAGCAGTCATTTAAATTTATAAAAAGCGGAGCGTTCAAAATAAAATCAAGATGGGATGCAATTTTATCAAATCTGTTTTCATAAGAAATTATTGTAGATTCATATCCATTAAACATCCAGGAAGAGCCCATCTCGCTTGCAGGAAAGTTTACAAAATAATAGAACATATAATCGTGGTTGCCCGGAGTAAAACTTATTTTTTCCGATTTTATAAATTCCAAAACTTCATAGCTGTAATTTCCCCTGTCTACTAAATCGCCTACACTATAGATTTTTATGCCGGGATATTTTTCTTTAATTTTTTCTACTAATTCTTTTAAAGTATTAAAGCAGCCGTGAATGTCTCCAATAACAGCAATCATATTCAAAATCAAATATATTTATTTTCACGGGCGTAACTTAAGAGTTCGTCCTTAAATTTGGGGTGAGCAATATTAATAAGGGCCTTAACTCTTTCGCTTACAGGTTTTCCGAATAATTGGGCATAACCGTATTCCGTAACAACATAGTGAACGTCTCCCCTAGTAGTAATAACACCTGCTCCGGGTTTTAATTGAGGTACGATGCGCGAAATTTTAAAATCTTTTGTTGTGGATGGAAGTGCAATAATCGGCTTTCCACCTTCCGAATGTGCAGCGCCGCGAATAAAATCCAACTGCCCCCCAAAGCCGCTGTAAAATTTAGGCCCTATAGAATCCGAACAAACCTGACCTGTTAAATCAATTTCAATGGCGGAATTGATTGCAACCATCTTATAATTCTTTGCAATAACAAACGGATCATTTACATATTCCTGCCGGTGGAACTCAATCATAGGATTATTGTCGATAAAATCGTATAATCGCTTTGTACCGAGTACAAACCCGGCAACAATTTTTCCCGGATGCAGTGTTTTCATTTCATTGGTAATAACACCTTTTTCTACAAGGTCTATTGTTCCGTCGGAAAACATTTCGGAATGGATTCCCAAACCTTTTCTATCGGAAAGAAAGCTTAAAACAAAATCCGGAATAGCACCAATACCCATCTGCAAAGTTGATCCGTCTTCAATGAGCTGCGAAATATTGTAAGCAATTTTTTTATTTATTTCCGTTATCTCGGGAGAAGCTTTTTTATCTACTTGCGGCAACTCGGAAATTTCTTCATTAACTTCTACCACATAATCTATTTTATTTATATGGATGAAACTGTCGCCAAGTGTCCGCGGCATATTTTTATTTACCTGTGCAATTACAATTTTGGCTTTTTCGGCACCGGTTTTTGTTAGCCCTACTTCAACCCCAAAACTGCAAAAGCCGTGTTCATCCGGCGGTGATACGTGAATTAATGCAGCATCCAGTTTAATATAACCTTTGGAAAAAAGTAACGGAGTTTCGTATAGAAAAATAGGTGTAAAGTCGGCCCTCCCGTTTCTTACGGCTTCACGGCTGTTTGCTCCTATAAAAAATGCATTGTGCTTAAAATGATTTTCCATTCCTTCGTTCATATAAGTAATATCTCCGACTGCAAGCGCATGCATTATTTGAACATCTTTTAATTCGTCCTTTCGTTTAACAAGCGCATTCATTAATACGGTTGGAAAAGCACAATTGGAATGTGCAAGAATTTTATCTCCCGACTTAATCACCTGCATAGCTTCATCTGCAGTTACAATTTTTTGATTGTATGCATTTAGAATATTGAAGGGAATAGTATTTTTTGATTTTATTTCTTGAGCATCTACCATAATTTTTCATTTCTAATTGTTATTTTGTTCTTTTGGAACTCCTTAACATACAAAGTTTAATAGTTAAAAATATCAGTACAAATTCAGTTTGTAGAAAAAACCCTAAGCTTTCTGAATTCTAAATTGAAGATACTTGCAATTGCTTCGTTTGAACAATAACCGCGATAAGTACAAACGCCTTTTGATAAACCGGAATCCCCAAGTAACGCATTTGCAAGTCCGTTATCCGCAATATTTTGAATATATCCCAGCGAAGCATTGTTTAAGCCGTAGCTGGCTGTTTTTGCAACCAATGCCGGCATGTTGGGAACACAATAATGAATTACATCGTGCATGTAATAAACCGGATCCGATATTGTTGTAACATGGCTGGTTTCAATACAACCGCCTTGATCTATTGAAACATCAATTATAACCGCACCTTTTTTCATTTTCTTTACCATTTCTTCGGTAACAAGATGCGGGGTTTTTTCGCCTTTAATAAGGACGGCACCTATAAGTACATCTGCAAATTTAACGCCTCTGGAAATTGTATAAGGATTAGCCATAACAGTGGTAATCTTCTGACGGAAAGCAGTATCAATTTTTCTTAAGCGGTTCAAATCGTGATCAATTACAATAACCTGGGCTCCTCTTCCTAATGCAGCTCTTGCAGCAGTAGTACCGACAACTCCGGCTCCAAGTATTACTACTGCAGCCGGCGCAACACCCGTAATACCGCCCATTAAAATTCCTCTTCCGCCTTTAACATAACTTTCCATATATCTTTCCGCAATCTGAATGGAAAGCTGTCCGGCAATTTCACTCATCGAATGCAGTACCGGAAGCCCTTCCTTTCCTTCTATTAATTCATAACCGATAGCAGTAATGTTCTTTTGCAATAACTTTTCAATCGTTGTTTTATTACCAACTGCAAGGTGTAGAAAAGAGAAAAGTATCTGGTTGTCTTGAAGCAGTGCGGTTTCATCATCGGACAAAGGTGTAACTTTAGCAATTAATTCGGATCTTCCGTAAACCTCTTCGGAACTATAAACAATGTTTGCACCTGTTTGGGCATAGTCTTCATCACTAATTTTACAACCCTCCCCAGCTCCGCTCTGGATATAAATTGTGTGGCCTGCTCTTATCAATGAATCCACTCCCGCAGGGGCTAACGCAACACGCTTCTCCTCACGAATGTTTTCTTTTGGAATCCCTATCCTCATTTATGCTTTTCTTTTTTTTATTTTATTTAAAACTACC
>JBJKQP010000060.1:0-12292 GCA_046705105.1 Ignavibacteriaceae bacterium | reverse complement strand
TAATATTAATTGCCGTTCGATTTAGAGCCTGTGTGAAAAGTGTAATGCGAAACTCAGTATCGCAAAAAATATTATATTTTTACCCAAAATTCGTTTGACGAATCAGGAGATTCGTCTTACAATTTTGTTTTCACAAAGCCTCTAAAGTCAACGGTAGTGAATAAAGGAAAACTATAAAACCTTTTCTATATACCATCCGTAATACTGCCGGTAAAATATTATTGCTTTAAAGGTATCACCCACTTTCAGCTTAGTTAAACTTTCAAGTCCTTTGTTTACGCTTGAATCTTTTACTTTGTCATTATGCATTTGAAAGCTAGGGACAAGAATATAACCGGCACCCTTTATTGCAAGGCTTAAATACGCCGGATCATTTTCTATATTCAAAATTCTCGCTTTGATAAAAAAATCCGTTTCATCTTTAACATAAACCCCCTCAACTTCCGCAGTAACAATCGATTGATTTTCAGCAATGTGTGCAGGATATTTTGCCTGTGCATTAGTATTAGTATTCCGGTTCTGCTCTTTTGCCGCTTCCTTAGACGTTTGTGGTTCGCATGAGAAAAATGAAATTGCAAATAGGGCAATAAATAAGGCAATAATAAATTTCATTATGTAAATTCCCTAAACATTTTATTACTTTTAATTACTTTAAAATAATTTATTTAATTTTTTTTAATAATCATAGCTCTTTAAAGTGGTCAGCCAAAGTAAGATGTAAGATGGGATGTGGGATATGGAATATGGAATATGGAAGACGGGATATGGAACATGGGAAATCATTCAATCATTTATCCGTACAATCATTCTCTAAAATAATTGAAGGATTCATTCTTAAAAATTATAATTTATAATCAACAAAAGATTTTTCCTCTGCCGTGAATAATAAGAATAATAAAAAACTTTCTAATGAATTTGTCGGCAAACTGCTGGATTATTCAGCGGGATATTTCACTCCCGAAACTTTTGACAAAGTAATTAAAGCTTTCGAGTCTGAAATAGCCATACAGTATTTCAGATTTAATTCCGAATCCAATTTGTTGAGAATTATACAGGCAATGTACGATAAACCTACATTATTAAAAGAGTGCATTCGGTACCCGCATTACGTTGAGATATTAATTTCAATATCAATAAACAGCAATTATCTTACGGATATTCTTGTAAGAAACCCTGAATATTTTTACTCCATAGTTAATCCGTCTGAAATACAAATGAAAACGGATAAAGAAAAATTTGTATCTTACTTACGGCAGACGCTTTCTGTTTATAAATCTTTTAATTCAAAAGTAAATGCCCTAAGGACTTTAAAGAGAAAAGAAATTTTAAGAATCGGCGTAAAGGACATTTGGGCAAAAGCGGAGTTAAATGAAATTACCGGTGAATTATCTATCCTTGCGGAAACAATTGCTTCCGAGCTTTTTACAATCTGCTATGATGAAATAATGGCTAAGTACGGAATAAAAACATCCGTCGGGAAATATTGCTTGTTAGCTTTAGGTAAATTAGGCGGAGGGGAATTAAACTATAGCTCAGATATTGATCTAATAATTTTTTACGATGAAAATTCCGCAATAAACGATAAAAAATTTTATAATGAATTATTAACCGAAGTCATATATCTGTTTATTAAAAGCTCATCTTCAATAACGGAAAACGGTTTTTTATACCGCGTGGATTTCAGGCTTCGCCCGGACGGAAGGAACTCACCGCTTTGCAGAAGTATAAATGAGTATCTTAATTATTACGAAAGCCGAGGCGAAGACTGGGAAAGGCAAATGCTTATTAAAGCCGGTTTTATTACAGGCAGTAAAACTTTGTATAATTCCTTCATGGATTATTTAAGACCGTTTATATACCCTGTTTCATTTACAACCTCTCCGACGGAACAAATTAAAAGATTGAAAAACAACATAGAGAAGAGAATAAAAGACGAAGAAGATATTAAACTGCTGCCCGGCGGAATTAGAGATATAGAATTTGCCGTTCAAGCCCTTCAGCTTTTAAACGGAGGGAAAAATTCTGATCTAAGAACAGGCAATACTTTGGACGCTATAAAAAAACTTACCGGCGCCGGTTTGCTCTCCTTTAAAGAAACTAAAACATTGAACGATGCTTATATTCTTTTCCGCCGCATAGAGCATTATCTTCAACTAATGAATGATACTCAAACACACACAATTCCAGGCGAAGGAGAACTACTGGAAAAATTGAGTGCATTTCTCGGTTTTAAAAATTCAAAGACATTTAAAAGATTTGTGGAATTAAACCGGGCTGAAGTTAAGAAAATCTCTGATTCGGTTTTGAATATAAATTCTTTTAAAACAAAAAAAACTAATATTGATATATCCTTCAGTAACGAAGTTGCCGCTAAAAAAAACTTACAATATTTAAGAGAAGGTAAAGGATTACTCGGCAACAGGCAATTCGATTCAAGCTCAATTAAATTTTTTGAGGAAATAGAAAATGATTTAAATGATTACTTGTCAAAATCAAAAAACCCTGACCTTGTTTTACAAAATTTTGTAAGAGTTATTAAGTCGATTTCACTTCCTTCCATCTGGTACAGGGAATTTCATGATAAGGCATTCTTCAAAAAGTTTTTATTTTTATGTGAATTTTCGCAAAAAGTAATTGATCTTTTTGCCGAAGACGATGAACTGCGTGAATTCTTTATTACCCGGAAAGTTTTTGAAAAAATTACTGTTAACAATCTGCTTTCTTTTAATACAAAAAAAATTCTTTTTACTTTAGCGGTTCAATTTACTTTAAGTATGATTCCTGCCATGCGTATATCGGAAATGCTTTCTAAATTTGTTGTTGCATCAATCAAAAAGGAAACAGCAAATTATGAACAATTAAAAAAGTATACAAATGAATTTGCTATAGGTGTAATGGGAAGCTGCGGCGCCGGAGAAATGACTTTTGCTTCCGATATAGATTTAATTTTTATTGTAAATAATTTAAATTCATACCCGGATATTCAAAAGGATTTTCAGGCACTGCTTTTAAAATTTAAGAATATTTTAAAACCGTTTGATGTTGACTGCAGGCTGAGGCCGGAAGGTAAAAGCAGTATTCTTGTCTGGGATTTGAATAGTTACAAAAATTATGTTAATAAGCGGGCAAGGGTTTGGGAACTGCAGGCATTCTGCAAGCTAAGTTTTGCTGCCGGTAATAAAATTATTATTAATAATTTAACACGGGCAATAAACAAAAGGATAAAAACCGAAAATAAATTGAATGTAAAAAAAGAAATTTCGGATATGCGGAAAAGACTTTATCCGCAAGATATTAATTCTATTTCAAAATTATTCAACGTAAAAAAAAGCAGGGGCGGGCTTGCGGATATAGAATTTGTAATTCAATATTTAATCCTTACGCAGAATAATCTATACTTAAAATGCAAAGGGAAAAATACAATTAAAATTACCGGTATATTTGAAAAAGCCTTGCCGGCTTCAAGTGATATTAAAATGTTAAAAACTAATTTCTTATTCTTAAAACAGTTATCTTTTATTATTCAAAGTACCTTTAATAAAAGTGATTCGTTATTAATACTAAGTGATGATAAAATTTCAGTTACTTCTAATATTTTAGGTTTTGATAATTTGGAGGAATTTAAAGATAAACTAAACACCATCATAGACTCTAATCAAACTATATTTGATAAATATTTATTGTAGGGAAATTTTGAAGTTCTTTAAAAAATATTTTGCTGTTTTAACCGGATTATTTGTATTCTTAATTTATTTAACAACACTTGCTCCGTCTGTTGTTGAAATTGATTCCGGTGAACTCTCGGCGGTGCAGGCAACTTTAGGAATTGCCCATCCGACGGGGTATCCATTGTTTACTATTCTTGGTCATTTATTTTCATTAATACCTTTACCGTTTACTAAAATTTATCAACTGAATATGCTTACTGCAATTTGGTGCAGTTTGGGCGTGGGATTCTTTGTGTACACTTCAAAGATAGTGCTTGATAATGTTGGTGTATTTTCAATAAAAAAGACAGCACCTCAAAAGGCAGCAAAGGTAAAAGATAAAAAGGCAAAGCAAGTTCAGTCAAAACCCGAACAGACAAGACATGCTATTCCCGAAATAGTAAGATATATAGCCGCAATTGCAGGCGGCTTAATACTAGCATTCGATAAAACATACTGGTTCCAGGGCACTTCCGTTGAAGTATATTCGCTTGAAGTTTTTTTATTTATGCTGATAATTTTTTCCCTTATAAAAGCATACATTTATAAAGATGAAAAACAGAAGCATAATTTTTGGAATCCCTGGCTTACGTTTGCTTTATTTCTTGCATTGGGTTTTGCAAACCACATGACTACATTATTTATCCTGCCCGGAATTGCTTACCTGTATTTTGAAAAATATAAATTTAATAAAGCAAGCTTTTACGGAATTGCAAAAATGCTTCTTGTATTTATTCCGGTACTTATTTTATTTTATTTATATCTGCCGATACGAGCAGCTCAAAACCCGGTTCTAGATTGGGGAAACCCGGATACTTATGCCAGGCTTATGCGCCATGTCGAAGGGGATCAATACCATGTGTGGCTTTTTTCTTCAACAGCGGCTGCGGCTAAACAACTTAGTTATTTTATTTCCAATATCCCTTCGGAATTTTTGATAAGCCTTTTTATTTGCTTTGTAGGACTTGTTTATTCATTCTTCAAAGCCCGCAAATTTTTTATCTTCGGTTTAATTACTTTTTTATTCACGGTTTCATACGCAATAAACTATGATATACACGATATAGATTCATACTTTCTTCTGGCTTACATTTCATTGGCATACTTTGCGGTTTTCGGAGTTGTATGGTTGTTATCAATTTTAAAAATAAAAAAACATCCTTATCTTATTTCCGTACCTTTAATAGGCGCTTTTATTTTATTGCAGGGATTTATTAATTACAACAATGTTAACCAGAGCGATGTATATACTTTCAAGGATTATACAAAAGATATATTAAAATTCTGTGATAAAAATGCTATAGTATTTACTTACGAATGGGATTATCTTGTCTCGCCTTCATATTATTTTCAATACGTAGAACATTACAGACCTGATGTAACGGTAGTAGATAAAGAACTGCTTAGACGCTCCTGGTATTATCACGAGTTGAATAATGATCATCCTAAATTACTAAGCAAAATGAAGCCGGATGTAGATGCATTCTTAAAAGCAGTAGCTCCTTTTGAAAGCGGTGGCCATTTTGATCCCAACTTGCTCGAATCCTTGTATAGAAGAATAATGACCGACCTGGTTGCAACTAATATTGAAAAGCATCCGTTTTATATAGCACCGGAACTTTTTGAAAACGAAATGCAGAAGGGAGAGTTTACCTTGCCGAAAGGATATTATCTTGTACCGGATTTATTTTTATTTAGAGTTGTAAAAGGTAAAAAATATGTTCCGGCGGCAAATCCCGATTTTACAATCAGATTACCGCAAAAACGAAACGCATACATTAATTTTATTGAAAATTCAGTCGCAACTATGCTTGCAAGAAGAGCGTTGTACGAGATGCAGTTTGATAAAGTGAACAGGGCAAAGCTTTACATTAATAAAATCAAACGCAGCTTCCCTGAATATCGTCTGCCGCCGGGGCTTGAGGAGGTAATAGAAAAATAAACCGAAAATTCCGAATCCGCGATTATTTAGCCGCAGAAAGCAAAGTCTTTTTTCTATCCTTGCTAAGCTGAGCTTCGGTTTTGAAGGACTGCAGCATTACATCCATCTGCTGGATTAAATTTCGCTTATAATATCTCGGTGCATAAATTGAACCGTCGAGCATATAAACACGGCGGGTTTTCGGATCATAAAAAGTATAGTTAATGAACGGCCCGCCCATACCTTTGATATTTAATTCCCAAAGACCTTGAGTAAGCAGTGCATACCTTCCCTGGAAATTTACATCCGTTGTTGTATAATATTGCCCGGCAATAACAACATATGAGCTGTCGCCCGTAGTGCGGTAATATTTTTTCGTCATCCGGTTTCTAATTGCTCTTACCGAATCGGCATTCAAATATGCAGGGGAAGCATTGTTAATCCAGTGAACAAATATCCACCGTTCCATATCAGTGTCGAAACCTCTTCTAAGCCAAACAAAATTATCTTTCGGCACATCGCGAGCCAATACGTAATCGGCTTCCACATAAATAACCCATCCGTACTGTTTTAATAACTTACCTTCTATATTTTTTCTTTCAAATTCGGAGTTATATAAACTTGCATATAACCTTTTATCGGAAATTTTTTGGAAAGCATATAAAAGATTATCTTTATCCTTCATTATATGCTCCTGCAATTGCTTCATAGTCGGTGCGGTAAGCAGCATTACCAACTGACCTCTTGCCCAAAGGTTATACCTGGTAACTTCAAAAACACTATCGGAAAGAATTGCCCGCTTTACTGCCGTATCTACCGATGCACGAATAAATTTAGCAGTGTTGGAATTAGAATTGAACGGTGCAATTATTATTATGTTTTTCCGGTTCTCATATCTATCAAGCTGATTCCTGGAAACGCGCCGTAAGTTGAAAAGCTTTTCCGGCTGAGGTGTATAAATGATTTTTTCAAAAGTTGAATCGAGCGCAGGCAATAGTGCCTGGTATTCTAAAGAGTCCGCAACAACTATTATATTGTCTTCCATGCCCACAGCCGGCTTTTGAAAATAGCCGCAGGAACTAAAGGCAAATAACATCAAAATAATAAAAAGAGTATAAACAATTTTTCGCATTCTTACCTCGGAACATTTGGCAATATTAGCTGCACATTAGGTAAAAGCAGCAGATATAATCCCCACATTGTTAAACTAACAGAAATAGGAATTGATAAATTATCATCGGCAAAACCAAAAGAAATATTTTCTACTATTGCACCTACGGCAGCAGCAATAAATCCAATTAAATATTCTAACGCTGCATATTCAATTTTGGGTGTAAATAAAACAACAATGCTTGCACTTACAAAAAACGCTAAAGTTCCCTCCAAACTCTTGGCAAACAGCTTGTGCTTGCCGAATTTCCTTCCGATTAATGCAGCGGAAGAATCACTTATAATTAATATACAAAATGCCGTTACGAAAAATACTTTGGGAAATAAGATAACACAAATAAGAGCGGAAATAAAGACGTATGTTGCACCGTTTAGGTTCTTTTTCTTACTGTCAACCTCATGTTTTCTAAGCATAAAGCCGAATATTTTATAAAATATTTTACCAACACCGGGGAAGAAATACCTGGATAAATCCAGAACAATTGCAAACAAAGTTAAAGCAGAAAGGATAATAATGGCATTATAGCGTGGTATAAAATAATAAATGATTGGAATTGATAAAGAACAGAGATGAATCAGCTTTCTTACCAATTCATCTCTGTAATTAATAGTCCCGTTGTCAATTTGAGTCATCTTTCGGAATAGATTCTTTCGGTTTTCTTTGCTCCATAAGCTTTTTAACATGTTCGGGAATTTCTTCCTTCTTGGTAGAAACCGGTTTTTCTTCTTTGGAAACCGGAGGTAATTCTTCTCCGCGGATTAATTTATCTATTTCTTCGGAATCAAGAATTTCCCTCTCCAGAAGTTCTTTAGAAAGTTTATGTAGTATTTCAATATTATCCGTTAATATTTTTTCGGCGCGTTCCATTGCTGTATTTACAATTCGTCTAACCTCATCGTCAATTTCTATTGCGGTTCTTTCACTGTAATCCCTATGGCGCTGAATTTCTCTTCCCAAAAAGATTTCTTCCTCTTTAGCACCGTAACTAAGCGGGCCAAGCTTTTCGCTCATACCCCATTCGCAAACCATTTTACGTGCAATGTTAGTTGCCTTTTCAATATCATTACCCGCACCTGTAGTAAAATGATTAAATATGATTTTTTCGGCGGCACGTCCTCCCAACGCATAAGTAATTACTGCTTCCAAATATTCCTTAGAATAAGTGTGTTTCTCATCTATAGGAAGGTAACTTGTTACACCTAAAGCCCTGCCTCGCGGAATTATGGTAACTTTATGAACCGGGTCAGCTTCCGGCGTCATCCTGGCAACCAGCACGTGGCCTATTTCGTGGTATGCGGTAGTCTTCTTTTCTTCTTCGGAAATTATCATACTTTTACGTTCCATTCCCATCATAACTTTATCTTTAGCTTCCTCGAAGTCAATCATTTCAACTTTCTTTTTATTTTTTCTGGCTGCAAGAAGGGCAGCTTCGTTCACAAGATTTGCAAGTTCCGCACCTGCTAATCCCGGAGTTCCTTTAGCCAGTACTTCAAGGTTAACACTTTCGGATAAAGGAATGGTACGTGTGTGAACTTTTAAAATGCCTTCACGTCCTTTCACATCCGGTCTGTCTACAACTACCTGGCGATCAAATCTTCCCGGCCTTAAAAGTGCGGGGTCCAGTACATCCGGCCTGTTAGTAGCTGCAATTATAATTACGCCGCTGTTCTGTTCAAAGCCGTCCATTTCAACGAGCAACTGGTTAAGAGTCTGTTCTCTTTCATCATGCCCGCCGCCTAAACCGGCTCCACGGTGTCTTCCAACGGCATCTATTTCGTCAATAAAAATAATACACGGTGCATTCTTTTTACCCTGTTCAAATAAATCTCTTACACGGCTGGCACCCACACCTACAAACATTTCAACAAAATCCGCACCGCTTATGGAAAAGAACGGGACACCTGCTTCTCCGGCAACTGCCCGTGCAAGCAAAGTTTTACCTGTTCCGGGAGGTCCCAGCAATAAAACTCCTCTTGGAATTTTACCGCCGAGCTTCTGAAATTTAGTAGGTTCTTTTAGAAACTCTATAATTTCATGAAGTTCAAGCTTAGCTTCGTCGGCACCTGCAACATCTCTAAATGTAATTTTTTGAGCAGACTGCGGGACAAGCTTAGCTTTGCTTTTGCCGAAAGAAAAGATGCCTCTGGTACCTCCACCGGCACCTTGCATCCGTCTCATTATAATTATCCAGACAGCTATAATTAATATCCAGGGAAGGAAGCCAATTAGTATATTCATCCATTCGTTGGATTCTTTTGTATACGTGTATACTATATTTTTTGCTTTCCAAACTTCTTCCTGACTTTTTACCACTAATTCCGGCATATAAACCGAAATATATTTTACAGGCACTTCTTTATTATCTATTGTAACCCTTTGCTGAGATTTTAACGTGCCTTTAAAATAAAAATCATTATCGCCTGTCTTTGTAATTGTGGCGCTTGCAATTTCATCGTTGTTTAATAATTTTAAATACTGAGGATAAGGAATATCTACGTAATTATTAGATCCTGTTTTGAATAATTGCATAATAATTACTGCAGCAATAATTACTGCGCCCCAGCCGAATACCATCCTAATAATTTTAGACCAATCAAAATTATCATCGGGCTTATTGGGTCCTCCGTTTCCTCTTTGATTTTTCGGGAATTGTTTATTTCCGTTATTATTATCGGCCATAAAAAATTTGGTTATATTAAAATTCATTTGTTAATTTATTCTCCGTCATTCACTTAAAACATATATTGATCGTAAATTTCTATATTTCTGAGCATAATCCAATCCGTATCCTATCACAAACTTGCTGGGAATATCGAAGCCAATATAATCAATTTTCACATCATATCGAAGGCTATTCGGCTTTCTTAAAAGCGAGACAACTTTCGTGCTTGAGGGATTATGCGGTGAAATAAGCTCTTCCATAAACTTTATCGATAACCCCGAATCTACAATATCTTCTACTATAATAATATCCCTTCCTTTGATGTCACAGTTTAATTCTTTAAGCATTCTAACCTTACCGGATGAGATTTTCTCGTCTCCATAGCTTGAAAGCTTAAAGAAATCAACTTCACAATCAATTTTAATATTCCTTAACAAATCTGCAAGGAATAAAAACGCACCGTTCAAAACTCCGATAAGAACCGGAATTTTTCCTCTATAATCTTCCGAAATCTTTTCACCAAGCTGCTTAACTTTTTCCCGGATTGCATCTTCTTTTAACAAAGGAACAAAAACTTCTGTTCCAATTATTATTTCATCCTTTACTTCATTCTTTATTTCAGGCATAATTTAATTACCTTCTCCGTATTTTTTAAGACTTTAAAACGATCGTCAAGCCGGAGCCCTAAAACCCAAACTATGCGATCCTTATTTGTTAAAACTAAATGTTCCTTCTTTTTAAAAGAAGATATTTTTTGCTCCAGTAGAAAATCCGAAACCTTCTTAGAACCTTTTAATCCGAGCGGGAAAAATTTTTCACCCATACGCCAGGGTCTAAGTGTAAAACCGTTATCCAGATTATCTGCGGAAATAAATTCGGTTAATTTGTTGCTTGAATATTTTACAGGTACCTTATTTACGTTTTCAATCGATAAAGTTTTTCCATCCAGTTTTACGGTATCGCCGGCTTTTAGATTAATAGGCTCTTTAACCTTAACAAGTTTATCCTTAAAGATAATAATAAAATTTCTTTCTCTGTATGCTTTAAAATCGCCTGAAATATGAATTTCTTTCCCGGATTCCATTTTTAATAAAGAATTTAGATTCTTGAAATCCGAATAAGTTGTTTGCAGACCGAAAATTCTGTTTAGGATCGATTTAAAAAAATATCCTCTTAGTTCCGGTGCCGTCTGATTAAGCCGGGCAAGAGAAATTTTTAACTCACCGTTTTCAAAATTATAAGAGTCTTTAAAAATATTTTCGGTGTTTTTTTCAAAATAAGAAAAAATATTTTTAAAGATATCCGATTCATGAAGAGCGGTATTTTCAAATTCAGGATTTAGCTTTTTCTTTATTAATGGAATAATGCTATTCCTTAAAAAACTTCTTTCATAGTCATTACCCAAATTTGTTAAATCTGTTCTATAATCTATTTTATGAAAATTAAGATAGTTCAATATTTCATCTTTAGAAAGACAAAGTACGGGCCTTATTATAAAATCTCTTTTTACCGGGATACCGGAAAGGCCGCTTAGTCCTGCACCTTTAATTAAATTTAACAAAACAGTTTCCGCATTATCCGAAGAATTATGAGCCGTAGCAATTTTGTTACACCCGGATATTTTTAATGTCTTATAAAATTCTTCATATCTTAAATTGCGGCCGGCTTCTTCAACGGAAAGCTTATTCCTTTTGGCGAACAGCTTTACATTTTTATTAAAAGTATAAAGTTTAATACCCAAATTTAATGAAAGATTCCGGCAAAATTTTTGATCTTCATCCGCATCTTTGCCACGAATCATATGATTGATGTGGATCGCATTAATTTCAATCCCGTATTTCCGTTTATATTTTTGAAGAAAGTGCAGTAAAAAAACAGAATCCGGTCCGCCGCTTAATGCAACCAAAATTTTATCGTTTTTATTAATCAAATTATTGAAGTTAATAAAAGAGATTACTTTTTGCTCTATCCGTTTCGGAGAAATCATATCCTTTTTCATAATCGTGCAATCATGCCTTCTTTAAAGGTGCATAACTGCCGACAAAAATACTAGTTACTAATAGCTTTTGGTTAATTGTTAAGGTTAAGCCTCGGCGGTTTATTCTTAGTTGTTTTATTTTATATTTCTTATTCTAATTTTAATTCTGCTAAAAATGTTTTCAATGTCCGTCATATTCAACCATTAACTATTAACTATTTGCTATTCACTAGAAACTATTCCTTGTTCCCTTCCATAATTTTTTCAACATATTTACCAAGGACATCAAATTCCAGGTTAACAGTACTTCCGGGCTTTTTATATCTAAAAATAGTTTCTTCCCATGTATGCGGAATGATACCTACCGAGAAGCTATTCTTATCCAATTCAGCAACCGTCATGCTAACACCGTCAATTGCAACCGACCCAACATATATCAAGTATTTATTAAACTTTTCCGGGTATGTTATTTTAACAAAATGACTGCTGGACAGTTCTTTTATATCAACAACCTCACCGGTTATATCCACATGTCCAAGTACAAAATGACCTCCTAACCTTGCATCGGCTTTCAACGGTCTTTCCAGATTTACTTTATCACCAATACTAAGACTGCCAAGGTTAGTTTTCTTTAAAGTTTCTTCAATCGCATCAACATAAAAAGTATCTGTAGTTTTCTTAACAACAGTTAAACAAACTCCATTAACACTTACACTGCTGCCTATTGCAAGGTCTTGCATAACAATTTTGGCAGTTATTTCAAGCTGATAGCCTTCGCCTGCTGCTTTTTTACCGGCCAAACTGCCGGTTTCTTCAACTAGTCCTGTAAACATCTAATACCCTTCAAGTTTAT
>JBJKQP010000059.1:0-26872 GCA_046705105.1 Ignavibacteriaceae bacterium | reverse complement strand
TTTACGAAGGCAAAATTGAAGATTGGGAAGAAATGATCGATACAAATATTAAGGGACTTCTTTATGTAACCAGACAAATCCTTCCGGGTATGGTCGAAAGAGAAAGCGGGCATGTAATTAATATCGGTTCTACAGCCGGACACGAAGTTTACAAGGGAGGAAATGTGTATGCTGCTACTAAGTTTGCGGTTAATGCCTTAACACAATCTATAAGACTGGATGTGCTTGATAAAAATATAAAAGTAAGTACTGTGGACCCGGGAATGGTCTTAACCGAATTCAGCAGTGTAAGATTTTCCGGTGATGAAGAAAAAGCAAAAAAAGTTTATGATAGAATTACACCGCTTAGCCCGGAAGATGTTGCCGGGGCGGTATTATTTTGTGCAACTCGTCCGGTGCATGTAAACATAAATGAGATTATCCTAACGGCAACTGCCCAAGCTTCTTCCACACAAATTTATAGAAAGCCGGCTGACGCTTAGCTTATTGTATTATTCCAATTAGCAGCTCTAGCTAATTCTATAGTAATATACCTGCTTTACAAAAGATACAAGATTCGGGATACCGGATACTCGATTCCGGAAACTTATCCGCGTTATATTCTGATAATCGGAATCTAAATCAAATATAATTCGGGGAAATAATTCTTAAATTGAACATTGAATATTAAAACAAATTTTCAATTGCTCGATGAAATGAACATTGAAAGTTGAACATTGATTATTGAAAATATGTTTTTAGCTTTAGATATCCTGTGAGACAAATCTTTCTTATTTCATATAAATAAATTTTTTCGTTATAGAATAACCATTTGCGTTAAGTCTATAAAAATATATCCCGCCGGAAAGTTTTATTCCGCTTTTGTCAGGAGAGAATTCAACTTCATAAGTACCGGCTTGTTTTACACCGTTTACCAACGTTGTTATTTTTCTCCCGAGAGTATCATAAATTGTTAAAGTAACACTTGCTTGAGAAGGCACAGTATACTTTATTGTAGTACTTGGGTTGAACGGGTTCGGGTAATTTTGCATTAAAGAATACTTAACTTTAGAATTGGTTTTCCCGTTTTGTACATTAGTTGAGGGATTATAATCTGTTACCGGTTCGTTTATAACTACGTGCCCCCGTGTTTGTATATCTTTCTGTTCAACAACACCGTAATATTGAGGCCCAATAATATAAGGATAAGCAGAACTTCCGTCGGCATTAACCGTTACAAAATATGCATAAGTACCGTTTGGATATTCCGGTGTAACACAGAACCTGCCGTTATATTTATCAAGATCGCCGGATGAATCCACATACTTATAATCTTCAATAAAATATCCCAGCGGATATTGAGAAGATACATCCGGGCCGTATTCGGAAGGACTTAATTGTGTACCATCCGGCAGACTTGTCCTTTTTGTTATGTTTCTTAGTTTGTAGCTGCTGACCATTCTTTTTATTCCGCCAGTACCGTCGGTATTTGCATAACCGTAAGGGCCGTATATGGGATACCCGTCGTAAGCATAGCCTAAAATAGGTGAATGTTTTGTCGAATCCATTTTATAAAGGCAAACAGGGTTTTGATGATGATGATAAATACCTTGTGCTTGAGGATGCCCAAGGCATGAATCAAAACTAGATGCTTCCACAGCAACTGCATTCCGATGCCATATGTTCCGGTTATTATAAGAATGTGCATCTTCGGAATTAAAAATAACCACGCCATTAATTAAAACGCCAATAGGGCCAAGAGGAGTAGAAGTCTTAGCTCCTGTTTCTTCTTCCGGATGCCGCGGTATTTGAAATACGAAGTTTTGTTCTTCGGCTACATTCGGATCCCCGGGCCACGGACCGATAGAGTATGCCGGTATATCCGTGCTGCTTATATAAACGTAATTCTGGGAATACTGTACTTTTTGAATGTTTGCAGGAAGGCCGTTATACCCGGTAATACCGGTTGTATTTAAAAGCCAGGAACTCAATTCGGGATCATTAGTCTGGCCGAAAATAAAACTGCTTATACTAAAACATAAATAGATAAAAATTATTTTTTTCATCAGATTTGTCTCCAATATATCCGCAAATATTAGTTACAATATGTTAGACGATAAAGATTGAAAAAACTTGTGCGGGAAATAAATAGTTTTTTATAATAATGATTAAGAGAAAGAGTAAGATAAAGATGATTCAAAAAAGCAAGTTAACAGCACACAGGTATTTATAAAAAAAGGCCGGTCTGTACAGGCCGGTCTTATTTCAAATTAAATTTGATTTTATACGAACATACTTACATCCCCGGCACCTTCCCTAATTATTTCAGGTTCTTCCATACTTAGATCTATAACACTGGAAGGATTACCGGAAAGGCTGCCGGAAGCAAGCATTAAATCTACATGAATATTAAATATATTTTTTATTTCATACGGATCAATTAAAATTTCTCCTTTTCTGCTGGTAGTGCTTGTACTAATAATCGGGTTACCAAGTTCTTCAACAAGCTTAATAGTAACCGCATGGTTAGGTACTCTAATACCAACAGTTTTTCTTTTACTCCATAATTTTTTAGGGACCAGCTTAGCTGCCGGAAGAATAAAAGTATAGGGCCCGGGTAAAAGATGTTTCATTACACGATAGGCATAATCCGAAACCTTAGCATAGTTAGCGATATCTTTTAAGTTGGCACATACAAAGCTGAATAATTTCGTACTGCTATCGTTCTTTATAGAAAAAATTCTGTTAATTGCTTCCCTATTAAAAATATCACAACCTATTCCATAAACAGTATCTGTCGGATAAATAATTATCCCTCCCTTTTTTAAAACGTCAACAGCCTTATTTATATATCTCAGTTGAGGATTTTCCGGATGAAGTTCATAGTATTCCATATTTAACTCCTTTTCTTAGAGGATATTGCAATTTATTTTCATGAAATGACGATATTGGTTTGTTTACTCCGAAGTTCGTCTCTATTCACTAAATTTTCTTTAACCGCATTTATTAAGATAAAAAGGTATTTGACATTGTCAATATTATCTAAAATAATATATTCGGAAAATCAAACTTTTTAAAAATTACCATTTAAAAAACTATTATTTGATTAGGAAATTATTATATTTGTAGTTCAAATTTTTATAACGTAAGTTATTTAGGAGAATTAGATGTCTAGAAGATGCCAGGTAACCGGGATTGGCCCTATAACCGGAAATCATGTATCCCATGCTCATAACAGAAGGAAGAGAAGATTCCTGCCGAATTTACAAAAGAAACGAATATGGGTTCAGGAATTAAATAGATACGTTACTTTAAGGGTTTCAGCCAAAGCTATAAAGGATATTTCGAAAAACGGTACGGCGGTTATAGCAAAGATGGTTAACCAAAAACAGATTAGAGTTAGATAAACAACTATATACCGATTTTAAAAACAAAAAGGAAAGCGTTTGCTTTCCTTTTTTTGTCAATACCATTCATAGGTATGTCTAGCCTACTCTCTAACCACCCAAACTTTAATATTTGTAGTTACGTTCTGATGAAGCTTTATGCTGATGCCGTATATGCCCAGGGACTTAATAGGCTCTTCAATTTCTATTTTTCTTCTATCGATATCGTAACCTTTTTCTTTTAATGCATCGGCAATCATCTGGGTAGTAACAGAACCGAAAATTTTATCTTCTTCGCCGACCTGGACAGGTATGGTAATGGATACCTTCTCTAATTCTCCGCCTAGTTTTTCAGCCGCTTGAATTTCCAATTGCTTCTTTTTTTCAATTGTTTTTTTCTCTTCTTCCAAAGCCCGAATATTTCCCTTTAAGGCGGCATATGCAATTTTGCGGGGAATTAAAAAATTCCTGGCATATCCGTTTTTAACTTCAACAATTTCTCCAACTTGTCCTAACGACTCGTAATTTTGTCTTAGTATAACTTTCATTTAAACTCCTCAAATAATCTATCTAACGGTATCGGAAACATAAGGCAGCAAGGCCATATGCCGTGCACGTTTAATAGCAATTGATAATTGTCTTTGATATTTGGAACTTGTACCGGTTATTCTTTTGGGAATAATTTTTCCCTGTTCGGTAACATATCTTTGAAGCAGTTTTACATCTTTATAATCTATATATTTAATTTTATTCTGTGTAAACCTGCAGACTTTTTTAGCTTTTATTTCTTTTCTCATTTTTTCACCAAATTACTTTAACAAATCGGATTCTTCGCTCGAAAGAAATTTATCGAAGGAATCTTCCGTATAATCTAAATTTTCTTCTTCGGATACAACATCTTCATCATCAGCTTGGCCGTCAAGACCATCATCGCCGTTCAACTTCTTATTCCTGTTGAGGAACTGGATTCTTCTGGCTTTTATTTCAACAATACTTCTGTTATGCCCTTCATCGGATTTCCAGCTTCTGCTCTGCAACTCGCCGTCTACTAAAACAGCGGAACCCTTTTTCAATTTATCACGGCAGCTTTCTGCCAATTTATTCCATGCAACAATGCCCACGTAACAAACATCTTCCTGCCACTGGTTTGTACTATCTTTGTATTTTCTATTGGACGCGATAGAGAAATTAACAACAGGAGTATTGTTTGTAGTTTGCCGGAAAATAGGATCTTTTGTTAAATTACCGGCAACAATAACGTAATTAATTTCGGGCATTTTCAAATCGGCCATGGTTTTTCCTCCAAACTAAATCTACATTTATTAATTAATTATCATTTTCTTCGCTATCGTCTTCATTTTCGTCTGCCGCAACAGATTCATTCTCCGTCTTAGCGGTTTCATCCTCTTCATCATTTGTTACATTAAGTTTGTTTTTTTCCAGATGTTCTATGGCATCTTTATCTAATGATATAGTAAGATACCTGAGGATTTGTTCGTCGAGTGAATAGAATCTTTCCAGTTTGGCAACAATATTTGAGGGAGCATTAAATCTAAAGATGGCGTAGTATCCGATTTTACTCTTTTTAACCATATAAGCCAATCTTTTTCTTCCCCAATTTTCTAATTCCCTAATTTCTCCACCGTTGTTAGTGATGGTTTCTTTTATACGGGATAGAATGGAATCTATTTGTTCATCATCAAGCGCAGCGTTAATAATCACAGCACTTTCATAGACATTAGTCTTCATTAAATCAATTCACCTCCTTCGGACATTAAGGCCCTCATTCTTTGATGAGAGCAGGGGTTAATAAGTTATTTTTAAAAACAATTCTAAATTTATTTAATTAAAGGCGCAATTACAAGAGCTACAATAGCAATTAATTTAATTAGAATATTTAGCGAAGGACCCGATGTATCCTTAAAAGGATCGCCTACTGTATCACCTACAACTGCAGCTTTATGCGGATCGGAACCTTTATAATATTTCTCACCTTCTATTTCTATCCCTTCCTCAAAAGTTTTTTTAGCATTATCCCATGCACCTCCGGCGTTAGACTGGAATATTGCCATTAACACTCCTGTTACCGTAACTCCGGCTATAAGACCGCCGAGCATTTCCGGTCCTGCAATAATTCCAATCAATACAGGTGCTGCAACAGCAAGGACACCGGGGATAATCATTTCTTTAATTGCAGCCCTTGTAGAAATGGAAACGCACTTACCGTATTCCGCTTTTCCGTCTGCCTCTGCAAAAGTTGCTTTATCTTCATCACTCCAATTTTCGAAATCATTGCCCTCGTTTTTTTTCATTACGGATAATGCATTCTTTAAAGGCGGAATGGAAGCAAATTGTCTTCTTACTTCCTCTATCATGGACATAGCTGCTCTACCAACTGCTTTCATTGCAATGGCGGAAAATAAAAACGGAAGCATTGCGCCTAGGAATAACCCCGCCATAACATCGGCTTTGGATATATCAATAGTTTTTATATTGGCAGCAGTCATATAAGCACCGAATAAAGCCAATGCAGTTAGAGCCGCAGATCCGATAGCAAAACCTTTGCCTATTGCAGCCGTTGTATTTCCTACCGCATCCAGTTTATCCGTCCTCTGTCTTACTTCCTTGGGCAGTTCGGACATTTCGGCAATCCCGCCGGAGTTATCTGAAATAGGGCCGTAAGCATCTACAGCTAATTGAATACCCGTATTGGATAGCATTCCTACAGCGGCAATTGCTATTCCATATAAACCTCCAAAGTGAAATGCACCTATAATAGAAATTGCAATTATTATTATAGGTATTGAAGTTGAAATCATTCCGTTTCCAATTCCGGCAATTATATTTGTAGCAGAACCGGTTAACGACTGTCTTACAATTCCAAGCACCGGTTTTTTACCTGTACCGGTATAATATTCCGTAATTACACCGATTAGAACTCCGGCTACTAATCCGATAACAGTAGCAAAGAAAATTCCTGTTGATGTTATTGTATAAGTTACTCCGTATAACGGATCGCTGTGCGTCCAGCTTTCCGGCAGAAGCCATTTAATAATAAAATAAAGAGCTACAATCATAATTAATGAAGAACCGAATTCACCTCTGTTCAAAGCCTTTTGCGGATTACCGCCTTCTTTAACTTTTACAAAAAATGTTCCTAAGATAGACATTACAATACCGGTAGCGGCCACAACCAGGGGAAGTATTACAGCGCCAAGTCCGTTAAACCTGCCGGCAAATTCCGGGTAGTTATAAAAGGCAGCACCAAGTACCATTGTTCCTACTATGGAACCGACATATGATTCAAATAAGTCGGCACCCATTCCGCAAACATCACCAACATTATCGCCGACGTTATCTGCAATCGTTGCAGGGTTCAATGGATGGTCTTCGGGAATTCCCGCTTCAATTTTCCCGACAAGGTCTGCACCAACATCTGCGGCTTTAGTATAAATTCCTCCGCCAACACGTGCAAACAATGCAATGGAAGATGCACCGAAAGAAAAGCCCGTAATAACGGTAATTATTTTAGTAACTCCGGTTGGACCCGTACCAAAAATATTACCGTATAAATAAAATAGAATTCCCAGTCCCAGCACTCCAAGACCAACAACACCCATTCCCATTACGGAACCGCCGGCAAAAGCGATTTCCAGGGCCTTGCTAAGACTGCTTCTGGCTGCATTAGTGGTTCTAACATTTGCCCTGGTAGCTACCTTCATGCCCATATAACCGGCCAAAGCGGAACATGATGCACCTACCACAAACGATAATGCAACCAGCGGTGATGATACTTTGGGATCCGCGGAAAAAGCAAGCAGTATAGCCACACAAATAACAAATACTGCTATAACTTTATATTCAGCTTTAATAAAAGCCATTGCACCTTCCGCAATATGGCCGGAAATTGTTTTCATTTTATCCGTACCGGCATCCTGCTTTGTTATCCAGGATGTTTTCCATAGGTTGTAAAAAAGAGCCAGCACTCCGAACAAAGGAATTAACAGGTAGGCTGAATTCATATTTTCTCCTGATTGCCTTTTTTAATTAATTTTCATTTAAGTCTTCTTTTGAAAGCTTACTATTAGCATCAAGCAGTTGTTTGATGCCTCCTTTTATAAATTGTTCTACTAAAAAGCCGGATGTTTCAAATGTTTTTTCCAACATGTTCATTTCATTTTTATTAAATTCGGAAAGGACGTACCCGGACATTTGCCCCTTTTCAAAATTACTGCCTATTCCGATTCTTAGCCTGGGGAATTTATCTGAATTAAGGTGGTAGATAATAGAATTGACCCCGTTATGGCCGCCGTCCCCGCCGGAAATTTTTATCTTTATTTTAAACGGCTCTAAATTTACGTCATCACAAATTACAAGAAGGTCGGTAACATCTATGTTATAAAACTCAACAGCTTCAACAGCAGCAATTCCGCTATTGTTAACATATGTAGCAGGTTTAATTAGAGAGAACTCACCGTCGTTAATTTTATATTCACAGTAATGATATTCGTTTTTAGACGGTTTAAATGTAAGTGAGTATTTGATCGCTAAAAAATCCAGCAACATGAATCCCACATTATGCCTAGTATATGTATATCGACTGCCGGGATTTCCAATCCCTAATATAACACGCACAGTTTACTTACTATTCTTCTTCGGATTTTTCTTTACCAATAACTTCAGGTTCTTCAGCAGCTTCCTCTTCAGCACCTTCTGCAGGAACTTCTTCCTTTTCGGCCTTAGGATGTGTTACTGAGATAATAACCGAATCTTCCGGATTGAGAATTGTAATTCCTTCCAAATTCAAATCGCTAATATGAATAGCATCGCCGATTTTTAAGTCTTGAATACCTATTTTAACATGCTGCGGTATATCGGCTGGTAAACATTCAATGTCCAGTTTATGTAAGAATGTCTGCAATACACCGCCCTCTTTAACACCAATAGGGCTGCCGGTATATTGAATAGGAACTTCCAGTTGAAATTTCTCACCGGAAGTTAATCCCTGCAGATCAAAGTGTACTATTTTATCCGTAAGAGGATCGAACTGAACATCTTTAATAACACAATCGTGGCTGCCGCTTCCTTCAATTTCCAGCGAAATTAAATGAGTATCGGTAGTATAAACAAGCGGATTGATTATCTTTTCCGAAATTTCTATAGCAATAGGCTCATCATGCTTTGAATAATAAATTCCGGGCACTTTGCCTTCACGCCTTAAATTATTTTTTGCTGCTTTGGTTATCACTTTTCTTGCAGTTGCTTTTAAAGTTACTTTTTCCATTGTATCTCCAAATACTAAATTTATCCTTTATCTATATCAAATAATGAACTTATTGATTCGTTGTTATATGTTCTTCTAACAGCTTCGGCAAAAATACCTGAAGCGGAAATAACCTCAATTTTATCGCATACCAAATCGTCATGGATTGGAATGGTATCCGAGACATAAACTTTTTCGATCTCGGAATTATTTATTCTATCTATTGCAGGCCCGGAAAGCAAGGGATGTGTAACAGCCCCGTAAATTTTCGCGGCACCGTTCTTTTTCAAAGCTTCTACCGCACCTACAAAAGTTCCGGCCGTATCAATTAAATCATCTACCAATAGAACATCCCTGTTTTCAACATTACCTATAATATGAACAACTTCCGCAAGGTTTTGTTTCGGTCTTCTTTTATCAATTACAACAAGGTCAGCATGCAGCCTTTTAGCATAGGATCTTGCAATTTTAATTCCGCCTACATCTGGTGAAACAACTGTAAGATTTTCTTTAAGATGGTCGAACAAACCACTGAAAATGGTTGAACCGTAAAGATGATCGAACGGAATATCAAAGAAGCCCTGTATTTGTGCGGCGTGAAGGTCCATTGTCATTACCCTATCTGCGCCTGCAACAGTTATTAAATTGGCAACAAGTTTGGCCGTAATAGAAACCCTGGGCTGATCTTTTCTATCTTGCCTTGAATATCCGAAATAAGGAATTACTGCCGTAATTCTTTTTGCAGATGCTCTTTTTGCGGCATCTACCATTATCAATAATTCCAGCAAATTATCCGACGGCGGGTTTGTTGACTGAATTATGAATATATCCGAACCTCTAATATTTTCACCGTATTTAACCCAAATTTCACCATCGCTGAACCGCTTTAACTCCAAAGAACCCAATGGTTTATCAAGTTTTTCGGCAATTTTTTGGGCTAACGGTAAATTAGAGCCGCCCGAAAAAACTTTATAATCACTTACTGACATAACCTTTGTAACTTAACTATTCCTTAAAAAACAGACGGAAAATATAAATAAATCCCCCTGGGAAGTCAACAAAACTTTGTATACAAAATTTTATTCTCTTAGCCGGGCTAGAAAAATTCGGTTAATTATTGGCGGTTAATTGAAATTAAACAATTGCCAACATTTCACTTTTAACTATTGGCCATTTACAATTCATACTTAACTATCAATCCCTTTTCTTCTTAAAAAGAAAAATAATAACAATAAGCATTACCAAACCGGATAAAGCATAAATCCACGGCGGAGTTTCTTTAAGTTTAAACGGCCTAAAAGTAACCGAAATTGTCTTTCCACTGCCGATTTGATCGAATGTATAATCCCAAACCAAAGTTCGGCCGTCTCTAGAAGTAGCATTATCGGAGAGGATGTAGCCGCCGAATGTATATTTATAAGTAACATGAAATGCGCTTCCGTTTATTCCAAAGCCTGTAACAATAGGCGGAATAAACTGGGAGAAAATCTTTACTCCCTCTGCTCCGTTTTTTAATGCAAATTGGGAAAGAGCAAAAGCCTTTGTATTATTAAGTGAATCGATATGATTAAAAGTTAGATTTATAACTGCATGTGTTGTACTGTCTGTTGTATCGGTATAAACTCTTATATTTTTAATTACGGTATAAGGAGATGAGAATTCACTTCTGATAGAATCGGGATTAAAAATTCCTATCTTATCCAATATCTTTGCGCTCGAATTATCCGGCAGTTTAGTCCAGAAAATCAAACGCATAGAGC
The DNA here is from genome assembly GCA_046705105.1 of Ignavibacteriaceae bacterium. Taxonomy (GTDB): domain Bacteria; phylum Bacteroidota; class Ignavibacteria; order Ignavibacteriales; family Ignavibacteriaceae; genus FEN-1297. Next base: position 16,484 of record JBJKQP010000059.1, on the reverse strand, counting down.
CGGAACCATCCGCATACAGTTGAACATCCTGAATATAATTTAAGCATCCGTTAAAAGTAAGTGCGGTAAATAAAATAAGTAAAATTTTTTTCAAAGTTCTTGCCGAAATTATATTAGGTTTTATTTTTTTATGAATTTACATGTATTGAAGTTAACATTAGTAGTTAATTTATAGAATTTTTAGGAATTTTTCATTAAGTTTCTTTCCGATTTTTAAATAGGTGATAAATAATGCCGACATACGAGTATAAATGTACTAATTGCGGGTACAAATTTGAACTGTTCCAGACAATGAATGCAGAACCTGTTAAAGTCTGTCCTAAATGCAAAGGAGAAGTTAAAAGGTTAATAGGTCCGGGATTAGGCCCTATTTTTAAGGGTACCGGTTTTTATGAAACCGACTACAAAAATAAATCGGGCAATTCTTCAGGCAAAAGCAGCACATCAAGCAGCAAGATTAAATCCAGCTAACTATAATTTCAAATATAAATTAAATATTTAGAAATCATATCCAAGCGAGATATAAAACTTAGGTGCGGCAAAATTATGCAGGTTATAAGCCCATCCTACGTCGAATCTTAACAGAAAGTACATCAAAAATATTCGCGCACCAACTCCGGTACCGATTAAAAGATCATTTGTAATTATTCCTTCTTTCGGGTCCCTTTCAAACAACTTAAGCTGGCTGTTCCTGTTCCATGCAGCACCGGCATCTATAAAAGCAACCCCCATAATATTGCTGAATAATACGGGCAAAGCACCTGTTACAAGATATCTAATTAAAGGAAATCTTAACTCAACATTCATAAGGCCATATTTTGTGCCTATCTCCTGCGCATAATCGTATCCTCTTAAAGGAAGAGCCGCAGTTAAAAAAGCAAAATCGGACGGAGAATTCAGCGGAATACTAGTGGTTGCAAATTCCCTGTTAATCCAGTTATCAATACCGCCAAGGAAGAATCTTTGCGGATTGGCTCCCCATGAATAACCGCCGGAAAACCGGAAGGCAAACGAATAAATGTCCCAGAATCTAAAATAAGTTCTGTAATCTCCAAGCAGAGAGTAAAAGCTTAAATCTTTTCCGCTTAAAATACCGGGTGTACCCATAAAATCGAATCTATATCGTGTACCGTCTATAGGTGAATTAAATCCCCATAGTGAATTATCGTGTACAAAACTAATTGTCGGCACAAGGTAAGTAATCTTCTGGAAAGGCTCTGCAGGGTTGTCCAGGTTTTCCATTGTAAGATTCAGCCAGCTTAATCCTCCTTCTAAGCGATAGAATTGATTAAGCGGATAGCTTAAAGAAATAACTCCGCCGTAATTTCTAAACCTAAACAAATCAATTCCATCCGGTCTATCTAGATACACAAACCTGGCAATATGAAACCCTTCAATCCCGTAATTCAATCTTTGCTTTAAGTAATAATACGACAGGCCGTAATCGCTGTTCTTTAAATCTATTTGAAGACTTGTCTGCCCTATTATTCTATAATTGCCGAGAATATCGCTGAATGAAAGCACCGTTGTTCCTAGTAAACCGTATAAAGAACTGTATCCGGCATTTGCATAAACAATATCAGGTGAAAAAGTTATTTCGTAACGGTTAACCTTGTAATTGCCGTTTTTATCAAGGTTATCCGTAAGGTTAAATTTTTTGTTAAGTGTATCCTGTTTTACTGCTGTTTTAGCTGCATTTTCATTCCCGAAAACATAATTATTTAATTCAACTTGAATAGAATCACCGTATATATTTGAATTCTCTGCACTGTCGCTGTTCAAATTTTGCGCCTGCATACCGGAAGTATCTTCTTGTTGAATAACATGGTTTTGAAGTTCCTGCAGCATAGTTTCTTTATGTTCAAGGCTGGCGATGTAAACGGTAGGAACAAGACTGGTAGAATCTAACTTTATATCAAAAGGATTATTCATTAAAAATAAATTATACGAACCTTTATAAAGAGAAGAAAAGACCAACTTCTTTCCGTCTTTTGAAATTGAAAGCTGGTAAAGGCCGTTAAGCGAATTTGTAATGGGTTGCGCCGGCAAAGCTGCAATATCTTTTATCTTATCTTTTTTATCCGGCACTATACTTTTTTTGTAAATATTATTTATACCGTTAACATCCGAAATAAAAAGAATTTGTTTATCATCTGGTCCAACTACCGGGGATGATTGATGGCTCCCGGGCATATCGGTAATACGTTCAACTTTTTTATTGGAAATATTAACAGAATAAATGTCCGAGTATGCATCTTGGTAGTAATAAACATTAAAAGTATCGGGAACCGATGCAGCCGTTAAATAATTTCCTCTATCGGAAGAAAAGAAAATTTGCTTACTATCCGGTGACCAGGCAGGATCATTATCAGTAAAAATATCATTTGTTAAATCTGTTGTTTTTTTTGTTTCCATGTTATATAAATAAACATCAGACTGAACCGGAGTATGGCCGATGAATGCGATATATTTCCCGTCGGGAGACCAGGACAGGCTTTTTATCCCGTCAAGTTTTACAGGTAATTCGTATTTATCTCCCGAATTAGCATTAATTATATAAATAACATCATTACCGTCACTCTTGGCAGAAAGTGCAATTTCATTTCCGTCCGGCGACCAGCTTAAACCCGGAGTAACAACGTTTAGTTGTTCAAAGTCGGCACTGCGGTTGCCCTTAACTAATTTTTTAATAATTTTTCCGTCTATAGCATTCATTATAAAAACATCAAAATAATAATTCCTATTGGAGATGAATGCAATCTTATCGCCTTGCGGAGAAATTGCAGGACTTGTATTATAAAATCCGCCGCCTTTTTCCGGGTCTGTTAACCTTTTGGCAAATTCATCGGGATCCTTTCTTATAGCAATATCCGGGTAATAAATCTTTTTAAGATTTTTCTTCCACATTTCATCGAATTCTTTTACCGACATACCGAACGATTCTTTAAAACCTGCTTCCAGGCTGCTAGTAGCTTTAATCTTATGCATTAGTTCGCCGATTTTCTCCTTGCCGTATTTTTGAGCAATGTAATGAAAAACCGATTCGCCCGCACGGTAAGATATGTAACCGTTGAGGTTATTAAGATCGGGAAGATAATTATTAATTACCGCATCCCGCATAAACATATCCGTATTTAAATCCCATCCAAGGGATTGATATTCGGCCATTCCCTCATTAAACCACTGGGGAAGATTTAAATTTATATTATTTGAAATAATATTCTGAATTGAGCCTCCGTAGAAAAAGTCATTCATTACGGCATGTGTTAATTCATGATGTATAAGATGCCTGAACTCCGGGTACGAACCCATAAACTGCACAACAACTCTGTTTTTAAACATTTCCGTAAATCCTTCAATGCCTTCGCTAAGGTATTGATCGGTTACGTTTGTTTCCTGGAAATCGTTTGTTGAGTTATATACTATTATGGTTATCCTATTATTAATCCTATAATCAAAACTTTTTTCAATATCTTTTAAAGACTGTTCGGCAACTTTAGCAGTAAAGGCAGCAAGGTTTCCGCCTTTGGATGAGAAGTAAATATCGAAGTGATCGGTTTGGATATAATACCAGGTAAAGTTTTTATATTTAACTTTATTCTGCCCGAACTGGGCAAACAATGTACCCGGAATAATACAAAATAAAAAGAGGTATAATAAATATTTCCTCATAAATTACCCGCATTTATTCAATTATGATAAAATCTATTTCAGATTTTTCAACATCTACCCGCACAAGTTTAACATGCACACGGTCGCCGAGGCGGAATTGTTTTTTTGTATGCTTACCAATTAAAGAATATTTTTTTTCATCGTAAACATAAAAATCTCCCTCCAAATCCCGCAGTTTTATTAAACCTTCGGCTAGAATATCCGATATTTTTACAAAAATTCCAAAATGCGTTATACCGGAAATTATTGCATAAAAATCTTCACCTAAATGATTTTGAAGAAATTCGACCTGCTTTAATTTTATCGAAAGCCTTTCCGCTTCTATTGAATTCCGTTCGCATCCGGAAATATAATTACTTATTTCATCAAGTTCCGCTAAAGAATACTTGCTGCTGCCTTGCTTGTTAATATATTTATGGAGCAGCCTATGTACGATTAAGTCTGAATATCTTCTTATCGGAGAAGTAAAATGAGTGTAATACTTAAAACCGAGTCCGTAGTGTCCTATATTCTTTACGGAGTAGACAGCCTTTGCCATAGACCTAATTGCAAGCTCGTTTATTAAAGTTTCTTCTTCGGTTCCTTTAGAATTTTCTATCAAAAGTTGAAACTGATTTGTTCGCGATGAAGCAGATGGATCAAATGAATAACCAAGCGATTTAACAAATTTTGCAAACTCGTTTACTTTTTCGTTATCCGGCAAATCGTGTATGCGATAAATAAAAGGTTTTACGGAATCATTTTTAGGTTTGCCTATATGTGCGGCCGTTATGCGGTTTGCAAGAAGCATAAATTCTTCCACAAGCATGTTGCTATCTTTAATATCTTTTTTATAAACTTTAACCGGACTGCCGCTTTCATCCAGTTCAAATTTTACTTCGGGAGTAAAGAATTCTATACTACCTTCTTTTATTCTCTTTTTTCGTAATGTCTTTGCCAGCTTATTTAATATAATAATCTCTTCTTTAAATTCTCCGTCCTTCTTTTCAATTATCTGCTGAACTTCATCATAAGTAAATCTTCGCTTACTGTTTATTATTGTTTTCGTAATTTCATATTTCACTGCCCTTCCCCGCCTTGTTAATTCAATAATTACGGAATAAGTCAGCCTGTCTTCAAAAGGAATAAGAGAACAAATACCATTGGATAATCTTTCCGGAAGCATAGGTATTACTTTACCTACAAGATAAACGCTGTTGCCGCGGGTTAATGCCTGCTTATCTATACTTGAATCTTTGCTTACATAATGCCCAACGTCTGCTATGTGAACACCCACCGAGTAATTACCGTTATCTAATTTTTCAATTGACAGAGCGTCATCAAAGTCTTTTGCATCTTCCGGATCAATTGTAAATACAACATTTTTTCTATAGTCTTTTCGTTTTTTAATTTCTTGTTCGGTTATCCCGGTTTCAATTTCGTTTGCCTCGTTCAATACCTTTGACGAAAATTTATAAGGCAGATTAAATTCCTTTGCAATAGATGCTATCTCGGTATCAAAGGAGCCGGCCTTCCCTATTATTTCAATTACTTTGCCTTCAGGGTTAAGCACAGGGCTATTCCACTCAATATTTCCGACAATAACCTTATCGCCTTCAACCGCACCGGAAAGATTGGATTTATCAATATAAATATCCCTGTGAACAGCGGGATCATCAGGCTCGATAAAATAAAACGACTTGGATTTTTTCAGCGTACCGACTATTTCTCTTCTTAATCTTTTTACAACCTTAACAATTTGTCCTTCAATATTTTTTCTCTTCTGCTTTGCAAAGAGGACTGCTTCCACGGTATCACCGTTAAAAGCAGTTCCAAGATTCCTGGAAGCAATAAAGATATCCCGCATCCTGGAATTTTTTAACACAACAAAGCCATAACTGCCGTTAACAATTTGAAGTTCTCCGGTAACCCGGTTTGTAGAAGGGATGTTATTAATTCTGTATCGCTTACCCGTGCGTGATAAAAAATCTTCACTTAAAAGATCATGAAGAACCGATTTAAGGGCGCTGTATTCATGATCCTGATTTAAATTAAGCCTTTTGGCTATTTCTTTAGGTTTAAATTCGCGCCCGGGGTTTCTTTTAAAGAATGCTATGATTTTTTTCTTCATTAAAATTCGAACCTGTATTTTAAGCCCAGTTCATTTATCATATCGTTTGTAACACTTGTTTGATCGATGGCTTCTTTCCTTTCAATTCTTATAAGGAAATTTTTTAAGATAGGATATTCTATGCTAACATTAGCCTGGTTTAAATCCTGGAATACACCGGTTGTTCCGCCGATTGAATAGCGAAAGTTTTTAACCTTACCTACCAGATTAAATTTAGTAATGGAACCTACATTCCTAACTTCAACCCCGCTAACATAATCCCCAAAGTACCGGTTTAAAACTCCGCCAAGCAAGGAACCGGCAAGTGAAGCAGCAGCCGAATTGGTAACATTTCCGATAAGCGATCCGGAGCCGGACTGATTTGCTGCCTGTTGCTGGTCCACTGCAAGTCCGGTATTAAATTTACCGGTTACTATAAACATAATAGCATCGGAAAAGTCTTTTGTGGGATCCGGTTTATTGTTGGCAATATTATCAGCTCCTACGTATACAGAAATATTATTTTTATCCTTTATAAAACTCTGGGAAAGATCTTTAAGCGGACCGCTTAATTTTATCTTTACAGCAACTTGTTCTTCTTTGCTGTCCGGTTCCGGCGGGATATAATAATTTTGATATGTAGCCACAATATTAAGGTAAGGATTAGTCAATTGACTTTCGAATCTTATAGTACCGGAAGCATCAAAAGTTTTCAGAAAATCGAGTGTTGAACCATCCAGTAAAGATAACTCTCCCTGCGAATTAACATTTCCGCCTATATTTTCGTATTGTAAATTGCCGCTTATAATTGCTGTTAAACTTTGGTTGATTTCTTTTGCAAGAATAAATTTTAATACGGCTTCGTTTTGAACTTTTACGCTTACGACATAATTAAACGGTATTTTAATCTCCATATTTCCGTTTAATTTCTGTTCGTTATTTTGCCGGGATAGCCTAATCAGCTTTTCAAAATCCAGTTCGTTTTTGTTCTTCTTAGTTGTATCCTTAATATACCTGTAGATAAAATTATCGGTTGTATTTTTAAATGCCGACTGAGAAGGAGAAAAAGTTAATCTTGCTTCTTTTATAACAAGAGGGGAGTTTAAGAAATAACCACGCGAATCCCTGGTAAAATTTATATCCCCGTCGGTAGAAATAGCCAAGTCACCATACAATCTCGGGCTTACAGCTTTAGAAGCCTCGCTTAAAACTTTAAGAGTGCCGCCCATAGAGACATTAATTGAAACCGGTTTGAAATCATTCATTAAAATAGTACCGTTGCCCGTAATTTGTCCGCCGTTGCGGGTATTTGGAGCATTGGCAAGAAGAAGGCTATCTATGGAAATTTTATTATCTTTAATGTTTAATCGTAATCCTGCAAAATATTCCAGGTTGTTTGCCGCTGCTATAAAATGAACGCCGTTAATTCTAACATTGCCGGTTGGTTTTAAGTCGGTGTAAAGCCCTTTTAATTTAATGTCGGAAGTTAAATCTCCTCCAAGCATATAAATCTGCGGCAAAATATTTCCCAGTGTAGCAAGGTTAAAGTTATGTGCATTCAAAGTAAGATCAATAGGATTCGATTTGCTGAACCTATCGCCCCCGCCGGTAAATGAAAGATCAACAGGAATATTGCCGCTTATTAATAAAGCCGGCTTTGCATTATTTTTTAAAGAATCTAAGAATCGCAAGTCTACGGACAAGTTGCGGTTGTTGTAATTAAGACTGCTTTCCAGCGAACCGAATACTTTATTTTTAAAAGTAACACTATCTGCACCGAAATTAATTTTCATTACCGGTTCTGAAAAGTTTCCCGTAATTTCTGCATTAAGATGGACATCAGCCCCTAAGCCATTTTCCGGTTTCAAATTTAGAAATGTTGTGGAAAGGTCTTTTCCTTTTAAGTTATTTATATTTAGTGCCAGATCCTGGGTCCCGGTTCTATTAAGCAAGCCTTTAATATTAATTAGTCCGTTGTTGTGGGCAAGTTCAAAATTATCTATTCTTATTTGATCCCTTGAATAACTAATCTTAATATTGCCTTTGTTAACCAGGTTATAATTGTTATAGCCCAATGCCAGAGTATCCAAGTTTAACCGGACAGTATTACCGGGCAGATAAATATTACCGCTAAGTTTTGCATCAGCTTTATCTTTTAACTTCCCCGAAAAAGAAACATTAGCATTATTACGGGATAGATTCAAATTTAAATAAAGGTTATGAAAATCATTCCCGGAAAAAATCCTATCCGCTCTCAAATGTAAGTTTGCGGATATATCCTTTAACGAAGACGGGTAGTAGTTGTTGGAAAGATTTAACCCTAAATTAAAATTTGAAAGGAAGAATACTTTTTTATTATCCCAGAATTTTAGATAATCCAGGTTAGTATTGGAAGTTATTGTTATTCCGCTCGAATCACTTTTTACAGTACCATCCATATTTCCGTTTAAGCTTAAAAGATTATCACCCATCAGCAGCGAAAGCAGATCAAAATTCTTGAATTCAATAGAGTATTTAAATGATGAAGTATCGGTTTGAATAGGATTAACTTTCTCCGCAGAAGTAACGGCAACGCTGTTTATTACTTGCCTGTTATACACCGAGTCCGGATAAATAATTTTATTCAGTTTAGCCTTTACTGCATCTGCTACCCAGCCGGCTTCTTTGCTTAACAAACTAATGGTATGCTTTGCGGAAAACTTACCAATCACCGTCAGGTCTGCAAGATCTGAAATTATATTAATTACTCGTTCGCCGTTATCGTTGCTTCTAATATCTACTATTGCCCTTGCGCTGTCTATATTAACTCCTTTTAAAACGGAAGGATCAAGATCCAATTTCAGGAATAAATTTAATTTATCAAGGTCAAAGTTTGTACCGCCGCCGTCTATCCGGAAGTTCATATCACTTTTTAAGGCGGGATCTTTAGTAAATTCGGCAAGGTTAATATTTCTTACAAATCCTTTTACATTATAAGCAGGTTTATTAGTTTTGGCAAAATCGAATGAACCTGTAAGGTTGGCACCTGTTGTATCGGATTTTAATAAAAGTTTGTAAGTAATTTTTTTATTGCTTGCGTCCGCAACCAAATTAAGCGTATCGATTTTATTTCCGTAAACGGAAGAACCGTTTGCAACAAATTTAATTTTTGAATTTAAATTTTTAGGGGAAAGTCCGCTTCCGACAATTGTTCCCTTCGAATTTAAATTAGTTAACACTCCCGTAAATGGTAATAAGTTAAGATTTTTTGTTGCAAGATAAATATTATATTTCATAACTTTTTTGCGGATATCCAGAGCAGATTTTAAATATACATCTCCTTTAGCAGTTCGCAAAAAAGCTTTGGCTGAAAAGTTTAACGGATTACCCCTAAAACTTAAAGTATCAAAAGTAACCAAACCTAAATTTTTAAAAACCGGTATCCCTATTGTAGGAAGCATCTTATCAATATCCGGTTGATTTATAACGGTGTTGTTGAAATCCGTGCTAATATCTATATCATCAGGATCAAATACATTTTCAACCTTACCTTCAGCCTCCAGGTGAGTATCCAAGTAATTTACTACAAGTTTGTTAATGTTAAGCTCATTCATTTTACCTGATGCTTTTAATCTAACCGATGCTGTTCCTTTTAGTATACCTGTAGAAGGTATTACGGAAGATAAATCGTCAAAATTAAATTTACCTGCATTAAGATTTACTTCAACATTATCATTGCCAAGTTTTGAAATTGATGCTTTGTTAAACAAGTTAAACCTATCCAGTTTAGCAGTAAGGTTTAATTCGGTGCCTTCGGTAATTAGTTTCATATTATTAACGAATACCCCGGCAGTATCGATAGAAAATTCACCGGATAAATCTTTAAGCATAAAATTTTTAAGGTTGGGCAAGAATGAAAATTCATTTATTTTTAATTCAAAAGATTTATGTGCAATATCCGCCAGCGCAACTAAAGACATGTTAATATTTTTAATCCTCAAATCATGCATGTTAAGGAAATTATAATCTTTGTCGCTGTTTATTTTATCTGAATCCTGAAGAGAAAAATTTACGTTTGTCAACTTTAGTCCGGCAACTTCTATTTTGAATGGAAAAGGATTAGGATTATTACCGGTAGCGGAATCCGGATTAGAGGAAGAAGAAACCGAAGGCGGTGCAGGTGAAGATGATCGTAATAATTTTGAAATATTTAATGTCCCATTACTATCTTTAATTAATGCAATTTTGGTGTTTGATATTTGCAGTTGCCTGATATAAATTCTTTTTAGAAAAATCCGCAAGGGGCTAATTTTTACTTCAATTAAACCGGCATTAAGAAGAGTATCTTTGCCCATATTAACAACCGTATTTCTTAAAAACAACGAAGATAAAATAGTTCCGTCAATCTTACCTATGCTTACGTTTCCGTTAAGTTCTTTATCGGCAACAGTTACAATCTTATCCCGAAGCATCTCCCTAAAGGTAGATGTTTGACTGAATCCCAATGCTAATAATAAAATTACCAGTATAACGATACCAATGTATAAAAATACATTTACCGTTTTATGGAAAAGGGTTCTCTTCTTTGTTTTTTTATCTTTATCTTTTGCCAATTTTTAGTTGGTTAAACAAAATACGTTGAAATACACCGATAATAATATAAAATTTAAGATTTAATTAAAGGCACTAAAGATGACGCTAAATTTAATATTTATCCAGGATAGACTTAATAATTTTTGTGGTAGATTGATCATTGACGAACTTGATAGTTTTCACTTCACCGCCGTTGGCTTCAACAACATCGCGTCCTATAATATTATCTAACGACCAATCAGCACCTTTTACCAAAACATCCGGGATAAGACTGCCGATAATTTCCGCCGGTGTATCTTCTTCAAAAATTACTACATAGTCTACCGGTTTAATATTTGAAATTATAAAAGCTCTTTCTTTTTCCTTTAGCACGGGCCTCTTTTTACCTTTTATTCTTGTTACGGATGCATCGCTGTTTAAGCCTACGATTAAAACATCCCCCATCTCTTTGGCTTTAATAAGATAATCCACATGCCCGGCATGAATAAGATCGAAGCAGCCGTTAGTAAAAACTACTTTCTTGTTTTCTTCTCTTAATTTTTTTCTTATAGCTATAAGTTCATCAATGGTTTTTATTCCGTTCATTCTTTTTCTTCCATTACCGTGTCAAACAATTTATTTATTTCAATCGGTACAATCCCCACTTCCTCACATACTAAACCGCCAGCATAATTAGCAAGATAAGAAGCTTCGAGAATATTTGCACCGGCCGCAATTGCCATTGTTAAAGTAGATACAACCGTATCACCTGCCCCGGAAACATCGGCAACTTTTCTTGCTTTTGTCGGCATTCGTTTTTCTTCTTTACCTTTTTCAAATACGGCAATGCCGCCTTCTCCCAAAGTTAATAAAACATTTTTAGCGTTTAATCTTTCAAGAAGTTTTTGGCCCGTTTCGGATATGTCTTTGTCTGTTCTTATTTTGCAGCCCATAACATCTTCTGCTTCTTTTCTATTAGGTTTGAATACCGTAACATTTTTGTACAGAAAGAAATTATTGAATTTCGGATCGACGGTAATTAGTTTTTTATTTTTGTTTCCTGTAGTAATAATTTTGTCTATTAAGGATGGAGTTAAAACACCTTTATTATAGTCCTGCAGAATTATTCCGTCAAAATCTTTTATCCGGTTTTCTACAAACTTAAAAATTTTGTTCTGCATTTCGCGGGAAATATATTGCTTGCTTTCTTTATCAATCCTAACCACATGCTGACTGTCCGCAATTACTCTTGTCTTTGCTGTGGTCGGTCTCGATTCATCAATAAAAATACCTTCATCGGGAATACCGTTTTCGGCTATTAAAGAAGAAAAAATTGTTCCGTAACTATCGTAGCCCGTAACACCGATAGGATAGGGAATGCCGCCTAATTTTAAAATATTTAATGCAACGTTTGCTGCACCACCGAACCTGTAAAATTCACTTTCAACTTCAACAACCGGGACAGGTGCTTCCGGAGAAATTCTTTTTACATCACCCCAGAAGTAACAATCCAGCATCATATCGCCTATAACGGCAATTTTCAAATCTTTAAATCCTGCTTTTAATTTATTCAGTCTTTTATTTGAAATTGTAATCATCATAATCCTGTTTTTAAAGAATATTGTAAAAATATGAATAATATTAATATATCCCATGGTGAAAACAGAGAGAAAATGTTTTTTCTCAACTCGAGAATTATTTCCACAGTAGCTTGCCTTTCAAGTAAAATAACAAATCTTTTCAAACCCAACTTGAACCACTAAAATATAACATGCCAATAAATATATTTTTTGTTATTTACTTCAATTATATATATTTTTTAAGTATGTATATGGGTAACACAATTCACTTAACTGTTTGAAGAAGAAATACTTAAGAAAATTATTTTACAACTAAATCTTAGGAATGGTTATGAAAAAGATATTATTAATCTTTTCTATCTTATTATTCTCAGTTGTTACAGAAATCTCCTATGCTCAGGTTGCAAAAAACAGTTGGAGTTTCGGATTTGGCGTAACCTACCCGAGATTTCAAAGTACTGATGTGAGACCTCAGCAGACAAATTACGGCGGCTTTTTATCTTTGCAGAGAAATTTTTCGGAACATGTTGGGCTTAGACTGCTAGCAAACTACAACCATATAAAAGGAAGAATAGGTGGTTTTGATCCTGCATTGAATCGTTTCTATTATACAAACGGTACTCCGGTTCCTTCCGGGAAAGAATATATGGCAACCGATGTAATAAGCGGCAATCTGGATCTTCTGTATTATTTAGTTCCATGCTCACCGGTCTCACCATATCTTGGTGTTGGCGTGGGTGCTGCTTATTTGAATCCGAAGTGGCCGGACAATGTGGTTAATAATGCTAAATCTATCACCTCACAACAATTTAATATCTTATTAGGCAGTGAATGGAAGTTAAGTTCCAATTGGAATCTGAAAACAGAATTCGGACTACATGCGACAAACTCAGAATTAGACGGAATAAATACGCCTACTCGTACGGGTATCTTTGGCTCAAATACCGACAGCTATATAACCTTTAACGCCGGATTGCAGTATTATTTTGCAAAAGGAGCGCCCTCAAAGTATTGCGATCTTTACAACGGAATAGAAGCCCGGGCACCAAAGCAGAATTATCCTACACTTAAACAAATTGAAGCGTTAATCGAAAAATATATTCCTAAGGAATATGTAACGGAAAAAGTGGTTAAAAAAAACGTAAAAGTAACAAATAGTAATTGGATATTATGGGGTATTACTTTTAAAATCGGCAGTTCAAACTTACTACCGGAAGCTTATCCTATTTTAACACATGTTGTTAATCAATTAAAAGAAAATACCGATCTAAAAGTACAAATACAGGGTTACACAGATAACACGGGAAGCAAAAAATTCAATTTGAAACTTTCAGAAAAAAGAGCTCAAACGGTTAAAGATTATTTAATAAAACAAGGTATAGACGGAAGCAGGCTAACAACAATAGGCTTTGGAGAGGCCGATCCCGTGGGAAATAATGCTACCGTTCTCGGAAGAGCCGAAAACAGAAGAATAGAATTCAAGGTTATTAAATAAAAGATATTAATCATTGTTATGTATGAATTTGAATTACAAAATGTAAAAAATTTTTCAAAACAATTTTGAAGAGCTATTATGAAAAAAATAATTTTTATATCAGGTTTAATAATAATGCTTGCAGCAACACAAATAACATTTGCCCAGGTTGCCAGAACAAGCTGGAGTTTTGGATTCGGAGTGGATTACCCGTCATTCTTTAGTTCGGATGTAAGACCTGCAGAATCCAATTACGGCGGTTTTCTTTCTCTGCAGCATAACTTTTTCGAAAACGTTGCCCTTAGGCTGCAAGCCGGTTACAGTAATCTTTCAGGTACTTTAGGATCATACGGCGCAATGTTTAATGCTCCGTCTTCAACAAAAGTAAATACCGGTATAATTACGGGAGATCTTGACTTTCTTTATTATATAACACCATGTTCCGTTGTAGACCCTTATATAGCCTTCGGTGCAGGTATTAATTCTTTTAAACCATATTGGGACGGATACACAAATCAGAATCCAAATGCAGTATCCAAAACTTCAATGGAGTTGAATATAATATTCGGAAGCGAATGGAGAATATCCGACTCATGGAATCTTAAAACGGAACTTGGGCTTCATAGTACCGACAGTCAACTAGACGGAATTATTAATAACAACAGGAAAGGTATTTTCGGTTCGAATTCCGACAGTTATTTTACCGGCGGTGTTGGTTTACAATACTATTTTTCCAAAGGCGAGCCTTCAAAATATTGCGATTTATACAACGGCATACAAGTACAAGCGCCGCAACAAAATTATCCAACCCTTGCTCAAATTGAAGCTGTAATTAAGAAACATATACCTAAAGAAGTTGTTAAAAAAGTTGAAGTAAAAATTCCTTCCGTATCCGCTGAGAGGAACTGGGTATTATTCGGAGTAAACTTTAATTTCGGAAAAACTACTTTAACCCCCGAAGCTTACCCAATTTTACAAAATGCTTTAAGAATATTAGGAGAAAACCCTCATATGAAAATTGAAATTCAAGGATATACGGATAATATAGGAAGTGCTTCTTACAACCAAAAAATTTCGCTTGAAAGAGCAAATACAGTTAAAAGATATCTTACTATAAACGGAATTGCCCCAAGCCGTATTAAAACTATCGGATATGGTGAAAAGGATCCAATAGGAGACAACAACACCGCAGTCGGTAGAGCTTTAAACAGAAGGATTGAATTTAAAGTACTAAAATAATCTAGAGTTGACGACAATAAGAATTCTTTACAAAGTATAATGATAAAAAGGCGGACTGAAAAGTCCGCCTTTCTTGTAAGATGTAATTATAAAAAATTATACGTCGTAATATAAAGAGAACTCATAAGGATGCGGCTGAAGAGCCATCGGCTTAATTTCCTTATCGGTTTTGTATTTAATCCATGTTTCAATTACATCGGTTGTAAACACGTCTCCTTTCAATAAGTATTCATGATCTTCGGAAAGTGCCTTTAAAGCTTCACTCAAACTTCCGGGTGTTGACGGAACATCTTTTAATTCTTCCGGAGACATATCATAAATATCTTTATCAAGAGGATCACCGGGATCAATCCTGTTAATTACGCCATCCAAGCCGGCCATTAACATTGCGGAAAAACCAAGATAAGCATTAGATGAAGGATCGGGAGATGTAAATTCAACTCGCTTTGCTTTTGGACTAGGAGAGTACATCGGGATTCTACAAGAAGCACTTCTGTTTCTCTGAGAGTATGCAAGATTAACCGGCGCTTCAAAACCGGGTACAAGTCTCTTATAAGAATTAGTTGTGGGGTTTGTAAATGCCAACAGAGAAGGTGCATGCTTTATTAATCCGCCGATAAAATATAATGCCATTTCGCTTAAACCGGCATAACCGGAACCTGCAAACAACGGCTTGCCCTTTTTCCAAAGACTTGTATGAACATGCATTCCGCTGCCGTTATCGCCGAAAATAGGTTTAGGCATGTAAGTTACGGTCATGTTGTTTTTCTTTGCAGTATTCTTAACAATATATTTAAACAGCAAAAGCTGGTCGGCAGCCTTAACAAGCGGCTGAAATCTTAAATCGATTTCGCACTGCCCGCCGCTGGCAACTTCATGGTGCTGAGCTTCAACCGGAATTCCCGCATCCATTAAATTTACAACCATCTCGTTCCTTAGATTCATTAAAGCATCGGTAGGCGGAACCGGGAAATAACCTTCTTTATATCTCGGTTTGTAACCCAAGTTCGGGTTTTCTTCGCGCCCGCTGTTCCATCTTCCTTCGATAGAATCCACAAAATAAAAACTGCCGTTAGGTTTGGAATCGAAACGCACATCATCAAATACAAAGAACTCGGCTTCGGGTCCAAAGTAAGCCGTATCCGCAATTCCTGTGGAGTTTAGGTATGCAGTAGCTTTCTGTGCAATGTTCCTGGGACACCGGGTGTATTTTTCTTTAGTAGCAGGTTCATAAACATCGCAAATCAAGCTGATAGTAGGAACATCCACAAAAGTATCCAGAAACATAGTCGTGGGGTCCGGGATAATAAGCATATCACTTTCATTAATAGGTTTCCAGCCGCGGATTGAAGAACCGTCAAATCCTAAGCCGTCTTCAAACGAATCTGCATTAAATTCTGTAACAGGTACAGTAAAATGCTGCCACTGCCCGGGAAAGTCCATAAATTTTAAATCAACAAATTTTATTTTGTTGGTTTTAATGTAACTAAGAACTTTGTCAATTGGAGTTTCTGTTTTTGCCATACTATTTCCTTTATTTATTTTTTATTATTGTTTTAAATTTCAATTTGTGTAGTCTCCTTTATAGTTGAAAGAACAAATGTGGTTTTAGTAGAAATTACACCCGGCCAGGACTGTATTTCATTTAACAGCTTTTCAAGTGCTTCGGTATTTTTAACAATCGCTTTTAATAAATGGGAACCTTCACCCAATACCGAATGACATTCAATAATTTGAGGGACCTTCTCAACTTTTGAAGTAAGACTTTTATAGAATTTTGATGATTCCATAGTAACAAGAATGTAAGCCATTATATCATAACCGAATGCTTTTCTGTTTACTTTGGCAAAATATCCTTCCAAAATTCCTTTCTCTTCCA
>JBJKQP010000058.1:0-20057 GCA_046705105.1 Ignavibacteriaceae bacterium | reverse complement strand
AAGTGTTTAATATTCTTATAAACTGGAAACTATAATTATAAATACTAATAATTTTTACTAATATTTGGCAAACCTCAACATTAAACATTTCGGTACATTATTTGATTGCTGTCACCTGTATATTAACAAATTAATTTACGGGGATCTCATGTATAAATTAAAATTACTTTTTTCAGTCCTGGTACTAGGATTGTTTTCATTGGCTATAACATCAAATGCACAAACAGCCAAAATAAAAACACGTCCTATTAGTCCCAGGCTTTTATCAACAGTAGGCACTATCCCTGCCGGATCAAATCCGGTATACAGCGGCAATAAAACAGTTGCTAAGGATATGCCTGTTTACTTAACCGCAGACACTACAGGCGGAGTTACTTCTTTTAGCTGGTCTATAACCGGGCCTTCCGGAACTAAGACAACTTTAAGCAGCACCAATACTCAAGATGTCAAATTTGTACCGGATACTACCGGATACTATTATGTTACATTAACAGTAAACGGTGGTAGCTCCGATGTTGATACATTTTATGTTGCAACATACGTCGGTACAGGTCTTTCAAGTGACTGCGAGTTTTGTCACCAGCCATCCATGAAAAAATTTAGCTCATGGAAACTAACACCTCACGCTAATATGTTTAAAAATGGGATTACCGGGGAAATAGAAACTTCCGCAGTAAACGGACAAATGATGGGAGTTTATTCATTAGCACGTTGCGCTAAATGCCATACAACCGGATGGGATCAGAATGCCGATAATGGAAACTTCGGCTATTTAGCTCATCAAAGTGGGTACGACACAGCATGGTCAGCAACATTCACTCCGGATAATGGTGAGTATTTGATTCCTCAAGGAGATCAAACAGCTTGGAATCTATTAAACTCTTCTCCATTCAATGATGCATTAAATGCTTCAACAATCGGCTGCGAGGAATGTCATGGCCCGGCATCCGGACATATTACAACTGCAGATCCGACTAAAATTAGTGTAAGCCTTGATGCAGGCGTATGTTTACAATGCCATGATGCACCACCGCACCACACAATAGGTACTTACTATGTTACTTCAGTACATTATAAGTTCCCTGACGGCGAACATACTGCAAGGAGTTCCTGCTTCCCATGCCACAGCGGTGCAGCTTATGTTAAGTATGTAGCTAATCCTACAAATCCGGGTTATGCAACTAGTGATGGTGATGTTCCGATTAGCTGTGCAACCTGCCATGATCCGCATGATTCTACTAACTACGGTCTTAGGATTATGAGTAATATTACATTGCTTAACGGATACCAGGTAACAAAGGGCGGCAACGGACAGATGTGTATGAGATGCCATCAAGCTCGCCATGTTGGAAACACATCCATAACAGATCAAGCACCTTATTATGGTTTCTTTAATCACTTTGAACCTATGGCGCCTCAAACGGATATGCTTTTCGGTCAAAATGCGTATGAATTCGGAGATACTACATTAGCCGGATTAAATACTCATGCAAATGTTCCTAATGCATGCGTTACATGCCATATGGCTGATATAGGAAGCGGTAACAGTCCGAGCCATCAATGGGGTATGATTGATACTACCGGCGGAACACCTCATGACTTTGTTAAAGGATGCCAAAATTGCCACGGAAATATTACTTCGTTCGACGATATCAAAGCTAGTTCCGATTGGGACGGCAATGGTACAATTGAAGGTGTTCAAACCGAAGTAAAGGGAATGCTTAATGAATTAGCTTCTCTCTTACCTAAGGATAACACCGGTGCAGTGATAACCTCTTTAACTGATCATGCAGACTCCATGGCTATTGCAAACAAACCGAACATTGTAAAAGGAATTTACACATACGAGTTTGTTGAAACAGACGGAAGTTACGGCGTACATAATGCAAAATATACTGTTTCCATACTTCAAGATGCACTACAAGGTTTAGGCTATGTAGTCCCGGTTGAATTAACTTCATTCCAGGCAGTACAAAGCAACAACCAGGTTACATTAAGCTGGGAAACCGCTACCGAAACAAATAACAAAGGATTTGAAGTTCAGAAAAAATTAGGAAACACCTGGACCAATATCGGATTTGTTAACGGTAAAGGAAATTCAACTCAAATTTCAAGCTATAAATTTGTTGATAAGTTGACTAGTACCGATAACGGAAAGTTATCTTATAGACTGAAACAAATAGACTTGAACGGTACATCCCAGTATTCTAAAGTTGTGGAAGTATCGGTAATCTCCGGACCTAAAGAATATACTTTATCTCAGAATTACCCGAATCCGTTCAATCCATCTACTACTATCCGATATGCATTACCTTATGCAAGCCATGTTAAGATTGTAATTTACAATATAACAGGTGCAGTTGTTAGAGTTCTGGTTAGCGGAACACAAACCGCAGGTTCACATCAGGTAGTTTTAAATACCGCTACATCAAATCTTGAAATCGCATCCGGTATATATTTCTACCAGATTCAAGCAAATTCACTGGATGGTACAAAATCATTCACGGATACAAAGAAAATGATTCTTATGAAATAATTTTCTTATTTCTAAATTCATTAAACCCGTTTACGGAAGTTTCGTAAACGGGTTTTTTTTATTAACTCACGTTATGTATAATCGTCATTCTGCTCCCTAAAGCTTTCGGAAGAAAAATCTCAACCCTAAAGTTTTGAAATCCTTTAAGATTCCGAATTATCAAATTGACAAATACATTTATTTGCATGGTATGAGTAATCAAATTTCTTACAAAATATTCTTTTAAGGAAAATCTAATTATTTTTTCTATAATTTGTATTTATGAAAACCCTATCCGAAATAGGTTATAATTTATTAGGAGATAATTTAATTATACCACTTCTATTTTTATTGACTTTCTTAACCTTAACTGGTAATTTTGACTCTTAATTATTTTTAAAATCTATTTAATAAGTCAAATATGAAAGAACTTAGATTTAGAATTATTCTAATAGTCGGTGCAGTACTTTTGTCTCTCTATCTTTTATATCCTACCTATCTAAATTATTTAAACACTAATAAATTAGATGAAACACTCCAAAAAAGAAGAGAGTTAATAAAAGCTGAAGATCCGCATCTTAGTAACCAGGCAATTGATCAAAAAATAAAACTTGTGGAAGACAGCATTAAAGCTGCTGATCCGGCAATTACGCAAGATAAGTTGAAAAGCCTTAAACTTGGTCTGGATTTGCAGGGAGGAATGCGTGTAGTTCTTGAAGTAAATACGGGAAAGCTACTCCAAAAACTTGCAAAACATCCGGATGAAAGATTCGATAAAATTCTTGCTGCCGCAGAAAAGACTGCTCAAACATCCAGTGCATCTGTAGTAGATCTAGTTGCTTCTGCGTTACAAAAACAGGGAATAAGGCTTAGCCGTTACTTCGGCAATATAAGAGAAGACGACAGCCAGATAATTTCCGAATTAAAAAAGGATGCCGGAGATGCCGTTACAAGAGCAATGGAGATTATTCGTAACCGTGTTGACCAATACGGCGTGTCCGAACCAACCATTGAAAGGCAAGGAAGCACAAGAATAATTGTAGCACTTCCCGGCATTGCCAGAGAAGAAGAAGCAAAACAACTTTTGCAGGGAACTGCTCTATTAGAATTTAAACTATTGAAGTCACCCGAGTATACCATATCCGTAATGAAAAAAATAGATGATGTTTTAGCCGGTAACGTTACTGTTGATTCTACACTTGCAGATACATCAAAAGCCGGTACAAAAACCAAAGCTGCTAAAGCAGGTAAAGGTACTAAAACAGCATCCGCAAACGATACTTCTCAAAATCAACAGCTTTCCGAAGCAGAGTTTGCTAAAAAGCATCCTTTCTTTTCCGTTGCATTAATAGACCAGAGATCCGGGAATGCGGATGCTTATGTAAAAGCCAATGACAAAGATAAATTAAAATTATGGTTGTCTCTGCCGCAGGTGCAAAAAGTAATTCCGAATAACTGTCAATTTGTATTTTCGGCTAAACCTGTCGGCTACCAGAACGGACAAGGTGTTTATAAATTAAATTGTGTAAATAAGACGCCCGAACTTACGGGCGGAGTTATAACTAATGCTACCGCAACAATCAGTCAGGAATCATCTGCACCTATTGTAAATATGCAAATGAATTCGGAAGGTGCAGCCGAATGGGCAAGAATTACCGGTGCCAATATTCATAAAAGGATAGCAATTATATTGGATGGTGTAGTTTATTCCGCACCTGTAGTTCAGAATAAAATTACAGGAGGTAATTCCCAAATTACCGGAATGGCGGATATGAAAGAAGCTCAATTACTGGCTATAGTTTTAAAAGCCGGCGCTTTGCCTGCCCCGGTAGATATTATAGAATCAAGAACTGTAGGACCTTCTTTAGGCCAGGATTCCATAAATGACGGATCCGTATCCACAATACTTGGTTTCTTAGTAGTAAGTTTCTTTATGATACTTTATTACCAGAGAGCTGGTACAATTGCCGCTGCTTCCCTGGTATTTACGGTATTATTTATTTTAGGATGCCTGGCAGGTTTTCATGCAACGCTAACACTGCCCGGTATTGCAGGTATTATTTTAACGATAGGTATGGCAGTTGATGCCAATGTACTTATTTACGAAAGAATAAGAGAGGAATTGGAAACGGGAAAAACTATTAAAGCCTCGGTAGACAGCGGGTTTTCCAAAGCCTATTCGGCTATTATAGATTCCAATATTACAACCTTCATTACCGGTATCATCTTGTACCAATTCGGTACCGGCCCTGTTCAAGGTTTTGCCTTAACTCTTATGATTGGGTTAGGTGCAAGTTTGTTCAGTGCTCTTGTAATAGCCCGTGTCGTATTCGATTACATGGTTCAAAAAGGTATGAAAATTTCAATTGGTTAACTAACACGCCGTAAGGAGAATGTTTGTAAATGCGTTTATTTGAAAATATCCAAATTGATTGGTTAGGGAAAAGAAGAATTTTTTATGTTGTTTCTCTAACACTTTTTTTAATAGGGTTAGCTAATGTAATATTCCGGGGATTGCATTTCGGTATCGATTTTAAAGGCGGTACGGAGATTGTCATGGAATTTCAAAAACCCATTAATATTAGTAAGTTAAGAACATACGTAAGTAATATAGGCTTAGGCACGGTCGAACTAAAAACATTCGGCAGCGAAACCGGAGTTCTTGCACGAACCGAATTACAACAACTGCCTAAAACAATTTTTCCGAAAGTAGTTTCTAATATTAATAATTCTATTGAAAAAGTTCTGCCGGGAATAAATTATAAAGTTGTGGATACTACTGCCACTTCGGTTACTTATGCTTTTGCTAATCCGGATACAACAAACCTAATGGTAGCCGGATTATTTCAGCGAGGTTTTCAATCGGGTAAAGTATCCGAAGAACCAAGTAATAAAGAAATGATAGTGAGAGTTGGAATTGCAGAATGGCTTAAAGATAACTTAAAAACAAGAATGGCCGGTAATCCCTTTAAAATAATAAAAGAAGATCATGTCGGACCAAAAGTCGGAAAGGAACTTAAAACGGATGCAATAATTGCAGTATTCCTTTCCCTTGTCGGAATCTTAGTATACCTTGCTTTCCGTTTTAAATTTATATTTGCGTTGGGAGCTGTTGTCGCTTTGTTTCATGATGTTCTTATTACCATAGGATTATATGCCGCACTTTACGGAGTTATACCGGGTTTAAATCTTGAGATTGACCTTACCGTAGTTGCTGCCTTTCTAACCCTTATTGGTTATTCCGTTAACGATACGGTTATCGTATTCGATAGAGTAAGAGAGAATTTAAAAATACATAAGACAATGCCGTTGGAAGAGCTGATAAATGCAAGTGTAAACAGGACGATGAGCAGAACTATTCTTACTGCCGGTACCGTACTGCTTGCAGTCCTAGTACTTCTAATATTCGGCGGCGAAGTGTTAAGAGCATTTTCATTCACACTATTTTTCGGTACAATTACGGGTACTTATTCCTCTATATTTATTGCAAGTGCCCTTGTACTTGAATACGCAAACAGATTTAATAAAAAGGTAACGTTTTAACCTTTCTATAAAAATTAGACTTTAAAGCCGGTACAGTTTTACCGGCTTTTTTTATGCGCAGTTAATAATTTCTTCACATTAAATTCATCTTTTATTAACAATATAACTATAACTTTAAACGGATGAATCTTATTATTAACAACAAATAGAGACAAATGAGAATAGCACATTTATCAGACTTCCACTTCACAACTTTTTTTAAGAAGTCGAATCTCGATGTCATCCATTACCTCTTAAAATATGCAGTAAGAAATAATGCGGATCATATTGTAATTACGGGAGACCTAACCGATAATGCTGATCATACTGATTTTTTAATCCTAAGACGACTATTTGAAAAGCTCGGTCTGTTAAATTCACAAAAACTTTCCCTTATAATCGGCAACCATGATATTTTCGGCGGTGTTCAAACGGCGGAAGATATTTTTACCTTCCCGGGAAAATGCCGTACCGTAGATTTTAACAAACAAGTAAAACAATTTTATAAATTCTTCAAAGAAACTTTCGAAAATTGCGCCTACCTTTCCGTAAATATTTTCCCTTATGCAAAAATAGTTAACGGTGTGCTTCTGTTGGGTATGAATTCTATCGCGGGTTATTCAACTACAAAAAATATTTTTGCTTCAAACGGAAGTGTAAATCTTGAACAGTTAAACGAAACAATACGTATTCTGGAAAGATATAATAATATAGTCTCACGCAAAATTATTCTCATCCATCATCACTTTAATAAAATTAAAATTAATAATAACAATTCGTTCGGCAGCTTCTGGCAAAATATTGAAAAACAAACAATGAAACTCAGAAAGAAAAAAAGACTGCTGAATTTATTTAAAATATTCGATGTTGATCTTGTACTGCACGGACACCTGCATGAGACAATGGAATATAAAAGAAAAGGAATTAGGTTCTTAAATGCAGGAGGAAGTCTAAAAGGACCTGATGCAAATGAAATGAAAATTAATTTTATTGATATAAATCCTTCATCAATAAAAACTAAGACAAAAGCTCTTATTCCCGAGCCTTCGGATTTAATAATTGAAAATGATTTATTAAATGAATTTGCCAACTATAATAAGGATTTCGATTATCTTAAGACGGAAGCAGGATTTTAAAATCCAATTCCGTTTTAAGAAACTTTTAATGTCTGGCGAATAAAGTACAATTCCATGCTGCCAGGCTTTATTTCAATTATCATTTCATTTTTATCATTTATCATTGATGAAATAATATTCGGCTGCTCTTCGGGAATGTTCACCGCAAACGGTAGTTTAATATACCACCTGAATGAATCTTTTTTGGCAATCATTTCGCAGCTTATATTAACCGTAATTATTTCTTCCTTAAAAGTAACTGCTATACCTAATTTGCCGCCTGAAATTAGTGCATTCTTAATATAAAAATTCTCTCCGCTATTAAACCAAAATTTAGGAATTCCATGCAGAAGCATAACATCCGTAACGCCCGTAAGACTATTATCATGTTCATAAACAAAAGCATCGTTAAACGCTAACAATATTTCAGCGGAAGCCCAGCCGTGTTGGCCGTCTCCCATGCATCCTCCTCCTGTTAGAGGATTTATTGCTTCGGGAAAATTTAATGTAGGGGATAAATATGATAATGTATCGGATAATATTTCAAAAAACTTTTTGCCGTCGCCGGCATACAGATATGCATGCGCAAGTTGCAGAGTTAAATAAGCGTTCATGCCGGAATGAATATAATGTTGAAAGAACATCCCTTTGTAAAAATAATTTTCTTTCAGAGTATTCAATGTGGCAAGGATCTTAGGATCATCAGGTCCGAAAATTTGCAGAGGATAACTTGCCGAAATTGATCCTATCATACCGCAGTCAATTCCTCTAGTCGGAGAAGCAGGAATAGACTTTATTCCGAACTTAGCGCAGACATTTGAAACTGCAGATTCAAAAGCTTCTCTGTAATCTTTAAGAATTTTTTCTGCAAATTCTTTTTCTTTTTCTTTGGAAAGGAATATACAGACTTTAATAAAAGATTCTATACCTGCAATAGACCACATGTTATCCCAGAAATAATAATCGGCTAATCCAAGATGTTCCGCACTCATTCCTTCCGGTAGAAGTCCGTAATATTCTTTATTCTTAAGTTCTTCACTAGTTAGTCTTTTGTGTTCAATCCATTTAACCGCATTAAACATAGAATCGAATAAAGAGTTTAAGAATTCTTTATTATATGAATATTTTGCATGCTGGTAAATCGTCCACAAAGCCTGGCCATTCGAGTCCCACTCACCCTTCTGAGATCTAAAGTAACCCGAAGAGGATTGTTTATGATGAAAAGTATTTATTATTTTTTGTGTAAAACCGGAAAAGCCAAGCCGGTCCAGTGCCCATATCATATAAGCAGCATCTCTAAACCAAAATTGATGATAAGTAAAAGGACCCGGTGTTATTGAATCATCATCTATCAGCATCAACAAGGAAATAAGTGATGATTTAATAACGGAATTATTTTTTTTATCGGGAGTATGAATTTCTGTCCCTCTTTTTAATAAATCGTCCCAATATTTAATAACATCACTTTCGCTGCTATTCACCTGCACACCGGATGTTTCATCTTTTAAATTACATTTTGATTCTACGGAAAAAACATCTCCCGGCTTCAGGTCAAAATCGAATACTGCAGCAGCATTTGCCATACCTTTTTTACAAAATACCGAATAATTTGTCCGACTGTTTTTACTTGCATTAAAAATTTTAGCACAGTCACCTTCTTCGAATGAAGAACAGTGAACAAAAGAAGGTTCTTTATTAAAATAAATCCTGGATTTTTTATTTACTAAAAGACTATTTTCCGGCTGCAAAAAATCTATATTATTTATTAAGCTTATTCCTTCCGGATTAAAGGGCCTTACTGCAAAAATTAATTTAATGTGTTTAATATTAATTGATTCGTTTTCTAGTAATGCATTATGAAAAAGTACGTCCTTCTTTGTAAAAGTTTTTAAAGTAAGTTTTGTATTTTCAAATAAGAACTGAGTTTTAACAATAGGATATGCCTCAACTAGTTCCTGCAACACAGAATCGCTCCTGGATGGATATAGTATTTTCTCATCAACCATAAGCCATACATCAACAGACCAGCCGTCTTTAAAAGGAGTAACCATACCCCTCGGATCAACTATAGGTTCCGTATTACAATCCATGTTTCCCACAGCAGTCCAGTTTCTTTGAGTAATGTTCATAGATAAGCCGGTATGTGACCTCGGTATAAATGAGGTTGACTCCGGATTGTATTGCCTGCTTGCCCAGAATGGTAAAACCCAATCCAGCCTGCTTTGCAGCACCGTAAAATTAAGCAGGCCGCGTGAAAGCTGAATTGCATTTAAGGGGATTAATTCCGTTGGAAGTGTGTTCCTGTCTATTCCGCTTATTTCGTTTGCGGATTTAAACATATTAACCGCAGACAAAGGAACTTTTATTTTTTTCGCTATAAGATCAATTATAAACTGAGATATTTTCACAATATAGATCGCTGATTATTATTATTAAATATCGAAAGAATCAATTTTATATACAATACTAAATGTTGATTTAACGCAAAGGTAACAATTTATTGACCTTTTTTTAATACACTATTTATTATTTTTCATTAACTTCTTAGCGGTAAATAACTTTGTCCTAATTTTTAAGGCCGGGTTTATGAAAACTGCAGCATTCTATATTATAAGTCTTGTTGTTTTTCTTCTGGAGTTTTTAGCTAGTAAGAAGAAAAAGTACGTAAGGTGAATTAATATTATAATCATATTTTCTTTATAATAAATTAACATTCCCATCATAGTTTAAGTTAATAATATTATTGCACTTTTTGAATACGGGATAACTAAATGAAAGCAACACATCTTTTTGTGTTGATACCAATTGAGGAAGAACTATGAGTAAGAAAGTAAATAATAATACAAACGGGAATATAAAAATTGCCTATTTTGCGGGAACTATGAAGCCCGGCCATGACGGGGTTACAAGAGTTCTCTATAGGCTAATTGAAGAATTAAATAGAAATGGAATTACAAACATTTTCTTTTCACCCATAGTACCTTCTCCTGAGCAGCAGCCGACACCTATTTATCAAGTACCTTCGTTTACTTTTCCTCTTTATAAAGATTATAAATTTGCAGTACCGGGCTTAAAATATTTCGAGAAAAAATTAAATGAATTCAAACCCGACTTGCTTCATATTAATAGTCCTTGCTCACTTGGATATGCTGCCGTAAAATACGGCCAGAAGCATAGCGTTCCCGTAGTTGCAACTTATCATACTCATTTTGCCAGCTATGCAAAATATTATAAGATAAAAGCTCTTGAACCTTTCGGCTGGAATTATTTCCGCAGCCTTTATAATAAATGCCAAATTGTTTATGTCCCCTCAACTCCAATTCTTAATGAACTTCGGGAACATGGATTAAATACCGTTGAATTTTTACCTCACGGAGTTGATACAAACGTCTTCAATACAAAATTCAAATCCAATACATGGAAACAAAAAAACGGAATAGGAAATAAAACTGCCGTTTTATATGCAGGAAGGCTTGTTTGGGAAAAGGATCTTAAAACACTTGCCGATACTTATACAATTTTAAAACAAAAAAGAAATGATTTCGTATTTGTCTTAGCCGGGGATGGTCCCATTCGTTCTGAATTGGAAGAACTAATGCCCGAAGCAAAGTTTTTAGGGCATAAATCCGGTAGAGAATTATCAACTATTTATGCATCTAGTGATATTTTCGCCTTCCCTTCCACTACGGAAACATTTGGCAATGTTACCGTAGAAGCAATGGCTTCCGGCTTACCTCCTATTTGCGTTAGAGAAGGCGGTGCTTACGGAATTATAAATCACGGAAGAAACGGCTTGATAGCCGAACCTAAAGACCCTAATGACCTTGCTAAAAAAATTAATTTATTACTTGACTCGCCGGAACTGAGAAAAGAAATTTCACAAAGAGCTGTTCAATTTGCAAAAGAACAATCTTGGGAAAATATTTTTGAAAGACTTTTCGACAGCTACAGGGAAGTAATTAGAAACTACAACAACAAGTTGTGGCATAAAGAAATTAAGGTTGCCTAAAGTGCTTAATTTGACCTAAGTTTTATAAATCTTTATCTTTGAATTAACTGAGATATTTTATTTAATTTATCGGAGTGTTTATGGGTAAAGGTGATAAAAAATCGAAAAGAGGGAAAATCTGGAGGGGTACACATGGAAAAACGAGACCAAAAACTGTTAAAACAAAAACACCAAATAAACCTGAAAAAAAGACTTCGCAGTGAATGGTTAATAGTTAAAAGTTAATAATTGTTCGCACAAGATTATCTAGACATTGCTTTAATACTAAAAGAAATAAATATAGTTCTAACATCAGAATTAAGTTTCGGAAATTAAAATCTGCTCTTCACGGATTACTCCATTCTTTTTATAGACATCATAGTAAGATCGTCAAGGTTAGGCAAACCTCCGCTAAAATCATCCAATCGTTTTTTAAAATCATTTATTATTTCAACAGGTAAGGAATTATAATGCATAGATGCAATTTGGTTGATCCGTTCCGTTCCGAATTCTTCCTCTCCCCTTCTGGTTTCGGACAGTCCATCGGAATAAAGAAATATGCTTTCTCCGGGTTCAAGAGAAAATGTATTTACAGAATATTCGCTTTGATGAATAAGGCCCAGAGGTAAGCCATTGGAATTAATAGAGAATGCAGAACCTTTTTTTATAATAACCGGCAGGCAATGTCCGGCATTACAAATTTCTACTTTTCCGCCTTTAATTGCTTTACCGCAGACTAAAGTTGCAAAGTGGGTATATAACGAGCTTTCGCAAAACAACCGGTTAGCTCTTTCCATTAATTCCTTCAAAGATAAATTGAGTTCTATTAAGCTATGAAACATTGCATGAATATGTGTGACAAGCATGGATGCTGCAATACCTTTGCCTGTAATGTCTCCTATAAAGAAGAAAATTTCTTTATTGCTGTTTTTAGATATTACCAGATCGCAGTAATCCCCGCTGACAGGGCCTGCGGGCAGATAATTATAGCTAATCTTATATCCTAACTCGCTTACATTGTTAGCAGGTAAAAGAGAACTTTGAATTGTGGAAGCAAGCGTTAAATCATCTTCCAGCAGCTTTTGCTGCGCTTTATTTAAGTCGCCAAGACAAAAAGTTACAAGGGGATCAGCCATAAGCCTGTCCCGTTCAATAGGTTCATGGCACACTTCGCAAATTCCATAAGTTCCGTTATTCATCCTTTCCAACGCAGAATCTACCTTAATTAATAAGTTTGCAAGCCCGGCAGTATTTTCATTTGATGAAATTGTATTCTGAAGCCTTTTTCGGCGTTCAATTAATCTCGCCTGAATATTACGAAAATCATCTCCGTTCATAATAATATCCCTGTAAATTTTTATTAGTGCTTAAAAAAGAGGAGAAAATTCTTTATGGAAATTTAATCTATAAATTAATTTAATCAAGAAAAATATGATGAATGCAAGTGATAACCCGCCCTCCCTTCCCTTCTCCTTACCAAGGAAAGGGAACGGGGAGTTAGGTTTAATTTTACGTAATAAAAATATTACAGGTTGTTAATGCAAAAAGCCATCGACGGTTTTAATAAACATATCCGGTTGATCTACAAAAGTCATATGCCCGCTGTGCGGAAAGATTACAAGCTTAGAGCCTTTAATTTTTTCATGCATTTCTTTGGAAAGCCATGGTGCACATTCATCATGATCCCCGCAAGTTATTAAAGTAGGTACATGTATGGTGTGCAGTTTGTTAACATATTCAACGGACTTCAAATTTCCGTCTATAACAAACTCACCATCCGAGCCCCACATTTCTCTGTAAAGTCTCCATGACATATTACCATTTGAAACCGGGTCGTAGTTCGGATCAGGTCGGTTTTGGTATAGGTAGGGGAAGTAAGCTTCACCCCAGGCTGCAATCATATACTGGTTAGTATACCTATTTTGCTGATACGGAAGTCCATGTCCGAATAAGCCGGCTTTTTCCATTTTCTTAATCCTTTCCAAAAGTTCTTTAGGCATTTTCTTTTCCATTTGTTTAAATACTTCGTTCATTTGCGAGGTACTTGGAAAAGTACTGCATAAAATAAGATGGGTTAAATTCTTCTGATATTTAAGCGCATAAGCCTGAGCCAAAACTCCGCCGTAAGAATGACCAAGCAGGCTTATCTTTCCAAGGTTTAAAGCTTTTCTTACCGCTTCCACATCTTCCGCCATATTTTCTACCGTATACTTTGAAGCGTCCTGCAGTTTTTGAGACTGCCCCGAGCCTCTCTCATCAATAAATATTAAACGATTGTCCCGGGCAAGCGGAAGTAGATACGGAAGGAAATAATCATGCGAAGCACCGGGTCCGCCGTGAACAATCATTAAAGGCTTACCTTTACCGAATTCTTCATAATAAATCATTACGCCGTCGGCATCAACAAATCCTTGTTGAATTTTGTAAACATTATTTCCGGCTGTTGATTTATCCCCATTTGTTTGTCCGTTTATAAATATTGCAGCAAAAAACAAAATAAAAGAAGTAATAATTAGCCGTTTCATAAGCACAACTCCTTTTTAAATGTAATAGATGATTTAATGAATTAAGCAGTAATTAAATTAGTAATAATTAGATATAAATCAGAATATTATTCTATATGTGAGCTTTCTCACCCGTAATATTTCTTCCTGAAAAAAATAAATTAACCAGTGAAAGCCAAAATATTCCTATGCACCATCCTGCAATAACTTCTTCAGGTGTATGTGCGCCAACAACAAGCCTGCTAAACCCGATTAAAATAATAAGGACAACCGCTAAGGACGCAACGGCAGCCCGTAATCTAAACTTTGCCTTCCTCCCCGAATATATTGCTATTGACAAATACAAAACAATAGAAGATGCTGCATGACCGCTGGGAAAACCTAAATCATCATTTAACAACAAATTAAAAATATCGGCCGGGCGATTTGTATTAAGAGTATATTTTAATCCATACAATAAAATCATTATTCCTAAAACTGCAATTAAAAACTCCAGGCACGTTTTAAACTCTTTTGTAATTATTAAAACAAATAATGTAAAAACAGTTATAAAAGAAAAAACTGCGGGTCCGCCGAGTGCCGAAATACTTTTGTTTATATCAACAAACCATTCCGGTCCATAAGTATTCAGCCAGCGGCCCGTGTTGCCTATGGCTCCTTTCATAAAATAATGATAGGCGGCCTCGCTACCGCTTTTCGAAAGCATATACATTAAAATAAAAACAATTAGTGAAATAAAAGGAATTGCTAATGTTTTTAATATATAAGATTTCTTATTGTACATAAAGGAATAAACCTAATAAGTAATACTGTAAAATAATCCTTTTTTAGTTATCAATTAAATTAAAAAGAAATTGTATAATAATTTCAAAATGTATATCTTGTTTATACAGTAATTACCAAGACTAGCATTGTGAAGGAATTTGTTTTTACATTATAAAGTAATCGATTAATATGTCTATTGATACGCCACTTATAAATTTGATGGTAATTCTATCAGCAGTTTTATTGATTGGGATAGTTATTTATATGATTAACATGCTCCCTTTCAACAAGTTTTTCAAAAGCCTATTCTCAATTATTATAATTATCGCATTATTGGTTTGGATGGTTAATACGTTTGAAGCATTTAAATTCATAAGGGTTTGGATAATACATTGGGTAGTTAAACTTCGACTGTAGTTTTCAAATAGAAGCCAATAAATTCAGGTAAAAAAATATGATACTTATAACCGGAGCTTCAGGGCACCTTGGCAGCCGAATTGCGGAATTACTTACCGAACAAGGTCAGAAAATTAGATTAATGACAAGAAATATTGATAAAGTATCTTACTTAAAAGGTGCAGAAGTTGTTATAGCAGACTACACCAACCTGTTGTCTTTAAGTTCGGCATTTACAGGAATAGATACTGCTTTTATCGTATCCGTATACGGTAAGCAGGGAGAACGTGCAAAGCTTCATAAAAATGCAATTGAGGCAGCGGCAGTTGCAAGAGTTAATCACATTGTTTACTTGTCTTTTCAAGGAGCATCACCGGAATCAAAATTTCCCATGGCACGCGACCATTACCAAACCGAGTTGTATCTTGCGGAAAGCGGTATAAAGCATACCGTACTTCGCAACAATTTGTATCTGGATGTCATACCCGAATTTTTTAATGAAGAAGGATTGCTCCGGGGACCGGCAGGTAACGGAAAGGCCGCCTGGGTTACTCGTGAGGATGCAGCCCGCGTTGTTGCAGCATCATTAATTGACCCGGATAAATATCAAGGAATATATAATGTAACCGGACCCGAATCTTTAACCCCTTCCGAAACAGCAAAGAGAATGTCTGTTCTGGTCGGTCGTGAGTTAAATTATGTTAATGAATCATTGGAAGAAGGCAGAAAGTGGCGAAGCAAACTTGGAGCTCCGGATTGGGAAGTGGAATCCTGGCTTGGTTCATATAAAGCTATTGAAGCAGGCGAGCTGGAAAAAACAAGTAATACTGTTTACCAATTTACTGGCCGAAAACCGATGAATATTGAATCTTATTTTAAGATAAATCCGCATCTTCTTGCTCCATTACAGTCTAAATAATCCGCCGGTAAAACAGAAATAATAAAATTGCAAAGCATTTATGCTTTTTCTTATTTACCGAAGTTACGTAAAACTTCGGTAAATTATAAAAGTTAAATAACCTTATAAAATAGATAAATCTCTTAGTACAATCTACTTCACAATTTAAGAGACAAAATTTTATTAAATTTCATTAGCTTAAAATTAAACAAATACTTTTTTAATGGATTATTTAATCAGCATTTGTATAGGCTATATTCTAGGTTCATTCCCTACAGCTTTTTTAATATTAAAGAAAGCAAAAGGAATAGACATTACAGACGTAGGTTCCGGTAATGTGGGTGCCTTTAATTCATATGATGTCTCCAAATCCAAGTTAATTGGATTACTGGTACTGTTAATAGATGCATTAAAAGGATTACTAAGCGTTTATCTTGTAATATTAGTACTACCGTTATCATTTTCTTTGCCTGCATTGTCGCTTTTATTTGCAATTTTTAGTCATTGTTATAATCCGTGGATTAAGTTTAAAGGCGGCCGAGGGCTAGCCACGGCAGCGGGAGGTATCATTTTATTGTTCCCTCTATTATTCTTTATATGGGGATTCCTTTGGTTAATTGTCTATTTTATGAAAAAGGATATTATACTCGGAAACATTTGGGCAACCGTTGCATCGTTAATTTTAGTTACAACGTCTTCAAATGTTTTATATAAATATACTCTACCAAGGGCGGAATCAATTTCAACAATGATATTATTTTCCACTGCTCTGCTTATGCTGGTTTTTATAAGACATATTGAACCGCTAAAAGACTTATTAAAAAATAAAGAATTATTAATGGTAAGGAAGAAAAGATGAATAATAAAAATAGAAACATAATTTTAGTTTTAGGAATAATAATTATTTCTATTGCATATTTTATTCTTACGAAGAATCAAAATAAATCTCCTTTATTTTACGATTCCGGAAGTAACGGGATTAATATGGCGTCGTTTCAAAAAGGAAATCAAACAACCGACAGTATCAGCGATTCTCGCCAAAACGCAATTACTCGAACTGTTAAAGAAGTAAGCCCTGCTGTTGTAGGAATTAACGTAACGGAAATACAGCAGTACAGCAGTCCGTTCAGTTCATTTTTTAACGATCCTTTTTTCCGCCAGTTTTTCGGCAACCAGGGAAATTTTACACAAGAGATAAAAGAATTAGGTTCGGGGTTTATTATTTCTCCCGACGGTTATATTGTCACAAATGATCATGTTGCCGGTAATGCCTCTAAAATAACCGTAACAATGACAAACGGAAAAGAGTATAAGGCAAAATTAGTCGGCACCGACCACGCAACCGATATTTGTTTATTAAAAATAGACGGCACCAATCTTCCGCATGTAGTTTTAGGAAATTCAAATAATATAATTATAGGTGAATGGGTAATCGCTTTCGGTAATCCTTTCGGATTATTTAACCTAAACGATAAACCAACGGTAACAGTCGGTGTAGTAAGCACCACCGGCATGAATCTCGAGCCTCTCGACAACCGCTACTATTTAAATATGATTCAAACCGATGCAGCTATTAACGGAGGCAACAGCGGCGGTCCTTTGGTTGACAGCGACGGCAATGTTATAGGAATGAACACGTTAATTTATTCTCCCGGCGGTATTAAAGGAAATATAGGAGTAGGTTTTGCAATTCCGATAAATAAAGTAAAGAGAATTATTACACAGCTTAAGGAAAACGGAAAAGTTAACAGGGATTTTAATATCGGTCTTAAAATTCAAGCTATTAACCAGGGAATTGCAAATTATTATAATCTTCAGAGTACACGCGGTGTAATTGTTACAAAAGTATTAAACAATACTCCTGCCAGCAAGGCGGGATTCAAAGAAGGAGATATAATTCTCCGCGTAAATAATTATATGATAAACGATGAACAAACTCTCGTAGGTGTTTTTCAACAGTTCAGTACCGGGCAAACAATAAATGTTAAAGTACTAAGAAATAATAAAATAATTACTCTGAAAATGAAACTGGAGAAAACTTCATGATTGAAAGATATACACTCCCTGAAATGGGAAAAATTTGGAAGGATGAATTTAAATTTAACACATGGCTTCAAATTGAAATATTAGCATGCGAAGCTAGAAGCGAATTCGGAGAAATTCCAAAAGAAGACGTTGAAGTTATTAAGCAAAAGGCTAACTTTAATGTTAAAAGAATTCTGGAAATTGAAGAAACTACAAAACACGATGTAATTGCTTTCCTAACAAATGTAGCCGAATATGTAGGGCCGGAATCAAGACATATTCATTACGGCATGACTTCATCCGACATACTGGATACAACTCTTTCATATCAAATGAAGACCGCCGGTGAACAAATTCTAAAACGGCTATATGATTTGAAAGCCGTGTTAAAAGAAAGAGCACTCGAACATAAATACACTTTATGTGTCGGCAGATCTCACGGCATTCATGCAGAACCTACAACAATGGGACTTAAATTTGCATTATGGCATGAGGAAATAAAAAGAGATATAAACCGTCTTCAAAATGCAATTAAGACAATAAGTGTGGGACAAATATCCGGTGCGGTGGGCACCTTTGAGCATCTTTCTCCAAAAGTTGAAGAATACGTTTGCAAAAAAATGGATCTGGAACCTGCTTCCGTTTCCACTCAAATTATTCAGCGGGACAGGCATGCGGAATTTATGAGTACCCTGGCTGTTACCGGTGCTACTCTGGAAAAGATTGCAGTAGAAATTAGACATCTGCAAAGAACAGAAGTACTGGAAGCTGAGGAATATTTTTCCAAAGGGCAGAAAGGTTCTTCCGCAATGCCGCACAAAAGGAACCCGATTATTAGCGAAAGGATTACAGGACTTGCCAGAGTATTGCGAAGTAATGCAATCGCCGCTTTGGAAGATGTTGCACTATGGCATGAAAGAGATATTTCTCATTCTTCGGTTGAGAGAATTGTTATTCCTGATAGCTGCATAGCTCTGGATTATATGCTTGACCTTATGTATAAGCTAATTAAAAATCTTCTTATTTACCCTGAAAATATGCTGAAGAATTTAAACCTTACAAGAGGTCTTGTATTTTCCCAGACAGTCTTGCTCAAGCTGGTAAATAAAGGTATTTCCAGAGAAGATGCATATAAGATAGTACAAACTTCAGCAATGGATGTTTGGGCTGATAAATCGAAAGACCTTTTATCCGAGCTTTTAAAATCCAAAGAAGTAATAAAATATATTTCCGAAGAAGAGCTTAAGGCAATTTTTAATAATAAAAACATGCTGAAGAACGTTGATTATATTTTTGCAAGAAGTGTAGAAAAGGAATAAATTATTAATTCAGTGGAATATGGAGTAATGGAATATTGGAATTAGCTAATTTACTCCATTACTCCAACATTCCATTATTCCAAGCGTAGAGTTTGCGTCTGGGAGTTTATGAATTTCAATTAGTCGCGGAAATAATCGATATATTTATTAATCAAACTTCGAGGTGGGTTATGAAATGGTATATATATTTTGCGTGCGTAGTATTGTTTTTATTTTTCGTCAATTCAAATTTTGCCCAAACTAGAAAACAAATAAAACCGGAAGAATTAAAAGTCGGAATGAAAGCTCCCGACTTTACCCTAAAAGATGCTTTCGGCAAGTCATATACTCTTTCATCATATAAAGGGGAAGAGCCTGTTGTGGTTTATTTTTATCCTGAAGCCGGTACACCCGGCTGCACAAAAGAAGCATGCGGTATTAGAGATAATTGGAGTAAGTTCAAGAAAAACAAAATTCAAGTGCTGGGAATAAGTGTGGATTCTGCTAAAAAGATAAAAGACTTCATAAAAAAATATCACCTTAACTTCCCCCTTCTTTCCGATGCAAATAAAAAAGTATCCAAATCTTACGGTGTTTATCAAAAGAACGGATTTGATAAAAGAGTAACTTTTATTGTCGATAAGAAAGGAACTATTGCTAAAATAATAAACGTTACAAACATAGCTGCACATGCCAACGAAGTTTTTAAAATTGCATATGCACTAAAATAAGATTAAGCATAAAATATCGAGTATGAAGCCTTTCACCTTTGCATTTGAATGCATTCATCAATTTAATCTTTAGTATTTTCTATCTTTAGATATAGTTCATTAATGAATGCTGGCGGATAAGACGAAATTTAGTATTGAGTATCCAGCATCCGCAATAGGATGCTGTGCGTTATTCCTTATCCAATTGCTCAAAACTTATGTCCATTAAGTCGTATTTTTTCCAGTCTTTGTAATCATAATGCCACCACTCGCCGGAATAATTATTAAATCCGTATTTTGCCATTACTCCTATTAGTAAAT